>VBKO01000407.1 GCA_005888115.1 Deltaproteobacteria bacterium
AGGGGTACCAGTCGCACGCCAACGCGGTGCGCGAGACCAAGCGCGGCACGCGCGATCCCACCTACCTCGTCTACACTCTGGGGAAGCTGCAGATCCTCAAGCTGCGCGACGACTATCGCAGGAAGGCCGGCGCCAGCTTCCGTCTGCAGGACTTCCACGACGCTTTCCTGCGGCAGGGCTTCCCGCCGGTGAAGATCATCCGACGCGCAATGCTGGGGGACGACAGTCCCACACTGTAACCCCACAGCTTTCTTGAGTTGACCGCTGTACGAAGCACACACCCTCTTCGATCCGGCGCCTCCGGCGCCTCTACAAGGAGGGAGCTCGCTCCCCCTTCGACCCCCAAGAGATCGCGGTCAACCGAATCGAGCGCTGCGAGGGCAGATCCGGTCGGCGGTTACTCGACCGCTTCGACGATGCTCTCGAACAGCCGCCGGCCGTCCTCGCCACCGAGGACGCCTTCGCTCAGGCGCTCAGGGTGCGGCATCATGCCGATCACGTTGCCGCGCGCGTTGGAGATGCCGGCGATGTCGGCCAGCGACCCGTTCGGGTTGGCGCCGGGCACGCCTCGCACCCCGTGTGGGTCGCAGTAACGGAAGGCGATCTGCCCTTCGCCTTCGAGCCGCTTCAGGCCTTCCGGATCGACGTAGTAATTCCCGTCGCCGTGGCCGATGGGCACCCGGACCACCTCGCCGCGCGCGTACTTGCGCGTCCAGGGGGTCATCGCGTTCTCGACCTTGAGGTGCACGTCGCGGCAGACGTATTTGAGCGAGTCGTTGCGCCGCACCGCGCCCGGGAGCATCCCCGCCTCGAGCAGGATCTGGAAGCCGTTGCAGATGCCGACGACGTGCCCGCCCCGCTGCGCGAACTTGCGCACCTCCTCCATCACCGGCGAGAAGCGGGCGATGGCGCCGGTGCGCAGGTAGTCGCCGTAAGAGAAGCCGCCGGGAAGCACCACCACGTCGGCGCCGCGCAGGTCGCGGTCCTTGTGCCAGATGTAGCGCGCCGCGCGACCGAGCACGTGCTTGGCGACGTGGTAGACGTCGTGGTCGCAGTTCGACCCGGGGAAGATGACCACCGCGAAGAGCATCAGGCCGGTTCCTCGATGCGGTACTCCTCGATGACGGTGTTGGCGAGGAGCTTCTCGCACATGGACGTCAGGCGATCCCGGGCGCGGCGCGGGTCGTTTTCGTCCAGGTCCAGCTCGATGATCTTTCCGAGCCGGACCCCCTGCACCTCGCCGAACCCCAGCGAAGCGAGGGCCCGTCCCACCGCCTGGCCCTGCGGGTCGAGCACCGAGCGCTTCAGCGTGACCACGACCCGCGCCTTCATGGGGGGCGGACAATAAGGGGACGGGAGCGTCCTTTCAACTGCCGCGGGATGGTACGCTGGGGGCAACGACATGATCGAGCTGGTGGCAGCAGGCGCCGCCCTCGCCTCCCGCGCGCTGCTCCAGGCAGCGGACGCGGCGCTGACCGCGGTCGGCGAGGACGAGCTTCGCGAGGCGCACGGCACCCCGCGGCGCGTGCGCTGGGTGCTTTCGATGAAGCGCGATCCGGAGCCGACCGCCGCCGCGCTGCGCGCCGCCGCGAGCGGGCTCCTCGCCTTCGCCGCGGTGGCGTGCGCCATCTGGGTGAACGGCATCCTGGCTCGCGCGGGCATCGCGCGCGCCTCGATGTCGCGCGCCACGCTCCAGCTGGTCGCCGGTCTGGTCGCGGGCGTCCTCGCGCTGCTCCTGGACCTGGCGCCGCGCTCGCTCGCGGCGGCGAACCCCCTGCGTTGGAGCCTGGCGCTGGCCGGGCCGACCTATCTGGTGTGCGCGCTCTTCAAGCCGCCGATGCAGCTCATGCTCCGCCTCTTCGACGCGCTGCTCCTGCGGCAGGGCGCGACGGCCCGCTACACGTCTCCGCCTCCTCCTCTGGAAGAGATCGAGAAGCTCCTCTCCGGCGAGTCGCGCGGCGGTGAGAAGCGCGCCCCTTCGGCCGAGCTGGTCCACGGTCTGTTCAATTTCGCCGGACGGACCGCCAAGGAGGTGATGGTCCCGCGGACCCGCGTGATCGGGGTCCCGGTCGAGGCCACGCCCCAGCAGGTGATCGACCTCCTCTCGGAGGAGGGCCACACCCGGATGCCCGTCTACGACGGCGATCTCGATCGCATCCGCGGCGTGCTGCACACCAAGGACGTCATCCCGCTCCTCGCCAATCCCGAGCTGATCGTGCTCCAGGACCTCTTGCGTCCGCCGCTCTGGGTCCCGTGGACCAAGCGCGTCGACGAGATCCTCCGCGAAATGCAGCACAAGCGCAGCCACCTGGCGCTGGTCGCCGACGAGTACGGCGGTTTCGCCGGGATCGTCTCGCTCGAGGACATCCTGGAGCAGATCGTCGGCGAGATCCGCGACGAGCACGATACCGAGGTCTCGGTACCGCCGCTGGGCGCCGACGGGACCGCCCTGCTGCGCGGAGAGGCCCGCATCGACGAGGTGAACCAGGTGCTCGGCGCGCAGCTGCCCCGCGACGGCGATTTCGAGACGCTGGCGGGCCTGCTCAACGCGTGCGCCGGCGCCATCCCGCAGTCGGGCGATCGATTCTATGTCGGCGGGCTGGAGCTGACCGTGGCGCAGCGGGACGACCGCCGGGTGCGGCTGGTGCGCGTCGCGCGCGCTCTGTCACAACCACCGATCGTCCGAGCCAGGTGATCAGACGGCGATCGCCGCGGCCGCGAGCATCTCCTTCACCATCGGCGCGGTCTGCTCCAGCATGGCGATGGTCGAAGGCAGCAGGTCGGCGATCACCTTCTGCGCTCGCAGCGTGTAGGTGAACGAGAGAGTGCGCAGCGTCCAGGTGTTCAGCTGCGCCAGCGCCGAAGCAATGCCCGTCTGGTTCCTGGCGCGCTCCTCCTCTTCCTGCGCCAGCTCGCCTTCGGCGGCGCGGAACAGCTCGGCTTCGCGCAGCCCGAAATCGGTGTGCACCACCGCCAGGACACCGGCCGCGAAGAGCCTGCGGTGGCTCTCCACATGAGTGCGCGCAAGGCGCTTGGCCAGCTCGCGCGCCTCCGTCTCGGACAGACGCGGATCGAGACCCCACGATCCCGCACCGTCGTCGCTCCTGGCACGGAACACCACGACGCTGGGCGGCGACGCGGCCGCCTTGACCCGCAGGTAGAGCGAGTCGTCCAGCGCTCCGGGCCGCAGGTCCCTGCGCAGCCGGGCGAGACGCTCCTGCCCGAGCACCAGGTGAGCGCGCGGCGTGACCACAAGCGCAGTCCGCGGCCCGTTCTTCGTCTGGATCGCGATCTCCTCGAAGGAAAGCTCGGCCATCGCACGCCACGGTATGCGAGGAGCCTAGGAAGCGCGAAAAACCCGCACGGACAGCCTCAGCGGAGGACCAGGTAGTACGCGTCGAGCAGCACCTCCGGCAGGTCCAGGTCGCCCTCCGGAGCGCGGAGGTATCCGC
>VBKO01000038.1 GCA_005888115.1 Deltaproteobacteria bacterium
CGGGTACGCGCCGGAGACGTGGTGCTGGGGCTCGCCGCGAGCGGCCTGCACTCCAACGGATATTCGCTGGCCCGCAAGGTCTTCGGCGACCGCCCCACCGGCGAGTTGCTCGACCTGCTGTTCGAGCCGACCCGGATCTACGTGAAGGACTGCCTCGCGCTGCGGGCAGCCATCGACGTCCACGCCTTCGCCCACGTCACCGGGGGCGGCCTGCCGGGAAACCTTCCGCGCGTGCTCCCCGCCGAGCACCGCGCCGTGCTGCGCCAGGGCAGCTGGCCCCGGCCGCGCATCTTCGAGCTCTTGCAGAAGGCGGGGAAGATCGACGACGCGGAGATGCTGCGCACCTTCAATTGCGGCGTGGGGATGTGCGCCGTCGTGCGCCGGGAGGACGCCGCCGCGGCGCGCGACCTGTTGCAGGCGCGCGGCCAGGCGGCCTGGGAGATCGGGGTCGTCGAGGCCGCCCCCGGCCTGGCCGAACCCGAGGTGGTCTTCCGCTGATGGCGCATCTCTTGCGACTGGGCGTCCTCGCTTCGGGCTCCGGGTCGAACCTGCAATCGATCCTGGACGCCTGCGCGCAGCACCGCATCGCCGCGGAGGTGGCCGCCGTGATCTGCAACGTCCCCGGTGCGCGGGCCCTGCAGCGCGCCAAGGAGGCCGGCGTTCCCGCCGTGCTGCTGCCGCACCAGGAACACGCCCGGCGCGAGGAGTACGACGCCCGCCTGGTGGCCGAGCTGCGCTCGCGCGGCGTGGAGCTTTTGTGCCTGGCCGGATTCATGCGAATCGTCACGCCCGTGCTGCTCTCGGCCTTCCCGCAGCGGGTGCTGAACATCCACCCGTCGCTGTTGCCCGCCTTTCCCGGGATGCACGGCGTCCGGCAGGCGATCCGGGCCGGTGTGCGGGTCTCGGGCTGCACGGTTCATTTCGTCGACGAGGGAACGGACTGCGGCCCCATCCTCGTCCAGGCGGCGGTCCCGGTGCTGGAGGGGGACACCGAGGAGTCGCTCGCGGCGCGCATCCTTCTGCAGGAGCACCGGATCTACCCGCGTGCGATCCAGCTCGTCGCGGAGGGGCGCGTCGCGCTGGAAGGGCAACGCGTGCGCATCTCGGGACCGCAGGGCGACGCCGCGCGCACGCTCTCCTCACCAGCGGTGGACGAGCCATGACCGACACGACGGGAAAGCCGCCCATCTCCGTCCCGCCACCGCCCGGGCCCCCTTCTTTCGTCGCGCGGCGCATTCCCACCCTTCCCGACAAACCGCTGCAGCGCCGCGTCTACGACGTCGCCATCATCGGCCCCGACCTGGGCGGCGCGGCGACGGCGGCGCTGCTCGCCAAGCGGGGCCTGCGCGTCCTCATGGCGCCGCTCTCGCAAGGGGTAGTGACGCGCGACAGCGAGGGCTGGCTGCTCCCCGCGGCCCATCCGATGATCCCCCCTCTGCGCCAGCTCTCCGGCAGCATCTTTGCGCTCGACGAGCTGGGGCTGGCGGCCGATCTGCAGCGCCAGTCCGCGGGTACCGCGACCGGCGCCTTCCAGCTGCTCGGCGAGGAGCTGCGGCTCTCGCTGCCGGCGGACGGGTTGCGCCGTCGCGCCGAGCTACGCCGCGAGCTGGGCGACGAGGCCCCAGCCGCCGAAGCGGCGCTGGAGGCGCTCGAGACGCTCGGGCGCCCCTGGGACCCGGTGGTCGGCGAGCCTCCTCCCCTGCCCGCGCGCGGATTCTTCGAGAGGCGCCGCCTGCGCAAGGTGCTCCCCAACCCGCCGCCCGAGGTGCCGCAGGGGATCGTCGGAGAGGCGCTGCACGCGCTGGCGCCGTTCGCGGCCTCGCTGGTGGGCGACACCGCGCCCGAGGCGACGGCGCGCGAGGCGGCGGCGCTCTTCCGCGCGCCGCTGCGGCTGTGGGGAGGCGCGGCGCAGCTCGCCGACCTGCTGCGCGCCAAGGCCGAGACTGCCGGCGCGCACCTCACCACCGAGAGCTGCTCGCGCCTGCGGCTCGCCCGCAAATCGGCCATGTTCGACCTGGCGGGCGCCGAGGTGCAGGTGAACATGGTCGTGCTCGCCTGCCCTCCGGAGACGATCCGGCAGCTCTGCGACGGAGGAGGCCGCGCCGAGCGCGCCGTCGCCGACGAGGCGCAGCTCACGGTCGAGCGCAAGGAGGCGCTGGCGCACTTCGTCGTCCGCCCCGAAGGCCTCCCGCAGGCACTGGAGGAGGCGGCGTTGCTGCTGGGCGACCCGGGCGGCCCGCTGATCATCTCGGCCGTCCCCGCGCGCCGCGCCCGCGGCGAAGTGGCGGGCGAGCGCCTGCTCACCGTCGGCCGCGTCGTCGACGCCGGCTTCTCCGACGCGCAGGCGCTGCTCTCGTCGGTGCGGAAGGCGCTCGATCCGGTGCTGCCGTTCTTCGACCGGCACGTGCTGCACGAGTCGGTCGAGCTGGATCCGCTGCACGGCCAGAGGATCCTGAAGCCGCACGAGGGCCTCCACTCCGAGCCCATCGGGCTGCGTCCGGTGTCCGCCGCGCACGATCGGGTCCTGTTCGCCTCCCGCGAGGTCTATCCCGGGTTCGGCCTGGAAGGGTCGATCCTGGCGGCGCGCGCCTGCGCCGCTCAGGCCCTGGAGCTGAGCGGCCGCAAGCAGGTCTCCGCGACTTGACAAGGCGGAATTCCCGGGTAGGTTCCGCCGTTCCTTTCCGGGACTTTTCGGGAGATCGAGGACAGATGGCCTTCAAGTGCGACGTGTGCGGCAAGGGTCCACTCACCGGCAACCAGGTGAGCCACGCGAACAACAAGACCAAGAAGCGCACCCTGCCCAACCTGCAGCGTGTCCACGCGGTCGTCGGCGGCCGGCGGGTGCACGTCCGCGTCTGCACCCGCTGCTTGAAGGCGGGCAAGGTCGTCAAGGCGGCTTAGGCGGTCCTGTTCGTGGGTTCGGGCAACGGCAGCTCGGCGCTCCTCGATCCGCGCGCGGCGCGGCAGGCCCTTTCCGCCGCCCGCGGCAAGGAGAAGGTCGACCTGCTCCTTTCCGCGCCCGATCCCGAGGCGCTGGTCCAATCGATCCCGCCTCACGAGCTGTACCTCGCCGTCCTGGAGGTCGGTCCCGAGGACGCCACCGAGGTGGTGGCGCTGGCCTCGCCCGAGCAGTTCCGGCACTTCGTCGACCTGGGGGCCTGGCCGCGTCGCGACGAGGGGCCGGACCCGCGCGCGGTGCTGCACTGGCTCCATCTCGCGCGCGAGGGCGGCGGCCATTCCGATCGGGCACGGGAGCGCTACCTGGGCAAGCTGGCGCTGCTCGACGCGGAGATGCGCTCGCTGGTCCTGGGCAAGGCCATGCGCGTGCACGACCTGCAGGAGGAGAGCGACCCGGCGGTCGCCGATCCGGGGCGTACCTTCCGCACGCCCGAGGGCCGCTACGTGGTCGAGTTCCTTCCCGACGCCGGCGAGTTCGGCACGATCAGGCAGCTGCTCGAGGACCTCTACGCCGAGGACGTGCTGGGCACGACGAGGCTGCTCGAGTCGCTCCGCTGGGACGTGCCCACCGAGCTGGAGGAGATGGCGCGGCGCTGGCGGGACGGCAGGCTGCGCGATCAGGGGTTCCCGGAGCTGGAGGAGGCGCTGGCGTTCTATGCACGCCCGGCGCGTCAGCAACCGGCGCCTTCGACCCCGACCTCGCCCGCGACCTCGACGTCGACCTTGCTGGCCGCCCGCCCGCAGCGCCCCGGCGCGAGCCTGCTCGAGTCGGCCGTATCGCGTCTCGATGGCGAGGCCCGCGATCGCGCCGAGGAGGGCCTCGTCTACGCGCTGAACGCCGCGCTGGTCGCCTCAGGCTCCTCGATGGACGAGCCCGAAGAAGTCCGCGCCGCGCTGGCGGACGCCCGGGCGACGCTCTCCTTGGGCCTGGAGACGCTCTCCGGAGGCGACCCGGATCGCGCCGCCGCCGCCCTCGTCGAGCGACCCGTCCGGGAGATCTTCCAGGCGGGACTGGTCGACCCCTACCGGCTGCAATCCAGGGCGCGCCGCATCGCGCAGTCGGCGCGCCTTCCCCAGGCGCAGAACGTGACGCTCCTGGACCCGCCGCTCTCGGACGTGGTGGACGCCCTGCAGCGGAAGCGTCCGGTGTGGCCGGACCCGTCGGCGCCCCGCCACCGCCGCGCTCTGGCGACCTTGGCCGAAGTGAGCGAGGCGGAGCGGCTCCTGGACGAGGCGGAGAGCGTGGTCGCCCTCCTCCGCGCGCTCGGCCTTTCGCCCGCGGAGCTGGGGCCGCGCGCGGACGCGGCCGGCATCGCGCCTACCGCGCTGCGGGCGAGCGACGCGATACGCGCGCTCGCGCTACAGCGGTTGCGTGGAGAGGCGGAGCTGTCCCTCGGCGAGCAGGCCCGTCCGGCGCCGGAGGGATTCGCCGGAGCGCTGGACGAAGTGCTGCGCGCGGCCCGCCCGGAGCAGACGGGCGCGGACCCGTCGCGCGCGGCGCCGCGCCTGCGCGAGCAGGTCCTCGCGTCCTTCACCTGAGAATGCGAGCTACTTGCGGACCGCTTCCTCGCAGTGGGCCAGCTCCACGGCCAGGCCGCGCGCCGTGGAATCGCTCTGCATCGCCGAGAAGAAGAGCGGGTCCGCGAACACCTGCACCGCGGGAACGCCGTCCCCGGTGAAGTAGAGGTTCCGCGTGACCCAGAGCGCCACGTCGGGATCGACCTGGACGCCGCGCAGCTCGAGCAGACGCCCCGCGAGCTGCATGCGCAGGTCCTCGCAAGCCGCCCGCCGCCGCTGATAGGAGCGCACGGCGGCGCGCGCGCGAGACTCCGCCTGGTCGTCGGGCGTGACCGGCGCCGGCTGCGGCGCCGCGGGCGGCGGCTCCATGTGCATGACCACCAGCTCGCCCGGAGGCTGCTCGTCGTCGCCCGGCATCACCTCGTAGCGGATGTAGCTGCCGCCGCCGAGCTGCAGCGTGCGCGTCTCGCGCTTCTCGACCGCTGCTTTCTCTTTCGCATCGGGCGGAGTCTGCGCCCGTTCCGTCCGCGGCTGCGCCTGTTGCGCGTCCGCCCACGCCGCGCCCGCAGCCAGGCACAGCAGCGCTGAAACGACCCGTGCGAACCGCATACGGCCCCCATCGCGCTCTCGAGCGCAACGTGAACTTGCTCCCCTGGTGGCGCGGGCGCAAGCCGGACCGTGCTGCGACCGTCCGGTCGCCTGCCCGGCAGCAGCCTCCCCGTCGATGCGCAATGCTGCCGCTTTTACTACAGTGCGCGCCCGCGCGAAGGAGGTCACCGTGATCATCGATGGGAAGGCGATCGCCGCGCGGGTGCGCGCCGAGATCGCGGAAGGCGTCAAGGCGGTCGTGGGGCGCGCCGGCATGCCGCCGGGGCTCGCCGCGGTCCGCGTCGGCGAGGATCCGGCGTCGGTGATCTACGTGCGCAACAAGATCAAGGCGTGCAAGGAAGCCGGGCTGGGGTCGTTCGAGCACGTGCTGCCCGAGCGGACGACCCAGGAGGACCTGCTCGGGCTGCTGTCGCGCCTCAACGCCGATCGGCGCGTGCACGGCATCCTCGTGCAGCTCCCGCTGCCCAAGCACATCGACGCCGACCGCGTCATCGACCTGGTCGCGCCCGAGAAGGACGTGGACGGCTTCGGTCCGCGCAACGTGGCCGCGCTCACCATGGGTCGCCCGGGCCTGCGTCCCTGCACGCCTTCGGGGTGCATCCGGCTTCTCGACGAGGCGGAGACTCCGCTGCAGGGAGCGCGGGCGCTGGTGGTGGGGCGCTCTTTGATCGTGGGGAAGCCGATGGCGCTGCTGCTGCTCGAGCGGAATGCGACGGTGACGGTCGCGCATTCGCGCACGCGGGATCTCGCTGCCGAAGTGGGCCAGGCGGACGTGGTGGTCGCGGCGATCGGCCGGGCGGAGCTGATCAAAGGGGCGTGGATCAAGCCCGGCGCGACGGTGATCGACGTGGGCATGAACCGCCCATCGCGTACTTGCTGAAAAACACGCTGGCAGCGGCTCGGTCACAGCTCGGCGTCTGATCCAGATAGTCTACGGCCGGACAGATGGTTCAACCGATTGAACTGCGTCTCCACCCGCTCGTGCGGTCGGCGCCGCCGCGGAGAGGTCCGGTTCCGTTACCTTGGCAACCTGAAGTAGATCCGGAACGTGTTGTCGATGTCGACAGGCTTGCCTTCGCACATCGCGGGTTCAAAGCGGGTGCGCTCGAGTTCGCTGATCGAGTGCCTGGTAAGCCCCTCCAAAGGCTCGATCGCCTGGCAATTGCGAACCATCCCATTGGACGTGATCACGCACTTGACGACGAGGCATCCTTGAACGTTGCGTTGCAGCGCGTCGGACGTGTAACCAAGAAATCCGCCCGAGAGGAGTCTGACTCGCGTGCAAGGTGAGGCGCCCTTCACGATGGGATCAGCTCCGGTCGCTTGCCCATTCAGTTTGACGTCGACCATTTCGTCTTTGCCACGACTCACCGCGACGTTTTCCACCATCCCCTCGAGAAGCCCATCGACGGCCTTGACGGAGTAGATGCCGTTGGGAAGCCCGTCGAAGGCGACGGCACCGCAACTGTCCGTCCGGCCTGAGCGGCTTTCCGCACCAGGCGGACCTTCGAGGTGCACCTCGACGCCCCTCCGCGTCCACGACCCGTCGGTATGGACCCTCGCGACGATGGCGCCAGCGGCCGGCGGTTCATAGGGTCTGGCTGCCGAACAGCCAAATTGATGGGTCGCTGCGTGGAGCGCGGCGATCTCGAGCAGAAAAACGAACAGGGATCCCCGACGACATCCCCTCAATGTCCGTCGCATCGGGTTCGAGGTCATAGCACGACCGGGTTCCGGTTGCTCCGGCGTGCGTTCCAGCTTTTGTTCAGGCGTCGAGCCAGGGCTCCGAGGCACGCAGCGCCGCGAGGATGGCGCGGGTGGCCGGGGATCTATTCAGTGTATAGAAATGGATCCCCGGTGCGCCCCGCCGGAGCAGGTCGGCGCACTGCAGGGTCGCGTGCGCGACGCCCAGCTGCAGCGCGCCCTCCGGGTCGTCCTTGCGGACCTTCATGGCCGCCGCGAGCTTGGCGGGGACGTGCGCGCCGCACATCGCCGTGAAGCGCTGCACCTGCTCCACGTTGGTGATCGGCATGATGCCGGGGATGATCGGCACCTCGATCCCGGCGGCGCGCGCGCGTCCGACGAAATCGAAATAGCAGCGGTTGTCGAAGAACAGCTGGGTGATGAGGAACTGCGCGCCGGCGTCCACCTTCTTCTTGCAGTTGCGCAGGTCCGCCTGCAGGTCGCGCGTCTCCACGTGCCCTTCGGGGTAGCAGGCCCCCCCGATGCAAAGCGGGCGTCCCTTGGCCTCGGACACCTCGCGCACGAGCTGCACCAGCTCGCTCGCGTAGCGCAGGCCACCTTCGGTGGGCACGAAGGTGGGCTGGCCGCGCGGTGGATCGCCGCGCAGCGCGAGCACGTTGTCGATTCCCTCGGCCATCACCGACTCGACGGCCGCCCTCAGCTCCTCGCGCGTGGCGCCGGCGCAGGTGACGTGCGCCATTGCCTCGATCTCCAGCTCGCGCTTGATGCGGGTCACCATCTCCAGCGTGCGCCCGCGGGTCGAGCCTCCCGCTCCCCAGGTCACGCTGACGAACGCCGGCGCCAGCGGGTGCAGCTGCCGGACCGTCTCGAACAGCGCCTCCACCCCGGCCTCGGTCTTCGGCGGGAAGAACTCGAAGGAGAACACCGGCTCGCCGCGCTCCCCCGCGAAGCGCAGCAGGTCGCAGATCCTCACGGCGCGCCTCCCTTCGCCGCCAGCGGCGCGCCGCACGGCTCCTTGCAGCTGGACAAGGTGAAGGAGTCCAGCACCCGGCCCGCGATGTCCTTCGCCTTGCCGGTGACGTGGCAGCCGCACACGTCCACGGTGACGAAGGAGAGGGCCTTGTGGGCGGCCTCGACCGTCGGGAAGGTGGGGTCCGGGTCTTCCAGCGGGGCACCGCCGCCGCCGATGACGAAGTAGCGCAACCCGTCCACCTCGCCGCGTTCGTAGAAGTGCTCGTGGCCGGCGAACACCGCCTCGATGGAGTGCCTGCGCGCGGCCGCCTGGACCGCGAGCCGCACGCGCTCGCTCCCGCCGCGCCCCGGGCGCATGTGCGCCGGGTGCGCGAACGGGCCCTGGTGGACGAGCATCCAGACGTGCTTCTCGGCCGGCACGCCCCGGAGGTCCTCCTCCACCCAGGCCAGTTGGGCGTCGGAGACGGCGCCGGAGTGCGGATCGGCGCCGGCGGCCATTTCGAACGAGTCGAGCACGACCAGGTGCACAGGTCCGTAGTCGAGCGAGTGGTACGCGGGCCGGGACGGCGGCTGGAACCAGCGGGCATACGAAACGCCGTTGTCGGTGATCTCGTGGTTCCCCAGAGTCGGCACGAACGGCGTGCGCAGCAACAGGTCTGCTTCCTCCGAGAACCAGCGGGCCCACAGCTCGTTGTCGGCCGCGTTGACCACCATGTCGCCCGTGTGCAGGGCGAGCTGGGCGCCCTCCGCCGCGGCCGCGCGCGCGACCAGGGCGTGGTCGCCGTTGTTCGTCCGGTTGTCGCCGTAGACCAGCACGCGGAAGGGCGAATGCGGGGTGGGCGCGGTGCGGAAGGTGCCCGCGACGGGCGGCGAGGCTTCGATGCGGTACCGCACTACCGCGTCCAGCGGGAGCGAGCGCAGCGTCACCCGATGGTCGGTTCGCGCCGTGTCCTCCTGCGCCAGGCGGTCCTCGAGGTACCAGACCCGACCCTTCACCGGCTCGGCGGTGGTCCAGGCAACGGTCATCTCGCCGGCGGCCGGACCGAGAAGCCACGGGCCCATCGCCACCCCGGGCGACGCCGGAGCGCGCCGTGCCCGGGGCGCGAACAGGGCGTGGACGGAGTCGCAGCCGCACAGGGCCAGGCAGAGCGCGGCCACGACGGAACGCATGCGACCGACGATACCTGGGGAGGCGGCGGGCGGGCCAGTGAAATGCCTCGCGGCGGCGGGACCATGCCGGCCATGTCGGACCCCCATGGTAGGAGGAATCGATGCGCAGGGTGGCCCAGCTCAGCTTCGACGACGCCCGGCGGAAGGCGCCGATCGGGCCTCCACTGACGGTGCTGCCCGACGCCGCCCGGGTGGAGGAGCACCTCGTCCGCCGGGCGACTCCGTTCGTCGCGGGCCAGGTGGCGTGCACGCTCTTGCAGCTCGAGCGCGAGCTGGTCCGGAACGCCCGCGCCGACGGCGCGTGCCCCAAGGTCGCCTCGCCCGAGGCCCTGGCGCTGTTGTTTCGAGACGTGTGCAGGGAGGAGACGCCGCGCGAGGGGCCGTTCTGGGGCATCCGCGACCAGCCGGGCTTCGCGCGGGCCGCGCAAGATCTGATGTCGGCGCTCGCCCAGGGCCTGATCGAGCCGGCCGAGCTGCTGCGGCTCCCTCTCCCGGAGACTGCGCGGGAGCGGATCGTGCCGCTCGCGACGCTCCTCGTCCGCGCGCAAAAAGCGCTCGACCGCCGCGGGCTCGCCGACCCCAATCGCGCGCTGCGCCTCGCCGTGGACGCGCTGGCCGACGGAGGAGCGCTTCCGCCCATGGTGCGGAGCGCGCCGGAGCTGACCTTCGAGGCCATCCTCGATTGGACTCCGCTCCGCGTGCGCATGGTCGCGGCGCTGGCGGCGCGGATGCGCGTCCGCGTGCGGCTGCCCTGGTCCGCCCAGCCCGACCTGCGCGAGGCGGTCGAGCCCGCCCTGCGCGCGTTCGAGTCGCTGGGAGGCGCGCAGGCGGTCCCCGACCTCGAGCTGTTCGACCCGGCCGACGGATCTCCTTTGGAAGGCTTCCTCCACGCGCTGTTCGGCGGAGCGGGCCCGGCTCGCGGCGCGCCGGTCACGCTGCGCGCGTGCGCCTCGCCCGCGGCCCAGGCGCGCGAGGTGGCGCGCACCTGCGCCGACCTGATCGCCGCCGGCACCCCGCCCGACTCCATCGCCATCGCCGCGCGCAGCCTGGCGGGCGGAGTGGCCGAGGAGTTGGCCTGCGCCCTCGAGCGCCTCGAGATTCCCTGGCGCGAGCGACGCGGCCGGCCCGCCCTGCCTGCGCCGCCGGTCCAGCTCGCGCTGCGGATCCTGGCGCTTTTCGAGCGTCATTTCCCGCGGGAGGAGCTGGAGCAGGTCCTCAGCTCGCGGCTCCTGTGGCTCCCCGATCACGGGCATCCGATGGCTCCGCAAACGGCGTTGCGCCGGCTGCGCGAGGCGCACGTGCGGGACGACGCGCTCGACGGGGGCTACGCGGAGAGGCTGCGCGCGCTCGCCGCCCGCCTCGTGGCGAGGGCCAGGTCGCGGGCGAGCGAGGCAATCGATCCAGCGGCCGCGGCTTCCACGCTGGAGGACGCCACTCGCGCCGCGGCGGAGGTGGGCGAAGTCGCCGCGCGAGTCCAGTCCATCCTCGCCGACGTCCGATCGCTCCCCGATCGCGCCACGCTGCGCGAGCACGGCGACGCGCTGCTCGCGCTGCTCGACCGCTGGGGAATGCCCAGGCGGCTCCGGCGCGGCGAGCACGAGCCCGGCAGCGACGAGCCGGGGCCGTTCAGTCGCGCGGCCGCGGCGGCGCTCGCGCGGGATCAGGCGGCGCTGCGCGCGCTCGAAGAGGCCTGCCGGACGCTGGCCGAAGGGACCGCCGAGCTGGGCGACGCGGACCGCGCCTTCTCTCGAGGCGAGTGGGTCCAGGCGCTGACGTCGGTGCTGGGGGCAGCGTCGCTGCCGGCGGGAGGTGCGCGCGGAGGCGCGGTACAGCTCGCCGAGCTGCGCGAGCTGACCGGTCGGAAGTTCGATCAGGTCCTCGTGGTGGGGCTGCTCGACGGGGAGCTGCCCGCCACGCCTGCCGTCGATCCGCTGCTCTCGGACGACGATCGGCGCGCCGTGAACCGCGCCGCAGGACGCGGCGTCTTTCGCGCTCCAGCAGCCGACGGAGAGGCGAGCCTGCTGCCGCCGCGACAGTCCGAGGAGCCACTGCTCTTCCAGCTCGGCTTGTGCGCCGCCGGCCGGCGGGCGTGGCTGTTCTGGCCGCGCGCCGACGCCCGGGGCCGCCAGGCGCTCCGGTCTCCCTTCGTCGACGAGGCCGTCCGCGCGCTCGGGCTCTCTCTCGAGGAGGATCGCGCCTGCGCGGCGCCGCTCTCGCCCGTCCCGGGAGTGCACGCGTGCCGATCCACCGCCGATCTGCTCGCGCGGGCGGCGCTGGAAGCGTTCGCCGATCCGGCCTGGCGCGTCTCGGCCCCGCTGCCACGCCACGAGGCGTGGGCGCTGGCGGCCGCGGTCGCCGGGTCGCCGCTGGGCGCGCGCCTCTCGCGCGTGGCTCGCGCGGCGGCGGCGGAAAGGGAACGGCTGCGCGCGTTCGTCGGGGAAGCGGAGCCGGGCAGGTTCTCCGGGAAGCTCTCGGGGGCGGCGCTCGAGGCGATCGCGCAGAAAGTGCGTTTCGGCCCGGACGCCCCGCTCTCGGCGCACCAGCTCGAGGAACACGCCACCTGCGGATTCCGGACGCTGGCGCACAAGCTCCTCGGCGTCGAGCAGGAGGAGCCCGGCGAGGACGACCTGGCCGCGCGCGAGCGCGGGTCGCTGCTGCACCGCTGCCTGGACGCGTTCTTCCGCAGGCTCGACGAGGAAGGACGCCTGCCGTTGCGAGGCGACCCGGGCGAGCTGGAAACGCTGACGGAGGTCGCCGCGGAGGAAATGGAAGCGTTCGCGGCGGAGGAGCACGTCGGGCGCCGGGCGCTGTGGGAGCTGCGACGGAACGAGCTGCTGCGCACGCTCCGCGACATCGTCGAGGCGGAGACCCGGCCCGGAGGCCGTCCCATCGAGTTCGAACGCCGGTTCGGCTATCCGGGCTCCTGGGAGGCGCTGCGCATCCCGGATCCCACCGGCGCCGAGATCGCATTCGTCCGCGGCGCAGTCGACCGCATCGACCGCGATGCGGGCGGGTCGCTGCTGGTCATCGATTACAAGTCGAGCAGCAGGCAGACGCTGTCGCGCAAGTTGCAACCCGCGGCCCTCTTCGCGCCGGAGTTCCAGCTCGCCCTCTATACCGCCATGCTCCGCCAGCGGGAGCCGTCCACCGACGTCGACGCCGCGTACATCAGCCTGCGCGATGCCGAGCGATCCTCCAAGTTGGGCGATGCGATCGCCTCCGCCGTCGACTTCGGCGCACTGCTGGAGATGGACCCGCTGCGCCGGGCCGCGCTGCGCCGCCTTCCCGGACCGCCGCTGAACCTCGCCGACCAGGTGTGGTCGCGCATCGGCAAGATGCGCCGGGGCCTGTTCCCCGTGCAGCCCCTCAGCTGCGACTTCTGCGAGCTGAAGCCTGCGTGCCGCATCGTCGCCCTCCCTGCCGATCCCGAGGAGAACGGCGGGTCGGCCGGCGCGCCTGCGCCCGGCAACGAGGTGCCGCGTGTCTGACTTGCGGCCGCTGTTCGCCCTGTCCGAGAGCGCCGTGGTGCAGGCCGGCGCGGGCACCGGCAAGACGCACAGCCTGGTGACGCTGTGCCTCCACCTGCTCGGCGGCGCCGGCAGGGCAGAGCCGCTTCCGGCGGCGCGCCTGTGGGCCGTCACCTTCACCGAGAAGGCAGCCGCGGAGCTCAAGGGCCGCATCCGCGAGCGGGTCGATGCGCTGGCGGAGTGCGCGCCCGAGGAGGTGGCGCGCATCGAGCCGGAGCTCGCAGCCTCGGGGGCGCCACCGGCCGCGCTGTGGCGACGGGTGCGACGCGACCTGGGCGCCGCACAAATCGGCACCATTCACGGCCTGTGCGGCCAGATCCTCCGCCGGCATGCAGCGGCCGCGGGTCTGGATCCGGAGTTCACCGTCCTCGACGAGGTCGAGGCCCGCCAGCTGCGCGCCGACGCCTGTCTCGCGGCCGCGCTCGAAGCGCTGGAGGGGACAGGCCCGCTGCGCGACGCTTCCCGCAGGCTGTGCGCGGAGCTCGGCTTCCGCGGAGCCGGGCGGTTCGGGCGCGGCCTCGCCGACGAGCTGTCGTTGCTGCTCGCTGCGCTGGGCGAGAGCGGGCGCGAGGTCTCGGAGGTAGTCGAGTCCACTCCAGCGCTCCACGCCGGCAACGCGGTCGCCGCCGAAGGCGAGGCGCGGCGGGCGTTCGCTGCCGCGCTCGACGATCTCGAGTCGGAGCTGCGCGCGGCCCGGATGCGGCGCGCCCCGAGCCCCACCGCCATCAAGGCCCTCTCCGGCATCGAGGATTATCGCGCGCGCGGGGCAGCCGCCATCGCCGCCGCTCCTCCGGGGGAGCTGGCGCAGGCGTGGAGCCAGCTCCGTGTGCTCCGCGGCGCTCTCCCGCGCTCGCTCTCGGGTCGCGCCGGCGAGCTGATGCGCGCCGCCCGAGAGGCGCTGGAGATGCTTCTCGAGGCCGACGCGCAGGTGCGTTCGGCCCGGCTCTCCCGCGAGCTCGCGCTCATCGCTACCGAAGCCCAGCGCCGGTATCGGTCCGAGAAGTCTCGCGCGTCGGCGGTCGATTTCGACGACCTGACGCGGCTCACCCGCGATCTGCTCGCGCGCGACCTTTCCGTCCGGCGGCTGGAGAAGGCCCGGCTCGGAGTGCTGCTGGTCGACGAGTTCCAGGACACCAGCCGGCCGCAGCTGGAGCTGTTCGGCTGGCTGGTGGAGGACGGCGAAGGGACGGCGCCGGCCGCCTCCGGCCTTCCCGGCGCGCGGCCCGTCGCGCGAGGCAAGCTGGTCGTGGTCGGCGACCGCAAGCAGTCCATCTACGAGTTCCGGGGCGCCGACGTGGCCGGGGCGCAGGCGTTCGCCTCGCGCGCCCTGCAGGACGGAGCGCAGCGGTTCGTGCTGCGCACCTCTCGGCGGTCGCTGCCGCCGCTGGTCGAGTTCGCAAACCGCCTGTTCCGCACCGCGCTCGCCGCCGCGGATCGGCCGTTCGACACGCCCTTCGGCGACGAGGACGCGCTGGCCGCGCACCGCGCCGGGCGCGACGCGGGGCCCTGCGCCGAGCTGCTCGACGTGCTCGGGGCCGGAGTGGAAGCGGAGGCGGAGGTCGTCAGCCGGCGCATCGCGCTGCTCCTCGCGCCGGGCGCTCGCGAGCGCGTCTACGGGGAAGACGGGCCGCGGCGGGTACGGGGCGGCGACGTCGCCGTCCTGCTGCGCCGCTTCACCAACGTCGACGTGTTCCGGCGCGCGCTGCTCAAGCGCCGGATCCCGCACCTCGTCTTCAAGGGACGTGGCTTCTACCAGGCGCGCGAGGTGATGGACTTGACCCAGCTCCTCGCGCTGGCGGTCGACCCCGACGACGACCTGGCGCTGCTCTCGGTGCTGCGCTCGCCGCTCGGCCCCGTCTCGGACGAGGGTCTGGTGCTCCTCGCGCATCACGGCGGGCGCGGGCTCAGGCTGCGCGCCGCCCGCGATCCCGCCGCCCGCGAGTCGCTGGCGCGTGACGACGCCGAGGCGCTCGACCGGATCCTCGCGCTCGTCTCCCGCGTCCAGCGCGAATGCGACCGGCTCGGACCGGCGGCGCTCCTGGAGGCAGTGCTGGCGGAGAGCGATTTCCTCGCAGCCATCGCGGGCGGCCTCTACGGCGAGCAGGCCGCGGCCAACGTCGACAAGCTGGTGGGGTTCGCGCGCGAGCACGAGCTGCACGGGGGAAATGCGCGCAGCTTCGTGGCCCAGGTGAGGAGGCTCGCCGACGACGACGCCGGGGAGGCCGATGCCGGCGTGGTCGAGGAAAGCGATCCGCACGCGGTGCGGCTGCTCACCGTGCACGCGGCCAAGGGTCTCGAGTTCCCGGTGGTCGTGGTGCCGGAATGCGCGGCGCAACCCCGGGGTGGAGCGGAGGGCGTCCTGCTCGATCCCGACCTGGGGCTGGCGTTGAAGGTGCGTGGCGCGGGCTGGAAGCGGTGGGGGACGAACGGGCTCCGCATCCGCGACCTGCGCAGGGAGCGCGAGATGGCGCAGGCGCGCCGCTTGTTCTACGTCGCGGCCACCCGCGCGCGCGACCTGCTCGTCTTGTCCGGGCGCGCGGCCCCGAGGGTGGAGACCTGGCGGCAATGGGTCGACCGGGCGGCGCCGGCGTGCGCAGGGCTCTTCCGCGTCCTTCCCGACGGAGCGACGGGCGAGGCGGAGCCCGCGATTGCGGCCGGCACGGCCCTGGTGGAGAGCGATCCGGAGCTGTCCAACGCGGTCGCGCGGGCCGCGCCTCCCGCGCTGCCCGGTCCGGCTGCGGCAGGCGCCGTGGAGCGCGCGCGAGAGCTGGTGGCCCGCGTCCAGCGCCACGACGGAGAGCAGCGGCACGGGACGGTGCTCGCGCCGGTCACCCAGCTCGCCGACGCGAGCGCCTGCGCGCGGCGGTACCAGCTCCTCCACGAGCTGGGGCTGGAGGAAAGGCCGCGCGGAGCAGGCGCATCCGTCGAGGGCGGCGCGGCAGAGCGCGGCACCCTGGCGCACCGCCTGCTCGAGCTCGCCCCGCTCGAGACCGTCGACGGCCGCTCCCGACGCCAGGAGCTGCGGCGGATCCTCGAGCTCGAAGGCGAGGATCCCGATTCGCCGCAGAGCGCCGAGGTGATCGACGCGGTGGCCGCCTTCCTCGAATCGGGTCTGGCCCGCCGGATGGCCCAGGCGGGTCCGCGGCAACTCCACCGCGAGCTCCCCTTCGTTCTCCGGGTCGAGCCGCGCGAGGGCGACCCGCCCGGTCCCGGCGTGGTGGTCCGCGGCCAGCTCGATGCGCTGCTGCTCGACTCGAACGAAGCGACGGTGATCGACTACAAGCTGTCGCGCGCCGCTCCGCCGGAACGGTACCAATTCCAGCTCGACGCATACGCGCTCGCAGCGCGGGAGCTGACCGGATCGACCGTTCCCGTCCGCAGCGGGCTCGTCTTCCTGCGCTCGCCCGGAGCCGCATTCGCACCCCGCGAGCCGCCCGGCGCGGCGGAGCTGGAATCGATCCGGCGGCGCCTCCTGGAAGCGGCGCGGGCCGTTGCATCGGGGCGGCGTACCTCGGTCTGGCCGAAGACGGAGCCGGCCCGCTGCCGCGAGCTGGAGTGCGGCTTCTTGCGCCGCTGTCATCCCGAGGAGGTGGTAGCGGGGACCTGAGGGCCGTCCTCAGTGCACCCTGAACAACGCCAGCCACGCGGCGAGCGCGATCGCGGCGAGCACGACGCCCGCTGCCAGCAGCGCGACGCGATCCGGCGCGGCTTCGCGGACCGGGCGCGAGGCGCTTTCGTCAGACGTGCCTTGGAGCTGAACTGCACGGGTTGCCGCGGCTGGGGCTTTGCCGACAGGCTTCGTTGCGGGTGGCGGGCGGCCCGGAGGGTTGGGTGCGGGCGCAGGCGGCGCGTTCGACTGGCCGCCTGTCCCGCCGCTCCTGGTGCGTGCTTTCGCCACGGAAGTGGGACACTACACCAGGGGGCACTGCCGGACAGCCGCCGGTATAACAGGGGGGCTCATGCCTGGGACCTCCGAGCTCATCGATTTCCGCCGAGCCTTCGTCTGGCTGCTGTGCGGCATGCTGCTGCCCAGCGTGGCGCTGATCGCGTTCGGCGTGGTCGCGGTGGTGAACGAGCGCGTGGCGGTCGAGCGCCGTCTGGAGATTGAGTACGGCGCCCGTCTTCGGACGCTGGATGCCGACGTGCGGGCGCGACTGCACGCCGCCGCCGGCGCCGCGGCGGCCGAGGCGCTGGCGCGGGCCGGAGGTCCGCGTACCGCGCGCGGCGGGTCGCGCCGGCAAGCAGTGGAGCGCGAGCCCCCGAACGCGCGACCCCCGGCGCGCCGACGCGGGGCAGCTTCCGCCGAGCGCGGTGACGGGTCGCCGGCCTCGGACCCGGTGGCGGCGCCGCGCGCCGAGCCGCTGCTGCTGGGCATCGCTCCGGTGCAAGTGCAGGGCGCGGACCCCGTCTTCGCCGACGCGGTCCGCCGGGCGCAGGCGTTGGCGCCCGGCGGCCACGTCCTCGCCGCGAGCGATGCTGGCGGAGATCGACACCTGTTCGCGCTGGTGCGAGTCCCGGGGCCGCCGGAGGCCGGCGTCCTCGCGGCGCAGCTCGACCTGGTCGGCGTGGCGGCCGAGATTCCCCGGCTGGCCGCCGCCCGCTTCCCGCGCGAGTCCGCCACCTTCAGGTTGCTGCCGCCTACCGAGCACGGCGGGGCGACCATCGCCACCCTGCGCCGGCTGCTCAACGAGGTCTCGCCGCCGGATCGCACGACCATCGTGGCGCGACTCCCGCTGCAGCCGCCGCTGGACGGCTTCACGCTGGCCGCGGAGATCTCCGGCGACGACCCAGCCGCGAGCCTCGCCTTCCGCAACCGCACCTGGTACATCGCGGCGCTCGCGCTCCTCTACACCGGAATCGGCGTGGGCTTCGGCCTCACCATCCGGGAGATGCGCCGCGCCTACAAGCTGTCGCGCCTGAAGACCGACTTCGTCGCCAACATCTCGCACGAGCTGCGCACGCCGCTCACCAGCGTGCGGCTTTTCGCCGAGACGCTCAAGCAGGGACGAGCCCAAGGCCCCCGCGAGGTGCAGGAGTGCCTCGACCTCCTCACCAAGGAGACTCAGCGGCTTTCCAGCCTGGTGGAGAAGCTGCTCGACTGGTCCCGCCTGGAGAGCGGCCGCAAGCTGCTGCGCCGGGAGCCCACCGAGGTGCCGGCGCTGCTCGCGCACGTCGCCGACGTCTTCAAGGCCCAGCAGCTCGGCGCCACTTACGAGACCCACATCGAGGCGGACCTGCCCAAGGTGTCCCTCGACCGCGACGCCATGGCGCAGGTGGTGCTCAACCTGCTGCACAACGCGGTCAAGTTCACCGGGCCCGACAAGCAGATCCGGTTGCGCGCGCGCCGCAGGGACGGGGGCGTCGCCATCGAGGTCGAGGACAACGGCATCGGAGTGCGGGAGAAGGACCGCAAGCGCATCTTCGAGCGCTTCTACCGCTCCGACGACCTGCTCTCCCGCCGCACGGAAGGCACCGGGCTGGGCCTCGCCATCGCCAAGCGCCTGGTCGAGGCCCACGGCGGCCGCATCGACGTCGAAGCGCGCGCGGGCAGCGGCTCCGTCTTCCGCGTCCAGCTCCCAGCGAACGCGTAGCACTCGTCCCGGGACTCATCATCGGTCACTTCGCTCATGCGTCCCGCCGGGTTCCCGGA
Organism: Deltaproteobacteria bacterium; assembly: GCA_005888115.1. GTDB lineage: Bacteria > Myxococcota > Myxococcia > Myxococcales > 40CM-4-68-19 > VBKO01. Next base: position 18,109 of record VBKO01000038.1, read on the forward strand.
GCACGAGAGCGTGCACTCCCGCGCCCGCGGACAAATCACGCTGGGCTCTCCCTTGCTTTTCAGGGGAGAATCGAGCGCAACGGCGGCGAGGATCTTACGTCGTGCTCAGGCTGCGGCAGCGGTTGCTGCGAGGAGCGCGAACGAGAGTCGCTGCGTTTGGCCCCTCTCATCTCGGCCAGACGCTCCGACACTCGGTCAGTCGATCTCCAGGGCACGCGCTCCTGCAGGCACGCTCCCCAATGTCACCCATGCGCCTGGTTCGGACCGTTCGGGATTAGACACTTAGTTCAGCCGGCTGAACTACGTCTCGCCGCCTTTACAGGGTCTGCCGCTTCAGATGTCTC
>VBKO01000408.1 GCA_005888115.1 Deltaproteobacteria bacterium
GAGCGCTCGGTCGCGTTTCGCGGCTTCGACGATGCCTAGATCGGCGAGCTTCACGCCGTAGGCGATCGTGGTGTTGGTCAGCGCGAAGGTAGAGGTCTGCGCCACCGCGCCGGGCATGTTGGCCACGCAGTAGTGGACCACCCCGTGCACCATGTACGTCGGATGATCGTGGGTCGTCGGGCGGCAGGTCTCGATGCAGCCGCCCTGGTCGACGGCCACGTCCACGACCACGCTCCCCTCGCTCATCTGCGAGATCAGCTTCTCGCTGACCAGACGGGGCGCCTTCGCCCCCGGGATGAGCACGCCGCCGATGACCAGGTCGGCCTCGCGGACGTACTTCGCGATCTGGTCCTGGTCCGAATAGATGGGCTGGAT
>VBKO01000410.1 GCA_005888115.1 Deltaproteobacteria bacterium
GCCGGATCCACGGCCGCGGTGGTGGTCGCGGACGACGGCGGGCTGGAGGTGCCGGCAGTCCGCGCCATCCGCGCGGTGACCGCCGGGGAGCTGCGCAAGCGCGGCGTTCCGGTCTCGGAGGACGCGCGGCAGGAGCCGGTGCAGCCGGTGGACGCGCGCCTCGCCGCGATCCTTCAAGACATCGGCGTCACCCGCCTGTTCGTCGTGCGCATCGGCGGCCGGCTCGGGCACAAGGTGCCGCTCAGCCTCGAGGAGGTTTCCGCGCCGAAGCTCGTGCCCGTCGCGGCCGCCTCGCTGACCGCGACCACTCTCGACGAGGCCGACATCGTCGCCACGCGGCTCGTCTCTGCGGTGCTCGACCGCCGCTCGGTGGACGACAACGCAGGGATGCGGACCGTGACGGCGACCGAGGCGCGTCCGTTCCAGAAGAAGCCCGGCGAGCGATTCCTGCTGGTC
>VBKO01000409.1 GCA_005888115.1 Deltaproteobacteria bacterium
AGGCCAGCCGGCTCGTGCTCACGTCGAGGATCACCGTCTCCGCGCCCATGCCGGAGGCCAGCTTGGCGGCGTTGGTGCCCACCGTCCCGCCGCCCAGGATGACCACCCGCCCCCGGCGCACGCCGGGCACTCCGCTGAGCAGGATGCCCTTGCCGCCGTGCTCCTTCTCCAGCATCACCGCGCCGACCTGCACCGCCATCCGGCCGGCGACCTCGCTCATCGGCTTGAGCAGCGGGAGCTGTCCGTCCTCGGTCTGGATGGTCTCGTAGGCGACCGCCGCGATCTTCTTGTCCAGCAGCGCCTTGGCGAGCGCGGGCACCGCCGCGAGGTGGAAGTACGTGTAGATCGTCTGGCCTTCCTGCATCAGCCCGTACTCGGCCTCGCTCGGCTCCTTCACCTTCACGATCATCTGCGCGCGCTGCCACACCTCGCGCCCGGAGTCGACGATCTGCGCGCCGGCCTTCACGTACGACTCGTCGCCGATCCCCGAGCCCAGCCCCGCGCCTTTCTCCACCAGCACGGTGTGTCCGCGGGTGGCGAGCGCCTGCACGCCGCCGGGCACCAGTCCCGCGCGGTACTCGCGGGTTTTGACCTCCTTGGGACAGCCGATGATCATCCGAGGCTCCGCTGTTTCCGGTTGCTGGAAAGGGCCGCGCAAGATAGCAAGGCGCCTCTCTCGGTCAAGCCGCGTCGTGTCGCATCGATCCCCCAAGCTGCTCTTCGCCGACGAGGCGGGCAGGGTGTACGAGCACCCCGAGCTGCTCGCGCTCGTGCGCGATGGCCGCGGGGCAGCCCCGCCGGCCGAGCCGCCGGTCGCGCTGCCGCGGCACGCGCAGCTCGCCACGCTGCCGGGTCGCCGGCCGCTGGGGCTCGATCCGCGCACCGGCGCGGTCGTCGAGTTGCGCGAGATGAAGCTCGCCCGGCGCACCGTGCGCGCGAGCGCGGTGGGCGCGGTGCTCCCGCCGGGGTGGACGCGGCTCGCGCTGCCCGCCTACCGGACCGCGAGCGTCGCGCCGGTGCTGCCGCAGTGGGCGTACACCGCGGCCGCCTGGGACCCGAGCCTGGGGCATGTCGTCTACGCGCTGCGCACCGACCTGCGTGGGCACTGGGATCCGGCGACGCATTCCACCCCGGAGCTGCCGGAACTGGTCCGCGAGCGGCTGCGACACGACGACAACCCGCTCCTTACGCAGCTCGCCCGCTGCGCGCTCGAGTGGCGTTGCTTCACCGCGCAGAACACCTTCTACGCGCGCGACGAAGGCGCCATCCCCGCCAGCGTGGGCTGCAACGCGCGCTGCGTGGGCTGCATCTCCGAACAGCCTCCGGAAGGTCCGCCCAGCTCGCACGAGCGGATGGAGGACGCCCCCGACGCGCGGCGGATGGCCGAGATCGGCATCGCGCACCTGCGCGCCGCCCCGGGGCGGACGATGATCAGCTTCGGCCAGGGTTGCGAGGGCGAGCCACTCACCCGCGCCCACGTCATCGCGGAAGCGATCCGCCGCATGCGCCGCGCGACCTCGCGGGGCTCGATCAACATCAATACCAACGGCTCCTTGCCGGAGAACCTCGACCTCCTCATCGAGGCCGGGCTGGACGCGTGCCGGGTCAGCTTGAACAGCGCGCACGCGCCGCTGTACGAGGCTTACTACCGGCCGGTGCGGTACGGCTTGCCCGACGTGGTGCGCTCGATCCGGTTGGCGAAGAAGCGCGGCATCTACACCGCCCTGAACCTGCTCACCTTCCCCGGGATCACGGATCAGGAGGGCGAGGCCGACGCCCTGTGCGAGCTCCTGGGAAGCTGCCGCGTCGACCAGGTGCAGGTGCGCAGCCTTGCCATCGATCCGGAGCAGTACATGGCGGTGGCCGAGCGCACCAGCGCGGGCGGTCCGGCGCAAGGCATGCGCACGCTGCTGCGGCGGCTGCGTCGCGCGCGAAAGGGCCTCGTCATCGGGAACTTCGCCCGCGGCCTGGCCGAGCGCGCCTGACACCGCTGCCCCGGTTGTGCCGTCCGTCGCACGAGCAGGCCGGCCTGAAAACTGGCTCCTACCCGGCACCTTCCGCCATGTTGCGCGGGGCGGCACACACATTGCTCGATCCACCCCTGC
>VBKO01000039.1 GCA_005888115.1 Deltaproteobacteria bacterium
AAGCCGATCGGCCCCGGTGGCCGTCGGAGCGTCGCCGGCTCGCGTTGAGCAGCCGGGCGTCGGCATCCAGGAAAGCCGCCTCCCAGGTCGCGCCGCGGCCGCGCACGCGGAAGCGCGGCCCTTCGCAGAGCTCGCCGACCAGGCAGCGCGCCTGCCTCCACTGGTCCGCGATCGAGACGGCGCCGCGCCGTCCCCAGCGCCTGCGCGCCTCGGCGACTGCCGCTTCTTCATCCATTGCGGGACGCAGCACGACGTCAAGTTGTGAACGTCGGTAGGACGCCGCAAGGCCGGGCCGACCACGCCCATCGAGCGCACGCTCGAGCATTCCTCGCTCGACTGAGGGCATCGGGTGGCCGCGATCGACGACTCGGATGCAAATTTACCTGGGCCAGTGGCTCCGGCAGAGTGCTCCCGTGTCCTTGCGCACGAAGGTGAAGAACGCGCTCGACGAGGCGCGCATCCTGGTGCTCGGCGTCCAGGTTCTACTCGGATTCCAGTACCGCGCGTTCTTCGAGCCGGCCTTCGATCGGCTGCCGCGCCTGAACCAGCACCTGAAGCTCGCCGGCCTCGCGCTCCTTCTCGGAGTGATGGGGCTGACCCTGCTTCCCGCCGCGCGACACCGTCTGGTGGAGCGAGGCGAGGACACCTTCGCGCTGCTTCGGTTCACCCTGAACGTAGTGGGGCTGGCGCTGCTCCCGTTCGCCGTGGCGCTGGGGCTCGACCTCTACGACCTCGGATGGACGCGAGGGCCGGCCGTGGCCGTCGCGCTCGGCGTCGCCACCTTCGCCGTGGCGGCGGGCTTCTGGTACGGCATCGCGCTGGTGTTCGGGCACCGCTCGCCGCCCGAGGAGGAAGGAGGCGAGATGAAGCTCGAGGACAAGATCGTCCAGGTGCTCACCGAGGCGCGGGTGGTGCTGCCCGGTGCGCAGGCGCTGCTCGGCTTCCAGCTCGCCATGACGCTGATGCAGGGCTACGAACCGCTCCCCGAGTCGTCGAAGGACATGCATCTCGCCGCGACGTGCGCCATCGCGCTCACCGTGATCTTCCTGATGGCCCCCCCCGCGTACCACCGCATCGTCGAGGGAGGCGAGGACACGGAGAGGTTCCATCGTTTTGCGAGTTGGATGGTGCTCGGCGCCATGGTCACCCTCCCCCTCGGCTTCGCCGGCGATTTGTGGGTCGTGGTCCGCAAGCACTTCGGCTCGGTGGCGGCCGCCCATCTCGGCGCGGCAGCGGCGCTGGCCTTCTTCTAC
>VBKO01000040.1 GCA_005888115.1 Deltaproteobacteria bacterium
GCGTAGGTCTTTCCCTTGGATTGCATCTCGACGCCGTAGGCGCGCACCACCTCGCCTTTAGGGTCCGCCAGCAAGGGGAACGGCAGCTTGAGGCTCTCCGCGAACTTCTTCTGCGTGTCGAGGTCGTCCATCGAGACGCCCAGGACCTGGGCGTTCTTGTCAGCGAACCGCGAGGCGATCTCGCGGAACGCCGACAATTCCTGCGTTCAACCCGAGGTGAACGCCTTGGGAAAGAACGCGACCACCACGGAGCGGCCGCGCAAGTCCTTGAGGCTCACCGGTTTGCCTGCCGACGAGTCCAGGGTGAACGGAGGCGCCGGCTGCCCGGGTTCGGGACGGGCTGCCGCGACCAGGAACATCGCTGCGAGCAGGGCCTGTGTCATGCGCGCCTGCATATCCGCAACCATCGTCTTGCGCCAGTCCGACTCTGTCCGGCAGCCCTGGGCCGCACGCTGGGCGACCAGCCGAGCGCTCGCCGCTCCGCTCAGTGGGCTGCGCGTGCCTAGCTTCCGGGCAGGGGGAGTCGCATGGGAGGACGGGTCCAGCCCAGGGCCCTAGAACGGCTTTCGACCGCCGTATCGTCGCGCCGGGACGATGCGCTCGCGGCCTGGCGTTCTGCGGTGCGCGACGCGGCGCGCGCGCGAGGACGCGAGCCTGCCCTTCTCGACCTCGGTCCGGCGTTGTTTGGACAATTGCTCGAGGACCCTTCCGGCCTGGAGCTTCCGCCAGGCGCGGATCCGGCGGCGGTCTCGGAGGAGCTGGCGCTCTTGCGCGAGGCGCTGGAGCCGCTTCCCCGTGCGGAGTCGCGCGCCGCCGGCCGCGCCGTTGCCGAGCTCCAACGCGTCGCGGCGGAAAAGCTCGCGCTCGCGCACGGCCAGGCGTTGCGCGCGGTCGAGCGGGTGCTCGGGGCAACCGACCCGGCGACGCTGGTCAGCGCGTTGCTCGAGACCGGGCCCGCGCTGCACTCGTGCGCGCTCTACGCCGTTCACGAGGGGACGCTGCGGCGCGAAGCCGCCGCCGGGCTGGCGCACGACCTGCCGGATGCGCCGGATGCGCTGGTGCAGCTCGCGGCGCGCGTCCGCGAGCCTGCGACGGCCAGCGACGCCTCGCACGAGCCGCTGCTCGAAGGATCGCCGGCCGCCGCCGCAGGCCTGCGCACCTTGACGGCGGTGCCGCTCCTCGAGCAGGGCGCGCTGGTCGGCGTCCTGGAAGGCGGGTCGCGCACCGCGTACCAGCTAGGCCAGCTCGACGAGCTGCTGCTCCACGCGGCAGCGCGGCGCGCCGGACCGCTCCTCGCGCAAGAGGAGGCGCGTTTGCGCATCGTCGAGCTGGAGCGCCGGCTCGCCTTGCAATACGAACTGGCGCGCATCCTCTCCCAGTCGCCGTCCACCCAAGAGGCGATGCGCGGCGTGCTCGGAGCGGCCTGCACGCATCTAGGGTGGGACGCCGGCGGCGCCTGGGTGGTACAGGGCGACGGGACAGTGCGCTGCGAGGCGACGTGGTCGCAGGACGGCTTCCCCCAGGACCTGTTGCGGGAGATCTGCGAGGGCCCCGAGGGGACGCAGCTGCCGGAGCGAACCGTCCGATCCGGCGAGCCGCTGTGGAGATCCGACCTCCCCGAGGCGAGAGAGCTGCCGCGATTCGACCTGTTCGCTCGCGCCGGCCTGCGCACCACGTTCGTGGTGCCGATGGGCGTAGAGGGCGAGACGCTAGGCGCGCTGGAGCTGTTCTCGCGCGCCGTCCGGGAACCGGCGAGCCGCGAGCCCATCGAGACGCTGGGCCGGCAAGTGGGGCAGTACCTCCGCCGCCGCCGCGCGCAGGAGGAAGTGCGGGAGAGCGAAGCGCTCAAGGCGGCCATCCTCGCCTCGGCGCTCGACGCGTTCGTGGCAATGGACGCGCAAGGCCGGATCCTGGAGTGGAACGCAGCCGCGGAACGGACCTTCGGCTGGAAACGCGAAGAGGTCGTCGGGCTCCTGCTCGCGGACACGATCATCCCGCATCGGTTGCAGGCGAAGCATACGCAGGCGCTGCGCAAGCACGTGGAGACCGGCGAGGGCACGACGGTGATCGACCGCCGGGTCGAGATGCCCGCGATGCACCGGGACGGGCGCGAGTTCCCGGTCGAGCTGGCGGTCACCCGGATCGAGCAGCCCGGCGGCGCGCTGTTCACCGGGGCGTTGCGCGACATCACCGACCGCAAGCGGGCCGAGCGGGCCGCCCGCCGCGTCACCGAGACGTTCCAGGCGCTGATCGAGGCCTCGCCTCTCCCGATCGTTGCGCACGACGCCGACGGGCGGGTGCTCATCTGGAATCGCGCCGCGGAGCTCGTGTCCGGGTGGAAGCGCGCCGAGGTGCTGGGACAGGCGGACCCGTTCCTGCCCGCGAAGGCGCACGTCGAGGCGCAGGACCTCGGTGGAAACGGCGGCCAGGTGGCGAGCGGCGTCGAGGTGCACGGCGCGCGCAAGGACGGGACGCGCGTGGACCTCTCCATCTCCGTCGCGCCACTGCGCACGGGGCGGGGCGCGCGGCCCGGCACCATCGCCATCGCCGCCGACATCACCGAGAGCAAGCGCGCGCAGAGCGAGGCCGCGGAGACGGCCCGCTTCCGCGAGCACTTCGTCGGCATCGTCGGTCACGATCTGCGCAACCCCCTGACCGCCATCGTCACCGCCGCGCAACTGCTCCTGCGCCATGGCGGCCTGTCGGACCGGCAGGCCCGCACCGTGGCGCGCATCGGCGCCAGCTCGGAGCGGATGGCGCGCATGATCGGAGACCTGCTCGACTTCACCCGCAGCCGGCTGGGCGGCGGCTTCCCCATCGAGACCCGGCGGATGGACCTTCGCGAGCTGTCCCAGGCCGTCATCGAGGAGCTGGAGCTCGCGTATCCGGAGCGCACCATCGAGTTCGAGCCGCGGGGCGACGCCTGGGGCAACTGGGACCCGGACCGCGTCGCGCAGGTCGTCTCCAACCTGGTAGGCAATGCGCTGCAGCACAGCCCTGAGAGCGGCACCGTCCGCGTAGACCTGCGCGACGAGGGTGACCGCGTGCTGCTCGAGACCTCCAACGCCGGGCCGCCCATCCCGCGCGAGGTGCTCCCGCACATCTTCGAGCCTGGCCGCCGCGGGCCGCCCGGCCGCGGACGGAAGGAATCGAGCGGCCTGGGACTCGGCCTCTACATCGTGCAGCAGATCGTGCTCGCGCACGGGGGCGAGATCTCGGTGCGTTCCTCGGCCGAGGAGGGCACCACGTTCACCGTCTCGCTCCCGCGCCGTTCCCGCGCCCTCCCCTGAACTGCGCTAGCATGGGTGGCGGTGCGATTCCTTTCGCGCGAAGGGCGCAGCAACCTCGTGCAATACGGGCTGCGCCGGCACTTCTACACAGACGTGTACCACTCCTGGTTGCAGGCGCCCTGGCGGGTCGCCCTGGGGGCGGTGACGATCTTGTACTTCGGGGTGAACTGCCTGTTCGCCGCCGCGTACCTCCTCGTGGGCGGCGTGGAAAACCTCGGTCCGCGATCCTATGCCGATGCCTTCTTCTTCAGCGTGCAGACCATCGCCACGATCGGGTACGGGCACATGGTTCCCGTCTCGCACGCGGCGAACGCGCTGGTGACGGTGGAGTCGCTGATCGGCCTCATCGGCGTGGCCATGGCGACCGGTCTCATGTTCGCGAAGTTCGCCCGGCCGACCGCCCGCATCCTGTGGAGCGGAGTGGCAGTCGTCGCACCGTTCGAAGGCGTGCCGTCCCTGATGTTGCGGGTCGCCAACCAGCGGGGCAATCAGGTGGTCGAGGCGCAGATCCGCGTCACGCTCCTCATCTCGGAAGAGACCAGCGAGGGCATCCCCATCCGCCGGAACATCGACCTGCACCTGCGGCGCAGCCAGTCGACGGTGTTTGCTCTCAGCTGGACGGTCGTGCATCCACTGACTGCGGAGAGCCCCTTCGTGACCCACACGCGCGAGCAGCTGCTCGGGGGCCGCGCCGAGATCATCGCCTCGTTGACGGGGCTCGACGACGGTTTCAACCAGACCATCCACTCGCGACATTCGTGGGCGATGGACGAGATTGCCTGGAACGCGCGATTCGTCGACATCATCGGGACGCTTCCCGACGGCCGCCAGGGAGTGGACTACCGGCGCTTCCACGACATCGTGCCGCTCGAAGGGCAAAATGCGGGTCCCCGGCCTTGACCGCGGGCGCCGTGCCTGCGCACCCTCGCGAGGTGAGATCCACCTGGGCAGCCGTCGCGCTTGGATTCGCGCTCGCCTGCGCGTCCGCCAGCAGCCAGACCAGCGCGACGGAGCATCCCGCTCCACGCGCGGCCGCCTCCGCACCGCCGGCGCCCGCCTCCGCATCCGCACCCGCACCGGCAGCGTCCCGGCCGATGACCGCAGCGGAGGCGGCGGAGAAGGCGCATGAGGAATGGACCCGCTCGCGCGGCAGCGGGGGCGACTCGGACGGCGGCGAGCGCTCCGCCCTGCCGCAAAAGGGCGGCGCCGACGATGCTCCGTGCGCGGCCGACGCCGACTGCACGCTGACGCGCGTCGCGCCCGGGACCTGTTGCGCCACGTTGTGCTCGCCCCGCGCGGTGACGCGGGCGCGCGGCAGAGAGCTCGAGCAGTCCGGTGCGGAATGCCGCGGCTGCATCGAGCCCCTCTGCCGCGATCCTGGACGGGTCGAGGCTGCCTGCCAGAGCGGCCGCTGCGTCGCGAAACCGGTCAACTCGCCCGACTGAGCTGCCGCTCAGGCCGCGGCCGGCGCGCGGCCGTTGGTCGCGCCGCCACCCTGCCCGCCGCGCAGCCCGGTCCACAGCGCGCTCACGACCAGCACCAGGAGCACGATCGCCTGCGAGAGGATGCCCTCGCGCGTCGCGTACACGCCCAGGGCGCGCACCTCGAATCCGCCCCATACCGTGAGCGGAACGAGGCCGACCTCCTGGAGCGCGCGCACGCCGTTCCCCACCATCAGCACGGCGAGCAGGCAGAGGAGGACGCCACAAGAAAGCAGCAGCGGACGCGGCTTGAGCCGCCGGCCCACCTTCTGGAAAGCGGCCACCAGCAAAACCAGCGCGAGCAATCCCACCACGGCGCCGAGCGCCACGGCAGACGCTTCGCCCGGCGACTCGAGCAAGAGTCCGCGGAAGAAGAGCACCACCTCGAACATCTCGCGGTAGATGGCGGCGAAGGCGAGCCCGAAGACCACCAGCGCGCTCCCCGCCTGCAGCGTGCGAGTGGAGAGGAACGAGACCAGCCGGCGCGCGCTCGCCGCCGCCAGGAGCCAATGGCTCGCGTAGAGGAGCAGCGCCGCGGTGACGAGCTGCAAGGCGCCTTCGACGATCTCGCGGCTCGCGCCGGAGATGCCCAGGAGCGCCCCAGATGCCCACCAGGTGAGCGCGCCCGCGCCGAGCGCCGCCGCCCAGCCGAAGTGCACGGCGCGCGCATCGCCAGTCCGGCCGGCCTTGCGCAGCAGCGCGAGCAGGGCCGCGACCAGGAGGGCCGCCTCGACTCCTTCGCGCAACGCGATGACCAGGGCGGCGACGAATGCGATCAGCGCGCCACCCGGCCCGCGCACGTCCGCCTTCTCCAGCAGCGCATCCAGGCGCGCGGCGGGCGGGCGCGGATCCCCGGGTCCGCCCTTTCCCGCGTCGCCGCCGGGCCCGCCCTTTCCCGGGCCCCCGTCGAGCGCCACGCGGACGGCGAGGAACTCCCGCTCGATGTCCGAGACGAGCTGCGCGTCGCGCGCGCGGAGGCGCGGCTCGTGCGGCTCGAAGTGGTCGAGGTACGCGGAGATGAGCGTGCGCTTGGCGCCCGCGCGGTCGCCGGCGGCGGCCTGGCCGAGCGCCTTCTGCAGCTCGCGGCGGCTCTCCGCGATGCCGGTGGACGCGTCGCGCGCCTCGGCAAACGGCCCCGCCCGCAGGGCGCCCAGCGCCTGCTCCTGATCGCGCGGCGAGAGCCCGGCCCCCGCGAGCTGCGCGAGCAGCGCCTCATCGGAACGAGTCGCCAGCTCGCGGTAGTCGGTCGGCAGCATGGCGGCGCGCGCGAGCCGCAGTCCGCGTTGCGCATCCGCGGGAGCGGGATGGGCGAGCGCGAGGACGAAGTAGGCGAGGTCCCAGCGCGAGGCATCGTCCAGCGCCTCCTCGAATCCGGGCATCGCGGTGCTCGGGATGCCGTAGGTCGAGGCGCTGAAGATGCGCTGCGGACTCAGGGTCCGCACTTCGTCGGGCGCGGCGAACGACGGCGGCTGCGTGGACAGCTCCAACTGCTCCTTTGCAGGCGCGTGCCCGTCGGCGCCGTGGCACGCCGCGCATGCCTGCGCATAGAGCTGCGCGCCCCGCGCCACGTCCGGGGGGCGCAGCGGCAGGAGCACGACGCGGAAACGCTGAGCGATCTCGTCGCGCACCGCCCGCGCTTTTGCGGTCACCTCCGGCGGCGGAGCGCGCGACCCGATGCGGGCGAGCAACGCATCGAGGCGCTCCGCCAGGTCGGCTCCTTGCGCGCCGGCCTCGTCGCGCAGCTCCTGCGCTGCCTCCGAGACGAAGTGCTGCTGCTCGGCGAATTCGTCCGGAGAGAGCACCTCGCCGGCGGGGCCCACTGCCCGCGGATAGTCGCCGGCCACGTAGTCGAGCAGCGCCACCGCGCGCCGCAAGCTCTGCCCCGGCTGCGCGCGCGCCGGGATCGCTGCCACCACACTGAGGGTGAAAATGAGAATCAGTCTCAACACCGGCCGACAGGATACTGGCCGGGCGGGCGGTTGTCACTCCCCCGGAACCGTGGCAAGCCGTCGCACTCACATGCCCTTGAGACTGCCCGGCTTCTTCCTGCGGACCCGCGACGACGGCGCCACACACTCCGAGGCGGCGCACATCCCCGGCGGGCGCTCGGTGCGCGACCTGGTTTTCGGCGCCAACGACGGTCTGGTGGCGGCCTTCGCCGTCGTCTCCGGGGTCCACGGCGGCGACGTATCCACGCACATCATCCTGCTTGCCGGCATCGCCGAGCTGCTCGGCGGCACCATCGCCATGGGGCTGGGCGCCTTCCTCGCCTCCAAGTCGGAGCGCGAGTACATCCTGTCCGAGCGCGCCCGCGAGGAGTACGAGGTGGAGCAGTTCCCGCACGAGGAGCGCCGCGAGGTACGCTCCATCTTCGAGCAGAAGGGCTACCGCGGGCAGGCGTTGGACACCATCGTCGAGCACGTCACAGCCGATCCCAAGTTCTGGGTGGACACCATGATGACCGAGGAGCTGGGACTCTCGGTGGCGCCGACCACCGCGCCGCTGCGGTCCGGGCTGGTGGTCGCGCTGGCGTACGCCGTCGGCGCCGCCTTCCCCGTCTTGCCCTACGCGTGGTCGCTGAGCGTGGACCGCGCCTTCGCCCTCTCCATCGCCCTGACGCTCACCGCCCTCTTCGGGGTCGGCGCCGCCAAGACGAAGATGACCGGACGGCCCTGGTTGCGCAGCGGGTTCGAGTCGGTCCTGGTCGGCGCCATCGCTGCCGCGGCCACCTTCTTCGCCGGGCGCCTGGTCGCCGGGGCCATCTAGATGACCGACGCTCCCGAGCGGGAGCTGGCGCGCGCGCTCGAGCATGGCCTGCGCGACGGCTTCCCCGAACGCGCCAGGACGGCGCTGCACCTTGCCGAGCTGCTCCTGGACGCCGTCGACGAGGCGCTGCCGCTGGCGCGAGGCAGGGGCAGCGCCGCGGAGCTCGAGCTCCTCGCCCAGCGCGCGGACGTCTACGGCTGGGACGGACCTCCGGGCTGGGACGAGGTGCTGGCGCGCGGAATCGGCGAGCGCGGAGAGCTGGCGGCGGGGACGAGCCCGCTGGACGGATTGGGGGATGCTCCCGGGCGTGAAGATCAGCGCCAGCTCGCCGGCGCGCGTCTGCAGACGGAGGCGCAGCGGCTGGTCGCGCTCGGCCGCGAAGCGGCGCAGCTGGGCGCCTCCTCGGGAGCATCCGCGACCGAGTTGGTCGCGCACCCGACGCTGCCCCCCGGTGGGATCCTCGTCGCAGCGCATGCCTCGCTGCTGCGGCTCCTTTCGCTCTCCTCCGCGAGCACGCTCCTCGAGCTCCCGGAAGACCTGCAATCAGGTCAGCTCCCCCCGCCGGCGCTCGATGCGCTGCTCGCGGAGATCGACGCCCGCGAGGCGTCCGGCAGCGACTTCGCCGCGGCGCAGGAGGAATGGCTCGCCCGACTGTCGCGGGACAACCCGTCGGCGGCCGACCCGGTCTTCCGCACGTTCTTCGCGGGCGTCTCCCAATCGCTGCGGCTGGCGCTTTCGTTGCGATCCTGGCGCGAACAGGCGCGCGATGGACGGTTGCCCACCGAACTCGAGACCGCCGTCGGGGCGATCGGCGCCTGGCAGCCGGAGCGCTGGCGGACGTTGCGCCATGGCGTCCCGGCGGCGTGGATCCGCGAGCTGTGCCCCGTCCTCCCCGAGGCGCCGCCTCTCGCGCGCCTGGGTCGCGAGTGCGAGCTGGCCCTGGACCTGGCAGGAAGGCTGTGGACGGCGCGCGACGTCTCGCTCACCGGATTCGCTGCGCTCGCCACGCTGCTCTTCGCCCGGACTTGCTCGGCGCTCGCCCTTCGCCAGGAGCTGGGGTGACCACCGCGCGCTCACCCGGCGCCTGAACGCCGCGGCAACGTGACACACGCGCGAAGGCGCGCAAACGCCGATTGGCGGTAGCAGGCGCGCCGCGTTAGCATCGCGGGCGAACGGAGGTACCAAAATGCCCGCCGATCCCTGGAGCACCCCCACTCCCTACGAGTCCAGCGCCTCCGCCGAGGCGACCTTCCTCGCGAAGGTCTACCGCTGGATGGCAGGCGGTCTCGCGCTGACCGGCCTGTTCGCCTATGCCGTGGTGACCAGCCCGGGGCTCCAGCGCGTCATCCTGGGCAACCGGATCGTGTTCTTCGGCCTGCTCATCGGCGAGCTGGTCATGGTGGTGGCCTTTTCCCGCGTCGTGCAGCGGGCCACCTTCGGCACCGCCGCGGCGATGTTCCTCGCCTACTGCGCGCTCTCGGGGCTCACCTTCTCCGTCATCTTCCTCGCCTACACACGCGAGTCGATCGCCTCCACCTTCTTCATCACCGGCGGCACCTTCGCTGCCATGAGCGCCTACGGGACGCTCACCAAGAAAGATCTCACCGGGTGGGGCCAGTTCCTGATGATGGGCCTCATCGGGATCGTCATCGCATTGGTGGTGAACATCTTCCTCCGTTCCGACGCGCTGGGATTCGTGCTCAGCTGCGCCGGCGTCGTGGTCTTCACCGGGCTGACCGCCTACGACGCGCAGAGGATCAAGGGGTACGCCGGCGCGGGCGACGAGCGGCTGGCGCTGCACGGCGCGCTCCAGCTGTACCTCGATTTCGTCAACCTCTTCCTGATGCTGCTCCGCCTGTTCGGCCGGCGCCGCTAGTCGCTGCGGATCCGGCGGCGCTACGCCTTTTCATGGCGCGGCCATTGTGGGATCGTTCCGGCGTGCAGGCCGAGGCCCAGCCGCAGCCGCGCTGGGACCGCGGCGCCTTCTTCGACGTGGACGGCACGCTGGTTTCCACCAACGTGGCGCATGCGTACGCGTACTACGTGTTCAATCGCGGCACGATCCTCGGCGCGCTGGGCAGGATCGTCAAGGGCCTCGCCATGGCGCCTTTGTACAAGGCCGCCGACCTCTACAACCGCAAGTTCTTCAACGAGCTGTTCTACCGGGCATACCGGGGCCTCAGCGAGGACCGGCTGATCGAGCTCGCCGACCGGCTGTGCGAGGACGTCCTGGCGCCCGCCGTCTACCCGGGGGCGATGGACATCCTCGCCGAGGCGCGGCGGGGTGGGTGCAAGATCGTCCTCTGCACCGGCGCGGTCGACATCACCATGCGCCCGCTGGTGCGGCTCCTCGGTGCGGACGACTTGATCGCCAACTCGCTCGAGTTCGTCGAGGGCTTCGCGACCGGCAAGGTGATCCCGCCCGTCGTGGAAGGCGCGCACAAGGCGCGGCGGATCCGGGACTACTGCGTAGAGCACGGGCTGAAGCTCGACCTCTCCCACGCCTACTCCGACAGCCTCTCGGATTATCCGATGCTCGCCGTGGTCGGCCGGCCGACGGCGGTAAACCCGGACCCGCGGCTGCGCGCGCATGCCCGCGCGTACGAGTGGCCCATCCTCGATCTGCGGTGAGTCATGCGTACTCAACTCTCTTTCCACGTGTCATCCGGGATGATGCGTTTCATGAACTCATCGAAGAGTGGGACGGTGAAGGCCGTGTCCCCGTGGCTGGGACTCCAGATCATTCCCTTGCCGATGAGCTCGTTCCGAACTGGCGCTAGTGCTGTGACTTTTCGTCCGAGTGCTTCGGCGATGTCTCCAGAGCGGTGCGGACCAGCCCCCAGCTCTGCCATCGCTCGCAAATAGCGCTTCTGGAGCGGCGTCAGCCGATCGAAACGCACTCGAAAGAAGCTTTCGTCCAGCGCGCCAATGGCCTGGGCAGAAGCCTGTTGAACATCGCCAGCCGTAATCGGGCTTGCCTGGGCGACCTCCCAAGCGTGTTTGCCCCACTCCTGCAGAAAATAGGGATAGCCCTTTGTATGATTGATGATCCCTTCGACGGCATCGACCGTAAACTCAACTCCCTGGGCCCGGGCCGGCTTCACGAGCGCCTGGCGCGCATCCACCTGCGAGAGCGGCCCGATCTCGGGGTAATCAAAGAGCCGCTCAGCGATGCAACGAGCTGATGAGCGCAGCCAACTGTTCTTCCGCGACATACTGCAATTCGTCGATGAACATGACGACAGCCGTTCCGGCTTCCCTGGCTGTTCTGGCCACCTGCTCGAGAAGAGCAGCAAGGTCCAACTCAAGGTCACCGTTGTCAGCGAGCCCAGGTTCGGGATCGAGGTCCAGACCCACTTCGATATCGCTGTACTTGACCTTCAATGCCTTGGCGAAACCCGCCAATCCGCGAAGGGCGCGCGCAGCCATTCCCTTGGCGCGCTCGCCCCGACTCAAGCGAAGCAAGGCGAGCCGCACTTGGGGAGCGAGCAGGGCGGGCAGTGACCGTCCCTCGGGCGCCTCGAGGCGTACGCTGTGGACACCCAAGGCTTCAGCGTCGTTCCGCATCTGCTCGAGCAGGACGGTTTTCCCGACGCCGCGCAGCCCAACCATCAGAACGCTCTTCGTGGGATTGCCTATGCGCAAGCGCTCGATGGCTATCCGCGCCGTTTCGCGCACGGCATCCCGGCCGGCAAGTTCGGGAGGAGGAGTACCTGCACCCGGGCAGAACGGGTTCTTGACTGGGTCCACGTGCGTTCTATACGGATGTTAGAGATCTTATGCAAATCGTATAAAGCATCTAAGTCGCATATGATCCCCGACCGCAGGCATGCGGGCGCCGTCGCTACCGACCAATCGCCGCGCCTCTTTGCCCCTCCGCAAGACGCCCTTCCCGCCTCAGTCCGTGACGGCATCCGTGCCCGGTGCGGATTCGCCGGCTCCAACGATAAACGATGGAGCTTCATGCCCGCTGCAGCGCGGCGCGGCGTCGGCCCCTTCGCGGGTCACACCGCTCCTCCGTCTGGCGGGGTTGCGGGCGGATGAGCGAGCGCCCAGCTTCCGGCCATGCGGAACTGGTGTCTGGCGGTGGCGGCCTGTGCGTTGCTCGCTTGCACGAAGAGCGGAACCGGCGACCCCGTAATTACCGGGCCGGGCGGAACGTATCCACAGGACCGTCCAGCGGGA
>VBKO01000041.1 GCA_005888115.1 Deltaproteobacteria bacterium
CGGACATGAAGTCGAGGTCCGGTACGACGACGAGTACCTGTACCAGGTCGCGCCCGAGATGAACCTGTTCCGCCGCGTGCGGCGATTCGATCCGTTCACCGCACCGGTCCCGGAGTCCGGCGGCCTCGAACGGCTCGAGGGCTAGGATGTCGGGGACCCCGGCTAAGGTGTTGGCGTGAACGCGAGCGCCTCGCTCGAGGCCGTCCGCCCGGCGCCGATCGCGGTGCCCGGCGGACGGATCCCGCCGCAGAACCTGGACGCCGAGCGGAGCGTCCTGGGCGGAGTTCTGCTCGACAACGCCGCGCTCAACGAGATCCTCGAGCTGCTCAAGCCCGAGGACTTCTACCGCGATGCGCATCGCAAGGTGTTCGAGGCCATGTGCGCCCTCTCGTCCCGCGGCGAGCCCATCGACCGCGTCACCCTCAAGGACGAGCTGACCTCCCTGGGAGCGTACGAGACGGTCGGGGGCGAGGACTTCATCGACCTGCTCGACAAGCTGGTCCCCTCGGCCGCGAACCTCATCTACTACGCGACCATCGTGCACGAGAAGGCGCTCGCGCGCCGCGTGATCGAGGCCGCCCACGCCATCGCCACGCAGGGCTACGAGCAGGCCGGCGAAGTGGGGGAGTTCCTCGACGACGCCGAGCGGCGCATCTTCGCCATCACCGAGGAGAAGGCGCAGTCCGCCTTCATGCACGTCCGCGAGATCGTCAAGTCCACCTTCAAGACCATCGAGCAGCTCTACGAGCGCCAGGAGGAGATCACCGGCATCTCCACCGGCTTCGCCGACCTCGACCGCCTGACCAGCGGCTTCCAGCCGGGCGACCTGGTGATCCTGGCGGCGAGGCCCAGCATGGGGAAGGCGCAGCCGCTCGACGCGCCCGTGCTCACCCCGACCGGGTACGTCCCGATGGGCGAAGTGCGGCCCGAATCTCTCGTCGTCGGCGCGGATGGCAAGCCCAAGCGCGTGCTCGCCGTCTTCCCGCAGGGAACGAAGCCCGTCTTTCGCGTGCGGTTCACCGACGGCGCTACGGTCGAGTGCTGTGACGAGCACCTCTGGTTCACCACCTCGCGCACGGAGAGCAGGGCTCCTGGCTCGCGAGGGTCGGTCAAGCGGCTCTCGGACATTCGCGCGTCGCTTCATGTGGCCGGCGAGGCCGACCGTCTGAACCACCGGATTCCGCTCGTTGCCCCGATCGAATTCTCGCCCCGCGGCCGTCCGCTCCTGCTTCCTCCGTATCTGCTCGGACTGCTGCTCGGCGACGGAAGCCTCCGGGACCGCAGTGCACCCTTCTCCGGCTCGGAAGAGGACTTGCGCGAACGGTTGCCGCCCGACGTTTTCGCGACCGACACCGTGACGGTCGACGGAATCGCCACCGCGATCCCCCGGAAGAGCACTGCTCGTCATTCCAGAACGCGCGTGGCGCTCGAGCAGTACGGGCTCTACGGGCTGGGCAGCCTGGAGAAGTTCATCCCGGAGGATTACCTGTTCGCTTCCGCAGGGGAACGGCTCGATCTGCTGCGCGCTCTCCTCGACACCGACGGAGAAGTGACTGCCCCGGGCGGACAGATCGTCGCCTACTCAGCGGGCTCGCAACGGCTCGCGAAGGAGGTGGAGTGGTTGGTGCGCTCGCTCGGCGGACTCGTCGAGGCAGGCGCGAGCGGGGTGCTGATCTCGTTCCCGAACGGGATCGTGCCGGTCAGCTCGAAGAAGCACCTGACGCGGTGGAATGCGCATGCGGACCGATCGGGTGGCCGATTCGTCGCGTCCGTGGAGCCGGCCGGCGAGAAGCCCTGCCAGTGCATCCTCATCGAGAGCGACGATCACCTCTATGTGACGGGCGATTTCGTCGTCACGCACAACACGGCGTACTGCCTGAACGTGGCGACGCACGTCGGGTGCCGTGCCCGGTACAGCGGCAAGCGCATCGGGGTTGGCATCTTCTCGCTCGAGATGCCCAAAGAGCAGCTCGTCATGCGCATGCTGTCGAGCGAGGCGCGCGTCGATTCCCAGCGGATCCGCACCGGGCGGCTGATCGAGAGCGACTGGCCCAAGCTCGCCCACGCGGCCGGGGGGCTCGCCGATGCGAACATCCACATCGACGACTCGCCGGGCATGTCTGCGCTGGAGCTGCGCGCCAAGTCACGCAGGCTCGCCGGGCGCTTCGCCGACAGCGAAGCGCCGCTCGGGCTCATCGTCGTCGACTACCTGCAGCTGATGAAGGGAAACGAGCGCATCGACTCGCGCGAGCAGCAGATCAGCGAGATTTCGCGCAGCCTCAAGTCGCTCGCGAAGGAGCTGAACATCCCCGTCCTGGCGCTCTCGCAGCTCAACCGATCGCTGGAGAAGCGCCCCGACAAGCGCCCGCAGCTCTCGGACCTTCGCGAGTGCGTGACCGGCGATACGCTGGTGCTGCTCGCGGATGGCAGGCGCACTCCGATCCGCGAGCTCGTCGGGCAGGAACCGCAAGTGGTCGCCGTCGCGCCTGGCGGCGGGATCGTGGCGGCGCGCGCAGACAAGATTTGGAAGGTGGGTCCCCGCCCCGTTCACAAGCTCGCCTTTGCGTCGGGCCGCACCCTTCGCTGCACCTCGAGACATCGGCTGCTGGGGGCCGCTGGGTGGCAGCAGGTCTCGGCGCTGGCGTCCGGCGACCGCATCGCGCTCGCGTTACCCACGCCGCAGCTCGAATTCCGGTCCGGGCCGATACGCGCGAGCCTCGCGACGGATGCTGTGGCGCTTCGCCCAGCGGCAAACGTCGTGCGCTGGGACCGCCTCCTGTCCATCACTCCTGCCGGAGTCGACGAGGTGTTCGATCTCACCGTGCCGGGCCCGGCCTCGTGGCTCGCGGACGGAATCGTCAGCCATAACTCGGGCGCGCTCGAGCAGGATGCGGACACGATCATCTTCCTCTTCCGCGAAGAGGTCTACGAGAAGGACAAGGAAGAAGTGAAGGGCATCGCGGAGATCATCGTGGGCAAGCAGCGCAACGGGCCCATCGGCGTGGCGAACGCGGCGTTCATCCACGAGTTCACGCGGTTCGAAAATCTCGCGCGGGACTACGTCCCGCACGGCGGAAATTGAGGAGGATGCGATGTCCCGGACGTACGTCGAATTGGGAACCGACATCATCGGCGGCGAGGTGTATCCCGGCCTCGAGCGGCTGCAGTACCGGCTGCGGCAGCTCGCCGCTACCCGAGGTGGCGACCAGGCCTGGATGCTGGCGCGCGAAGTGGAAGACCTTCGCGACCGTCTGCGCCAGGCCTGGAGCCTGCTGCGCCGAGACGATGCCGAATCGACGGCGAAGGCCGGCGCATCGCAGCCACGATGACCCTGCGCCTGCTCACCGTCCTCGCCCTGCTGGCGCTCCCCCCGCTGCGGGCGGCGTGCGACAAGCCTCCCGCCGATCAGCCTCGCTCCGCGATCGCGGAAGGAGCGCCGGCGCCCCCGGTCGCGCTGCCCGACCAGAAGGGCGCCACCTGGACGCTCTCGCAGCACCTCCCCGCCGCGGTGGTCTTCTACCGCGGACATTGGTGAAGCTACTGCCGCGCGCAGCTCGGTGAGCTGCAACAGAGACTTGGAGACTTCGCGGCAAAGGGCGCCTCGCTGGTCGCCGTCTCGGTGGACGAGCCGAAGGATTCCGCCGAGCTCGCGACCAAGCTGGGCCTGACTTATCCGCTTCTCTCGGACACCAAGCAGACGGCGATCCGCGCCTTCGGCGTGGCGGACGAAAACACGGGCGTGGCGTGGCCGACCGTCTTCGTGGTCGGGCGCGACGGCAAGGTCGCCGCGCGCTTCTTCACCGAGAGCTTCAAGAAGCGGGCGACCACCTCCGACGTGCTCGTCGCGCTCGACCGCCAGCGCTGAACCGGATCGCACCGTCGTTTGCGTCCATCGCAACGACGGCGAGGATCTCCCGCCGTGTTCAGGGCTGCGGCAGCAGTTGGTGCGACGAGCGCGAACGAGAGTCGCTGCACTCGGCTCTTCTCATCTCGGCCAGACGCTCCGACCCCTGGGTCGGTCACTCTTCAGGGCACGCGCTCCTCCGGGCACGCGCCCGGTGTCACGGATGTGCCCGGTTCGGACCGTTGGGGACCAGACAGTTAGTTCAGCCGGCTGAACTACGTCTCGCCGCCTTCAGATGTCGCGAAGCCCCTCAAAATGGAATGTCGGACGTGCTCGCAGCCCAGTGAGCCGCCGTTCTGACGAAGTCCGTCCCGTCTGCGGGGCTCATCATTCAAACGGCGTGCTCCACGGGCTGCGGGCGCCTCTGATCTTCCGTTTTTGAGGGCTCCGGACATGCGCCGGCGCTTCGCTGCGCGCGCTGGCTAGACCTCGCGGCTCGCCCCGCCGCCGCCCGAGTCGCCGCCGCCGCCGCCGCTGAACCCGTCGCCGCCCCCACCGCCACCGCCCCAGCCGCCTCCGCCGCCGCCGCCACCGACGTAGACGGTGCGCTGCTTGCGCGGCAGCTCCTTGTCGTACTCGCGCCGATAGCCGCAACGCGGGTTGGTGCACCGCTCGACGACGTGCGCGAGCCCGCGGCTCCAGTAGGTGGGCTCGTCGACGATCTGCTGATCGATGGTCATCCAGGAACCGTCGCGGGGGCACTTGTGCGAGCGGATCGAGGCGTAAGCAAACCCGTTCACCACCAGGCCGACCAGCAGCGCGATCCAGCCCGCGCCGCCTCCCAGCCCGACGAGCGCGACCACCGCGGCGGCGGTGAGCAGCGCCGCGATCAGGCCGGTCTTCTTGCCCGGGAACTGCCTGCGCATGCCGCTGGTCACCAGCGCGAGCAGCAGCGCGCCCATGCAGAGGATCGCGGCGCCCAGCCCTCCCACGCCCATCGGCGCGCGCGCCGCGCCGACTCCGCGACCGCCGCGCATCCCTCCCGCCGCAGGCGCGAGCTCGCCGCCCGCTCCCGCGTTGCTCTCCAAAACGCCCGCGAACGCATCGAGCAGCTTCACCGCCGCGTCGCCGTAGTCGTTCCGCCGGACCGCGGGAGCGGCGTACTGGTCGATCAGGGCGCCCACCTTCCCGTCGGGCAGGATGCCCTCGAGAGCCTGTCCCACCTCGACCTTGATCTTGCGGTGCCCGGGCTTGCCGGGGACCAGGACGAGCAGCAGCCCGTCCGCCCGCTTCTTCCCGTGGCCGAGGCCCCACTTGCGGAACAGGTCGACCGCGAACTCCTCCACGCTCCAGTCGCCCAGGTCGGGGACCGTGCAGATGGCGATCTGCGCCACGCCCGCGTGATCCAGGCGCGACGCCGTGGCGCGGATCTGCTCGACCGCGCCCTGGTCGAGGATGCTCGCCTTGTCCACCACGTAGCCGGTGTAGGCGGGCAGCTGCTTGTCCGGCACCAGCGCGAAGACCGCGGGCGCGACGAGGAGCGCCACCAAGGCAAGTCGGAGCTTCATGGAACCGAGTGTAGCGCGCTTCCCTTTGCCGTGAGCGAAAAGCGGAGCGCCGCCATCAGGGGCCCCGGCTGCAGGTCAGGCCGTCAGGTGCGCCAGGGTGCGCGCGAGGCGCGCCGCGGCGAGCTCGCTGGGCAGCTCGATGACCGGCACTTGCGCGCCCTTCGCCGCGCTGCGGAGCGCCGCCAGGCTGCGGGACTGGCCCTTGCGGCTCTCGACGAGCACCAGGTCGGTGCGCCGCCCGCCCAGCTTCGCGGCCGCGACGGTGGCGCTGCGGACGTCGCAGGCCTCGCGGAGCGAGCGGGCCACTTCGCGGACCCACTTCTCGTCGTTGGACACCACCAGCACGCGGGGCCGGCTTTGCGGGAACGAGAGGGGCAGCTCGACGAGGAACCGGCTCCCCTGCCCGGGGGTGCTCTCGGCCCAGAAGTCGCCCCCGTGCTTTTCGGCGATGTCGCGGCAGATGCGCAGCCCCCGGCCGACGCCGAGGCCCGCGACCAGCTTGGCCAGCTCGGTGCTGCCGATGCCCGGTCCCGTGTCGCGCACGCACAACCTCACGTGCCGCGGGCTGGCCCGCCAGGCGCTCACCTCGACGGCGCCTCCGGCCGGAGTGGCGCGCACGGCATTGGCGACCAGGTTGTCGAGCAGGCGCGCCAGCATCTCCTCGTCGGCGCGAATCTCGACCGCTCGCGGCGGCGGCGCCGAGGCGAGCGCCACGCCCTTTGCGCGCGCCACCGCTTGCGCCGCCTCGACCGCGGCATCGAGGAGCCCGGAAGCGCTGCGTCCCTCTCCAGCTGCTCGGCATATCCGATGCTGGCGTGGAGCGGCGAGCGCATGTCGTGCGCTGCGTCCGCCAGGCCCTGCTCGAGCGCGGCGGCGCGCTGGGTGACACGGTCGAGGCGGGCGTGGAGATCGGCGCGCTCGATCCATAGCTTCAGCCGGCGGAAGAGGATCTCGGGCTCGCCGGGGACGACCACTTCGTCGGCGCCCGCCGCGAAGTAACCGCCGGCCGGCGCGCCCACCGCGCAGAGCACCTGGCAGCGCGCGCGGAGCGGGGCCAGGTCTGCCGGCGCGACCCCGACGGTGACCAGCACTTCGGCGTCGCTGCCGTCGTCCGGGGCGGAGACGATGCCTCCGCGAGTCAGGCGCGCCGCGAGCCTCCGCCCCTCGGTGGGCGGAGCGTAAATGCGCACACGGACTGCGGGATGTGCGGACATCCTGGCTCCCTGGCCCGCCCCCGGGGCTGGCGCCTACGACCCAAAGTCTTGCACATCTACTGGACTCAAGCCAACAGCGATTCCGGCCTACACAAGACGACCTGCGACCAGGAATTCGCGGTTTCCGGCGGGCCCCAGGAGCGGGGACGGGGTACTGCCCAGCACGGCGAATCCGAGGCCGCGCAGCGCGCCGCAGACCTCCTCCACGACGCGTTCGTGCACCGCGGGATCGCGCACCACCCCACCTTTGCCCACCTCGGTTCGGCCGGCCTCGAACTGGGGTTTCACCAGCGCCGCGCACCAGGCGGGCGGCTCGAGCACCGAGGCCAGCGCGGGAAGGACCAGCTTCAGCGAGATGAAGGAGAGGTCGGCGACCGCCGCGCCGCAGCGCTCGCCGAGCATGGCGGGCGAGAGGGCGCGCGCATTGACGCGCTCGTGCACGACCACGCGGGAGTCGCCGCGCAGGCGCGGGTGCAGCTGGCCATAGCCGACGTCCACCGCGTGGACGCGGAGCGCGCCGCGCTG
The DNA here is from genome assembly GCA_005888115.1 of Deltaproteobacteria bacterium. Taxonomy (GTDB): domain Bacteria; phylum Myxococcota; class Myxococcia; order Myxococcales; family 40CM-4-68-19; genus VBKO01. The sequence goes on from VBKO01000041.1 coordinate 7,152, forward strand.
GAGCAGCACGTCGGTGAACCCGCCGGTCGACGAGCCCAGGTCGCAGCAGACCAGCCCGCGCGGATCGAGACCGAAGCGGTCCAGCGCGTGCTCGAGCTTCGCCCCGCCCCGCGACACGTACTTGAGCGTCTCGCCGCTCTTGAGCCGCAGCTCGACCGCCTCGTCGAGGAGCTGGCCGGGCTTCTCGACGCGGTGGTCTCCCGCCACCACCTCGCCAGCGAGGATGAGCGCTTGCGCCTTGCTCCGCGACTCGGCCAGGCCGCGGAGCTGCAGGAGGACGTCGGCCCGGCGGCGAGCCATCAACGCTCGCGAGCGGTCCCCGCGCCGGCCGGGCCGATCAGCGCCTGGATGCGCGCGAGCAAACGCTCCATGTCGATGGGCTTGGAGAAGTAGTCCACGGCGCCGGCGGCGAGTCCGGTGCGGATGTCGCCCGCGGTCTTCTTCGCGCTGATGAAGATGACCGGGATGTCCCGGAACTCGTCGTTCTTCTTCACCGCCCGGCACAGCTCGAAGCCGTCGATCCAGCTCATCATCACGTCGAGCAGGATGAGGTCGGGCCGATCGACGTGGAGGGTGGAGATGAGGCGGAGGCCGTTGGCGGCCTGGGTCACCTCGTAGCCCTCGAGCTCGAGGGCCATCTTGAGCATCTCCCGCGTCTCGCGGTCGTCGTCGACGATGATGATCTTCTTGCGGCCCGCCATGGTTCCATTTGGATGCGCGGAGCCTTCGCGCGATCTACCTCCGAGACCCCTCGTCGGCGCCGAACGGGGCGATGCGGTCGTTCTCCAACAGCAGCTCCACCTTCCGCTCCGCCTCCTCGAGCTTGGCGGCGCCGGCCCGCGCCAGCTGGATGCCCTCCTCGAACGCCGCGATCGATTCCTCCAGCGACAGGCCGCCGCCCTCCAGGCGCTCGACCACCTTGGCAAGGCGCTGGACGATCTCCTCGTACCGCGATTCCTCGGCGGGAGGAGAGCTCTGGGTCATCGGCTCGGCCACTGCGGTTTGCGATAGCACTCCTGGACCTCCGGCGCCACGTCAAATCAAGCACAAGGAACGCATCGTCGCGTGCGCGTTTTCTGAAAGGCGAAACGATTCCAAAACGGGCTCTCCAAGAGCGCAGCTCCGGCCAGCAGCGGCGGCTGGCGACTACTCCTCATCCGGCGGCGACGCCGCCACCTGCGCGACCTCCGCCTCCAGCTCCCCGCGGTGCAGCCGCACGCGGACGCGGTCGCCGGGCCGGACGGCTTCCGCATGCAGCAGGGCGTGGCCGCGCTCGTCGAACGCGACCGCATACCCGCGGGCGAGGACCCGCAACGGGCTGAGCGCGTCGAGGCGCCCGGCCAGCCCTTCGAACCGATGCCGCCGCGCGGCCAGCGCCCGGCGCGCCAGGTACTTGAGCCGCTCCGCGAGGCGGGCCACGTCCTTGTGCAGGCGGTGCAGCACCGCCGCGGGATGCGCCGCTTGCAGGCGCTCGCGCAGGGCGCGCATCCGCTCGGCGCGCTCGCCCACCTCGCGCCGCGCCGCCGCTTCCAGGCGCTGCTGCAGCCTGTCCACCCGCAGCTTGCGCTCGCCGATGAGCCGCCGCGGATCGGCGATGCGGGCACGGCGGGCGTCGAGCTGCGCCTGCCGCTTCTCGCCCTGCGACCGCCAGGCGCGCAAGAGCCGCGCGCGCCGGGCGGCGAGGTCCGCCACCAGCTCTTCCTTGACCCGGGCGAGCAGCTCGGCGGCCGCGGTGGGTGTGGGCGCGCGCACGTCGGCGGCGAAGTCGGCGATGGTGAAGTCGACCTCGTGGCCGACCGCGCTGACGGTCGGCACCGGGCATGCGGCTAGCGCGCGGGCGACCACCTCCTCGTTGAACGGCCACAGGTCCTCGAGGCTGCCGCCGCCGCGCGCCACCACCAGCACGTCGACTCCCGGCGCTCCTGCCCCGCGCAGGATCCCGCGCGCGATTTCCTGCGCCGCGCCGTCACCCTGCACGCGCGCCGGGACGATCAGCACCGGAAGGTTGGGAAACCGCCGGTGCAGCACGCGGAGGAAGTCGTGCACCGCGGCGCCCGCCGGGCTGGTGACTACGGCGATCCGCACGGGCAGGAAGGGGAGCCGCCGCTTGCGGGCGGGGTCGAACAAGCCTTCCGCCTCGAGCCGCGCCTTGAGCTGTTCGAAGGCGACCTGCAGCGCGCCGGCGCCGAGCGGCTCGATGGAATCGCAGATGAGCTGGTATTGCCCCTGCGGCTCGTAGAGGGACATCCTTCCCCGGACGAGCACCGAGAGGCCGTTCTGCACGGCGAAGCGGAGCCGCCGGGCCTCGCGCGCGAACAGCACGGCGCCGATGCACGCGTCGGCGTCCTTGAGCGTGAAATAGAGGTGGCCGCTCGAGGGACGGCGGAGGTTCGAGACCTCGCCGCGCACGTGCAGCGCCGGGAACCGCCCCTCGAGCATGCCCTTCACCTCGCGGGTCAGCTCGCCGACCGTGTAGATCCGCGGCTGCGCAATCGCGATCGGCGGGCGGGCGCGCGGCGCGAAGAGGTCGAACTGGCCCGGGCCACGCTCGGGCGCGGCGGCCGTGCGTGCCGGCTCCTGGGCGGCCTGCGGTCCCCTGGGTGGAAGGCGTTCGGGCACGAGACTCCAATTCATAGCATCCGAGGCCGACAAACGGAGCGCTGGCATCAGCGCGATCCCGCCGGTGGCGGCTCCTCCTCGCGGGCCGCCTTTCCATCCAGCCGGTCCAGCCAGCGGCGCGCCTTGAGCGCGGTCTCGTCGGTCCCGGGCAACGCCGCGACGACGAGTCGGAACGCTTGCCTGGCCGCTTCGGCGTCCCCGTCCTTCGCCACGTATCCGCGCAGGTAGGCCTCCTCCACACTGGAGACCAGCTGGCGAAGCTGCTCGCGGGCGGCCTCGTTGGCGGGATCCTGCGCCACTGCGGCGCGCAGGTGCGCAGCGGCGCCCGCGAGGTCATCGTCGCTGGCGAGCGCCAGCGCCATTCGGGTGTGCAGCCCGGAAAGCGCCGCGCGCACCTGCCTCCCGAGCGGACTGTCGTGCCCCAGCGCCAGGGCGCGGTCGGCCGCGTCCGCCTGCTCGAGCGCGGCGATCGCCTGCGCCGTCCGACCCTCCTCCATCCACGTCACCCCCTCGCGCCAGGAGGAGGCGAATCGGTCGAGGGGCGCCAGCATGGTCGCCACGGTGGGCTCCGCCCGCGCCTCGCGAGCCCGCTGGAGCGCTGCGGCGACGTCGCCGGCCAGGTACGCCTCGACGATGCGCGGTAGCGCCGATGCCGCGCGCGGGCGCGGACGAGCGGGAGGCGCGCGGGCGACGGGCGCGGAGACCGACGCCTTCGCCTCCAGCGCATCGGCGCGGGTCGGCTCGGCTGCGAGCACTGCATCGAGAACCTTCAGGGCCGCGGCGCCCTCTCCTGCGCGGGCCCGGGAACGCGCGCCGCGCACCGCGTCCTCGAGCGCGCGCCCGAGCTGGGCGGCCACCTCGCGCGCTTCCGGCGCCAGCGCCGAATCGTCCGGCACCTCGGCGAGCCGCAGCTTCACGCCGGCAAAGTCCAATCGTGCGAGCGCCGCGCGGGCCTCGGCCACGGCTCGCGCGCGGGAGGCCTCGGCGCCGGCGCGTTCGAGAAGCGCCTGGACCTGGGGACGGCCAGGATCGAGCTCGGCGGCGAGCTTGAGCTTCCCGCGCGCCTCCTCCCACCGCCCCTCCTCCAGCAGCGAAACGCCCTCGGCGAGCCGCTGGCGGACGATCGCGCGGAGCTGCGCCCGCTGCTCGAAGTCCTCCCGGGCCAGGCGCTCGCGCTCGTGCCAGCGCCACGCGCCGAGCGCGCTCGCCGCCGCGACCAGGGCTGCCATGGCGCCGTACGCCGCGCGGGGGCCGAGCAGCCTGCGCAGCCACCGTAGTCGGACGGGCGCCTGCCGCACCGCCCCGGTGCCGCGGACCGCCGCGCCACCCGCCTCGACGAACTGCACGACCGAGTCGCCCAGGGCGATCTCGTCGCCGTTGCGAAGGCGCGCCTTCGCCACCATCCACCCGTTCACGCGCGTGCCGTTTCCGGATCCGAGGTCGAGCAGCAGATATCCCGTGCCGTGCCGGCGCAGGAGCGCGTGCCGCCTGGACACCGAGATGTCCGGCAGCACCACGTCGTTGTCCCATCCCCGCCCGACCGTCAGCTCGTCCGCGCCAAGCAGGATCACTGCCCCCGCCCGCGCGCCGCGGACCACCAGGAGACGCGGCGGCTGCGCCGGACCGGAGGCTCTCGCCGCGGCGCGATCCTGGATCACCGTCGCATCGAGCCGGGAGACGGCTAGCTGGACGGCGGTGCGCTGCGATGACCTCGGCATAGGGCAGGGCAGCCGGATCGCTACCCGGCATTCTCCTCTGTGGGCGCGTCCGCCGAAAGATCCTGCTGCGCCCGTTCGCGGCAGCCGCTCGGATCCTGGCCGGGAAAGTGCAGCAGCACCTCGCGGTAGGCAGCTTGCGCTTTCTGCTCCTGGCCATACCTCGCGAAGCGCCTCGCCGCGAAGAGCAGGTTCCTGCAGTCGCGCGCAAGGTCTCGCTCCGCGGTGTCGGCGAGCTGCGGGAGCGCATCCAACGGCGGCGGAAGGTGCTGCCCCTCCAGCAGCCGGCGCGCGGTGCTGAAGCTCTTCCAGGCATCGTAGAGATTGCGCGGAGCGACGCGGCGCTCCTCCAGCTTGCGGCGCCCTCGCTCGAACCAGGCGTTCGCTTCTTCCGCAGGCGCGGGCGCGGGTTCGACCGCAGTCCGTTCGACGCCCGACGGAGCGCCCAAGGGGGCGACCTCGTCTCCGACCACCTTCGGTCCAGCATCGTGACCGCGTACGGATGCGCTCGCAATCAGCAGGAGGCACGACGCGGTCCCGCAGGCGACGCAGATCTGCGCCCGCCACGGGGCGGCAGCGAAGCGCGTCCTCAGGGCGCCCCTCGCGGCGCGCACGGCGTGGAGCATCCACGAGCCGGGCACTGCCTTCTGCCGTCCCGGCGCATACTCGAACACCAGTGGCCCGATCCCGATGCGATCGCCGGGACTGAGCGCGGCCGCGCCCCGGATCGGGGTTCCATTCAGCGCGGTGCCGTTGCGCGATCCGTCGTCCAGCAGCACGTGCCCCGGCCCTTCGGCGCGGATGCGCGCATGGCTCCGCGAGACTCCCGGCTCGACCAGCAGCAAGTCGTTCTCCGGTGCTCGGCCGATGGTCACCTCGACCGCCCCGAAGCGGAATCGCCGGCCGCGGCCGCTCCCCTCGGCGATGGTCAGCTCGAAGGGCATCAGAAATCCCCGCCGAGGAACATCTGGTACGCGATCGGTCCGAACAGCATGAGGAAAAGCGTCGGGAAGATGCATCCGATGAGCGGCAGCAGCAGCTTGACTGGCGCCTCGCCGGCGAGCTTCTCGGCGCGCTGGGTCCGCTCCGCGCGCATCTGACCGGAGAGGACGCGCAGGATTTTCCCAAGCGGCGTGCCCATCCGGTCGGCCTGGGCAAGCGCGTGGGCAAAGCTGGTCAGCGCCGGCATGCCGGCTCGATCCGCGAGATCGCGGAGCGCGTCCTCGCGGATCCGACCGAGCCGCAGCTCCTTGAGCGTGATCGACAGCTCATCGGAAAGCGGCCCCTCCCGCCCCTTCTCCACTACCTTGCCGAGCGCCGCGGCGAAATCGAGGCCGGCCTCGACGGACAACGTGAGCAGATCCAGGTGATAGGGCAGAGCGCGCGCGATGGCCGTGCGGCGAGCCCTGGCGCGGTCGCGGACCCAGAAGAGCGGAACCGCCGCGCCGCTCAGAGCCGCGCCGGGAATGGCGACAGCTCCCAGACCCAGGGAGAAGCACGCCACTGCTCCGGCGCCGAGAAACGCCGCAGCGCAGAGCAGCACCAGAGCGACGAGCTCGTCCGGAGAAAGGTCGCCGGGGCGACCCGCGCGCCGCAGGGCTTCAGCGATCGCGCTGCGCCAGTGCGCCGGGACGACTCGCCCGATCGCGTAAGCCAGGGCTGCAAGCACCGTCCGCCGGAACTCCCGGAGCACCGCCACCGCGTGGAGCGCCGCCCCGGCGAGCAGCGTCACCGCGGCTGCGGCGAGCACGGCGGCGCCGGCGGCCGCGAGTTGCGAGAGCATGGCTGAACGCACGCAAGCCCCTCCTACACGTCGATGGCGACGATGCGCCGGATGAGCACGAACCCGGTGACCTGCAAGACCGCGATGGCCGAAACCAGCACGTAGCCATACGCGTGCTCGAACATGGGCTGCAGCAGGTCGGGCCGGTACCAATCGAGGAAGACCGCCACGCCGAGAGGCAGCGCGGCGACGATGATGCCCTGCAGCTTTCCCTGGCTGGTCAGGGCGCGGATCCTTCCCTCCAGCCGGAACCGCTCGCGGACGGTAGCGGCGATCGTCTCGAACATCTCCGCCAGGTTGCCGCCCATCTGGCGCGCCAGGTTGGCCGACACGGCGACCAGGTCCAGGTCTTCGCTCCCCACCCGCCGCGCCATCGCCGAGAGCGCCTCGTCCGCGGGCACGCCCATCTTCACTTCCTTGAGGTAGAGCCCGAATTCCTGCCCGAGTGGCGCCGGCGCGTCGCGCGCGGCCTGCTCCACCGCCTGGTGGAAAGCGAGACCCGCGCGAAGCGCATTGGCCATGTGCTGCAGCGCCTCGGTGAGCTGTGCATCGAATCTCCGGAGGCGGCGCCGCCGATGGACGCGCACGGACAACGCGGGCGCGAAGAAACCCAGCGCGGCTGCCAGCGCGGAGAGGAAAGGCCCGCCGGCCCACAGTCCGATCGCGGCGAGCAGGACCATCGCGGCGACGTTCAGCAGCACGAGCTGCCGTGGCTCGATGAAGAGGAACATGGCCGAGAGATCGCGCAGCGATCGGGCGACGTACCTCGCCTCGTATTGCTCGAAGGCGCGCCGCAGCACTGCGAACGCGAGCAGCGCGAGCAGGAAGACCGCTCCGGCCACCAGCAGGAACGAAAGCGACGCGAGCATCAATCTTCCCTCGACACCGCGCCGGCCGCTCCGCTCCGCGCGCCGCGGATGATCTGGATCGTCCGGTAGCGCTTCTGCTGCAGCTCGCCGGCGCGCTCACCGGTCAGGAGCTGCCGCTGATCCACCACCGCCCGCTTGTCCTGCGAGTCGAGGTCGTCCGGGTTGCGCAAGAGCAGCGTGAGGGTGCCGGTCTCCTGCGCCAGCGTGAGGATCTCGGCCTCCTCGGGCAGCACGAGGAGCGTGACGCTCGTGTAACGCCGGTCCTCGTCGGCGGGCGCGGTCGTGCTGGCGTTGATGCGCCCGGTGGCGAGCACCACCACGTTCTGCAGCAGCGTGACGCTCTTGAGCTGCTGCGTCTGCGGGTCGCGGAACGAGCCCACCACGTCCACGTGATCGTTGGGGCGCACCCACAGGCCGACGGCGTTTCGTTCCTGCACGTCGACCGTGACGGCCCGGCCCTTCGGGTGGACCATGGTGGACAGGTCGGCATCGCGCGCCGGCGCGAAATGCGAGACCAGGACCGGGTCGCCCGCCTTGAGCGGCACCAGCACGCGCTGGCCGACCGGGTCGTTCTTCACCGATCCGTCCTGCTCGACTTCGACGTACGATCCGGTGAGGAACCGCGCCGGCACTTCGCGCACGGCCACCATCGGCCTCGTCAGCTCGGCCCCTTCGGGGACGTCGCGCGCGGCGCACAGCACCTTCACGGTCTTCCAGTCGTCCCGCACCTTCCGCTGCTGCCCATCGATGGCGGACCAGGTGGCGAGGCCCGCCAGCAGCCCGAGCATCAAAGCCAGCAGCAACGATTTCTTGCCCGACGGCACGCCGCCTCCGGCTCGCCATGCGCGAGCCGGGCGACTGTAGGCGCGGCGCCGGTGGGGCGCAGTCCGCCGGTTGCCCGACGCCGGTCAGGGTTCGGTCACTTGACCGACGGGTCGTCGTCGGGCGGGAGCCGCATGCTGCGCAGCGCGGAATCGGCCGCTGCTTTCGGACCAGCGTGATCCGGGAACCTCCGGAGCAGCTCTTTGCGCACCGCGACGGCCTCGTCGACCTGTCCACCGGCGGCCAGGCACTCCACCGCGTGCGCGATGTCCCATGCCGCCCGGGCGGGCTCCGACTGCATGCGCAGAGCGGACGCCTCGCGGTACAGGGACGCAGCGCGCGCGTAATCGCCGCGGCGCCTCGCCGCGCTCGCCTGGTCCTCGAGCTGATCGGGAGTCGCCGGTGCGGCTGGCGCCCTGGCCGCCGGAACGGTCTGCGCATCGGCCCTGGCAGAGCGCTGCGCGGCAAGCGCGTCGCTCTGCGGCGCCTGCGCCGGCGCGGCCGGTTCGCTCTGGCCCCGCCCGGCGAAGCTGCCCACGGCCCCATAGCGCTCCTTCTCCATCGCTGGCGGAACCTGGCGATCGCGCAGCAAGTTCTTCACCTTGGCGGGCTGCGCGTTCGCCTCCTTCTTCGGCGCGGCTGGCGCGGGCGCGGGCTGCGGCGGCGGCGCTTCTCCAGACGCGACGCGGCGCTTGCTTTCCGGTCGCGCGGCCCGCTCGTCCGCCGCGGAGACCGCGTGGTCCACGGAGGTCGGCACCGGCGCTCCCGGAGCGCGCACCTGGATCGGCGCGACCTCCTCCGGCACGGCCGGCCTCGACGCGCGGTTCGTGATCGAGGTGGTCACCACGATCGCGAGCCCGGCCGCCGCTGCGATCGAGCCGACCACGGCTGCCCGGCGCCACCAATGCGGCCGCGACCGCTCTGCCCCGCCGCGCATCCGCGCATGGGGATCCAGGCGCGCCGCCTGCAGTCCGAGCGGTTTGACGCTGGCCGAGACTTCCACCACCGGGCCCGGCGTTCCGTCGGCCTGCATGCCGGCCTCGGCGCGGGCGGCGCGCAGGATCGGCTCGTCGAATCCAGCCGGCGGCTCCTCCAGATCGCGCAGCGGCGCGGCCGCTTTGCGGGCGTCGTCGAGCTGCGCCTTCTCGACGCGGCACGAGGCGCAGTCGAGCACGTGCGCCTGCACTTCCGCGGCCCGCGCGGGGGGAAGCTCGCCGTAGGCGAGGTCGAGGAGCAGGTCCTGGGACTCGGCGCAGTTCATGCTCTCCCCAGCCGCACGCCGGGCGGCGGCTCCGGCTCGGCATCCTCGGCCGTGACGCCCTCGTCCGCGAGCGCCTTGCGCAGCCCGAGGAGGGCATAGCGCATCCGGCTCTTCACGGTGTTCTCGTTGGCTCCCACGAGGTCCGCGATCTCCTTGAAGGGTAGCCCGGCCTGCTCCCGCAGCACGAAGACTTCCCGTTGCTCCGCCGGAAGCGAGAGCAGGGCGCGCTGGAGGAGCGGCCGCAGGCGGGCGCTGTCCGCCGCGCGATCCGGAGAGGCGCCGTCGGACGGCACCGCGTCGACCAGCGGGCTGCCCTCCTCGCCGTCCTGCGCGTCCAGCGACTCCGCGCGCCGGAACCGATCCCGCCGGGCAGCGTCCACGCACAGGTTGCGCGCGATGGTGTACAGCCACGTCTGGAAGCGCGCGCGCTGCTCCCACGCGGCGGACCCCTTCACGATGCGCAGGAACGTCTCCTGCGCCAGGTCCTCGGCTCTGGCGCGATCTCCCAGCATGCGCACGAAGAAGGTGTAGAGGGGGCTCCGGTGCCGGCGTAGCAGGCGCTCGAAGGCCCCCGCGTCGCCCTGCTGGAACTCTCCCAGCAGCTCCTCGTCTGTCTTCTCCCGTTCCATCAACGCGCGCCGCGCAGAAACGATCTTACCTCACTCGGCCGCCAATCAACCGCGCCGCGGAGGACGCAGAGTAGCTCCTAAACGATTGCACCACGTGCAATTTTTTAGGCGCCGGCTTGGGCTTGTTCGCGCGAGACGCCGTGATGGTTGCGGGCGGGGCGGAACCCGGTGGCGGTGCGCGGGAGCTTCAGGTCGTTCATCGGCCCCTTCGCCCCGCGCATGCAGTGGATGAGCAGCCGGACGGCGCGGGCGTCGAAGTATCCCGCGCGCGCTTCGTCGCAGAGCTGGTCCGCCGCGCCGCGGGCGTTGAACGGTTGCTGGCGGAAGGACCTGGGAGCGACCAGCGCCGCGAACGCGCTCGCCACCGAGACCAGGTCGAGCCCGCGCAGGGGCGGCTTGCCCGCTACGCGCGGATACCCGAAACCCGCGCGAGTGTGGTGGAGCAGCGCGAAGTGGACCGCCGGCGCATCGCCGAGGGCGCTGGCCAGGATGAGCGCCCCGACGATCGGGTGGTCCTCCAGCGTCAACGCCTCGTTCGCGGTGAGGTGGTCGCGCTTGAAACGGAGCCGCTGCGCGGCGTGCCGCATGCCGACGTCGTGCACCAGCGCGCCGCCGACCAGGCGCGACAGTCCCGGCGCCTCTCCCAGCGCCGCGCGGAACAGCCGCGCAGAGACGACCGCGGTCCACACCGCGTGCTGGAACCGGACCGGGTCCTCGTCGCGCATCGCGTCCAGCTCCTGCCAGACCGCGTCGGGGAAGCGCACCTCGCAGAGCGCATCGGCGATCTGCGCGCGGGCGTCGGGCGGACCGGCCAGGTGCTGCAGGGGCGCCGCGTCGAACGACTCCAGCACCGAATCGGAGATCTTCGTCTCGTGCAAGGCGCGCTGCCTGGCGTCCTTCGGCGCGCGCGCGGCCACTTCCTTGAGGTGCCGGATGTCCGCGATCTCCCCTCTCGAGGCGACCAGCTTGCCGCTTGCCGCGACCAGATCCCGGGTGAGGACGGTGCCTGCCAGCGCGAAGTCGGTCACGCGGACGCCCTCCTGTGGAGGAGGACGCTAAGGGCCCCCCCTGGGTATGGCGCAAGGCACCAGGGTGGGAGAGGGTCAGGAGTCGTGAGAGCCGGCCAGGGATCCTGACCGGTGCCGGACATTTGCGCGACTACTCCGCGGCCTCGCCAGTTTCTTCGGTGCCCAGCTCGCCCCCCGCAGGCTGCTCCTCGACCTCGGCCTGCGCGGCGGCCTCGCCGGCGATACGGCTCTCGCGGATCTCGGCAGCCAGCTCGTCCAGATCGATGGCCTGCCGCCGGTTCAGCACCCGCACCAGGCACGCGAGCACGCGCTGCGCCGATGCGGCGTCGGACGGGTCGAGCCCGATTGCCGCGAGGGTGCCGAGGTCCGCGGGAGAAAGCGGCATGGTGGACGAGAGCGCGTCCCCGAACCAGCCAGCGGCCTGCGGCTGGTCTTCCGGCGACGCGATCCACCCCTCGGATCCGGCCGGCGACTCGCCTTCGCCGAGGTCCTGCTGGCCGTACTCGTCTGCTCGCGACTCCTCCGTCGAGCCCGCCTCGGCATATCCGGATTCGTCGGCGCTTTCCCCGGCATGGCCCTGGTCGGACGCGGCGCCTTCGTCGACGTATTCCTGCCCGGACGCATCGCCCTCCGCGTAGCCGTCGCCGGCGGGAGCTTCCTCCGCATACGAGGCGCCTTCTTGCGCGCCCTCGCCGTAAACGGCTTCCGCCTCGGCATCCTCGCCGGGGGCGACGTCGGACTGCTCCCCGGCATCGGCGGCCGGTTGCGAAAGCCAGCGCTGCCGCTGCGTGGCGGAGTGCTCCGCCTCGGCCGGCCCTGTGTCCTCCTCCATCACGAACGGCACTTCCCCGGCCGCATCGGCTTCCGCCTGCGGCTCGTCCGTTGCGGTCGTGGAGTCTTCCGACCAGTCCTCCGCCTCGATGGCGATCTCTTCCGCGGGCGCGTACGAGTCTCCGGGCGGCGCCAACAACGACTCGCCCTCACCGGGGGGCGCCGATTCCACCTCCGCTGCCGCCAGGTCGGCCGCGGCCGCGGCGACGTCCGCCGCCGCCTGGGCCCAGGCCGACTCGGCCGTGGCGCCGCTCTCGCCCGACGCGCCTTCGCTCCACCCCTCCTCCGCGGGGGCAGCGTCGGCAGCCGGTGCATCCTCCTGCGCCCCGGGCGCGGGGTCGCCGGCGGCCGCGGCGAGCGGGTCGGCGATGTCGCTCCATGCGTCGGGCGCATCGGTCGCCGTAGCGGCGCCTTCCGGAGACGTCTCCAGCACGTCGGCGGTCCCCATGATCGCGTCCACGGGCAGCTCGGCGGTCACCGTCCAGCCACGCTCCGCGGCCGGTGGCGCCGGATCCTCGGTCTCCAGCGAGACCGCTTCGCTGGTCACTGCTACGAGCCCCGCCACGTCGTCGGAGGTGGTGTCGTCCCCCGGCACCTCTTCGGCCCCCTGCACGCTCTCCTCGCCCTGGGTATGCGCGGCGATCGGCTCCAGCCCTTCCATCGGCGCGTCGGCGGGCAGATCCTCGCCGCCGAGACCGACCGACTCCATCGGCACCTCGACACCGTTTCCGCCCGCGGCCGCGACCTGCAGCACCGGCGGCGGAGGCCGCGGCGGCTCCACGCGCCTGGAGAACCCCGGCGTCGGCGTCGCGGCCGCCGGCACTGGCGACATCGGCGCCACCGGGGTCAGCCTCGATCCCGGGACCCTCGACGCGCCTTCGACGAACGGGCGCGACCCGGCCGGGAGCGGCTGCACGCCCTGTCCCGGTGTCTCCGACGCATAGTTCTGCTGGATGGCGTTGATGACTTCACTGTCGCCCGCCAGCATGGGCTTGATGCGCTTGCCGGTGTGGAACGCGAGC
>VBKO01000423.1 GCA_005888115.1 Deltaproteobacteria bacterium
CTCCAGGTTGGCGAGGAACACCACTCCGAGATGCACGGGGTCCACGCCGAAGGCGACGCCGAGGGGCGCGACGAGAGGGGCGAGCACCACGATCGCCGAATAGATCTCCAGCACGCTCCCCAGGACCAGCAGGAGGAGGTTGAGGGTGAGGAGGAACGCCCACTGCGAGTGGATGTGCTCCTGCACCCAGGCAAGCAGCCGGGTGGGCACCTCCGCATCGACGAAGTAGCTGGTGAGTCCCAGAGCGACCCCCAGCAGGATGACGACGCTGCCCACCAGCGTCGAGGCGTGCACCAGCACGCGCGGCAGATCCCGGGTCGGGTGGACGTCGCGGAAGACCGTGACCTCGACGATGATCGCGTACGCGGCGCCGAGCGCGGCTGACTCCACGATGGTCGCGAACCCGGTCCAGATGGCGGCGATGATGAGGACCGGCAATCCGATGTCCCATTTCGCGCCCCACACCGCGCGCAGCGCTTCGAGCGCATCGAACCGGGGACGCGGCGCCTTGCTGCGGATGCCGACGAGCACGCCGTACGCCGCGACCAGGACGATCATGAGCAAGCCCGGCACCAGGCCGCCGATATAGAGGTGATCGATGGCCACGCCGGCGACGACCCCGTAGAGGAGCACCGGCAGCGACGGTGGGAAGAGGAGGCCCAGGCTGCCCGAGGCGGTGACCAGCCCCAGCGAGAATCCTTCCGGGTAACCCTCCTTGATGAGCGCGGGGAGGATGATCCCGCCGAGCGCCAGGATGGTCACGCCCGACGCGCCCGTGAAGGTGGTGAAGAGCGCGCACACGGTCGCGGCCATGACCGCCAGTCCGCCGGGCATCCAGCCGAAGAGCGACTGCGCGGCGCGCACCAGGCGCGTCGACGCTCCGCCTTCGGCGAGGACGTAGCCGGCCACGGTGAGCAGCGGGATGGCGGGCAGGGTGGGCTGGATGACCAAGCGGAACGTCTCGGCCGGCACGGCGGCGACGGGCGTGCCGGCCAGGAAGAAGAGCAGCACCGCGTATCCGGCCATCACCACGAACACGGGCGTGCCCAGCAGGAAGGCGACGAAGAGGGCGAGCGATGCGGGCCACCCGAACGCGGCGGTGTGACCGCGAAGCAGGGTGGGTCCGTCCGGCGCGGTCAGGAACCCGTGCCCGCGCACCGCCAGGATCTCGGAGGCGATGAACGGCACCACGGCGGCGCAGAGCAGGTAGGCCGCGATGCGCGCGCGCAAGGTGGGCGCCTTCGCCGCCGAGCGCACCGCCATCACCGCGAACCCCAAGGGCATGATGGTCTCGAACCACCACTCAGGGACGCCTCCGGCGAGCGTGTCGATCCGCGTCCGGTCGGCGACGATCACCTTCACCGACGCGTAGGCCAGAACGGCCATCACCAGGGCGGCGACCACGTGGCCATAGCTGCGCGCGGCGGTTCGCAGCCGCTGGGGGAGCAGATCGACGGTGGAGAGCGCCAGGTGGCGCCCCGTCGCGGTGGCGAGCATCGCGCCGACGAAACCGACCCACAGGGTCAGGTGCGTCGTGTACGGGATGGCGTCGGGAACGCCGCCGCCGACCGCCCGGCGCAGGACGGCCTCGAGAGTGGGCAGCAGCACCATGGTGAGGACGATCGCGACCAGCAGCCACCGCTCGACGCGCGTGCCGCCTGCTTGCTCCGCGCCGCCCTCCCGCGGCCCCTCCGCCGCGGTCTGCTCGTGCAGCACTCGACCTCCCTCCAGCGCGGCGGCCGGTTCCCGGCCAGGCCGCGAGAGGACGGTTGACAACCCAGCGGCCGTCATTATCACTCTCGGAAACCTTGCGCCTCGCAAAGTTTTACTTCCTGCTGGCCGTCGCTCTGGCCGCGTGCTCCCCCAAGACCTACGCGCTGCGGCAGGTCGCGGACGCGATTTCATCGACGGGCGAAGGCAGCGCGCTGGCGCGCGACGACGACCCCGAGCTGGTCCGCGACGCCGTGCCCTTCGCGCTCAAGACGATGGAGTCGCTGGCTGATACCTTGCCCGACCACCTCCAGCTGCGCCTGGCGCTGGCGCGGGGCTTCACGCAGTACGGGTACGCCTTCGTGCAGCAGGACGCCGACGAGTCGAACGATCCGGCTCGCGCCAAGGAGCTGCGGGATCGCGCCGCGCGCCTGTACCTTCGCGCCCGGTCTTATGGGCTCGATGGCCTGCGCATCGCGCGCGAAGTGACCGAGGAGCAGCTGCGCGGGAAGGAACCGGCGCGCACGCAGGCGCTGGCGAAGACGACCCGCGAGGACGTGCCGCTCCTCTACTGGACGATGGCGTCGTGGGCGGGGGCGATCTCGCAGCGGAAGACCGATCTCGAGCTGGTGGGCGACGTTCCGTCGGTGGCCGCGATGCTGGACCGTGCTCTGGCGCTCGACGAAGCGTACGATCTGGGCGCCCTGCACGAGTTCGCCATCACCTTCGATCCCGCGCGCCCCGAGGGCACGACCCTGGAACGGCAGCGGGCGCATTTCGCGCGGGCGCGCGAGCTGCAGAAGGGAAAGAAGATCTCCGCGCTGGTCACCTACGCGGAGGCCGTCGCGGGTCCCGCGCAGGACCGCAAGCAGTTCGAGGCGCTGCTCCACGAGGCGTTGCGGTTCGACGTCGACGCGCCTCCGGCGCGCAACGAGCGCCTGGAGAACAAGATCGCGCAGCGCCGCGCCCGCTTCCTGCTCGCGCACGAAAGCGACATCCTGTCCGATTGAACTTTCAGAGGAGCTCCATGCCGATCCGCGCTCTCGTCCTCGCCTTCCTCCTCGCCGCACCGGCGCACACCGCGCCGGTGCGCATCAAGCTCGGCACGCTGGCGCCGCAGGGGTCCACCTGGCACCAGCTGCTGCAGGAGATGGCGCAGAAGTGGTCGCAGGCCTCGAACGGGCAGGTGGAGCTGAAGATCTACGCGGGCGGCACGCAGGGCAACGAAGGGGAGATGATCCGCAAGATCAGCATCGGCCAGCTGCACGCCGCCTCCATCACCGCCATCGGCCTGCACGAGATCACTCCCGAGCCGCAGGCGGAGGACGTGCCGTTCCTCATCGACTCGTACGAGGAATACGACTACGTGCACGAGAAGCTGCGCCCCCGCCTCGACGACGCGCTGGTGCGGAGAGGCTACGTGCCGATCCAGTGGGGCGAAGTGGGGTTCGTCTATTTCTTCTCCACCGAGCAGTACCGGACGCCGGCGGACTTCTCGAAGGGGAAGATCTTCACCTGGAACGGCGACCCGGCGGCGGAGGCGGCGTGGAGGAAGGCAGGTTTCCGCCCGGTGGTGCTCTCCTCGACGGACCTGATCCCGGCGCTCACTTCCCGGATGGTGAACATCATCAGCCAGCCGCCGCTCTACGCG
>VBKO01000424.1 GCA_005888115.1 Deltaproteobacteria bacterium
ATTTTCCCAAAGGCGCGATCATCCGGTTCGACGGCGTCGATCCGAAGGCGCGCAAGGCCGAAGCACGCTGGTGGCTCGAGCCGGGCGAGAAGAAGCCACACGACGGACTGCCGGTGAAATGACGGTTGCATGAGCGCGCCCGGCGAGCTGCCGCGCGTCCTGCGCAGGACCGGGAGCCGTGCGCAGGCCGAGGAGTGGGCGTACGTGCTCACCGCCCTCGGAATCCTGCACGAGCTGCGG
>VBKO01000426.1 GCA_005888115.1 Deltaproteobacteria bacterium
GTTGGTGGCGATGAGCGTGGCTCCCGGGAGCCGCTCGAGACAGGTCACGAAGGCCGCTTCGCCGAGGAGGTGCGCCACTGCGTTACCACAAGAAATGGGCGAGGCGCCGCCGCCGCGGAGGATCCGGCGCCAGCTCTCCATCACCCGGTCGCGGCCGACCAGCGCTTCCCAACCTGGGTGGACGCACGCGACGGGCGCGCGGCGGGCCCACACCGCGTCCATCGCCCTCGCGTCGGAGGCGGCGAACGCCGAGTAGAACGCCGCGTTGGCGGCAAGCACCTCGTCCTCGTCCGTCATGCGCCGACCAGCATAACGTGGCTACAATGCCGCGATGGATCGAGCTGGTGGTGCATTCGGGCGCACCGCAGAAAAGGACGCAGGCCGACGATCAGTACTGGCCACTGCGCGTCACGCCCGAGTTCCAGCACTGGCTGCCGCTCATGGAGCCCGGCTGCGCGCTGGTAGTCGAGCCCGGGCGCAAGCCCCGCCTGCTGCGGCTTCGGGAGACGAACTTCTGGGAGGCGCTCGCCCTGCCCGAGACGGACCATTTCTGGGGCTCGTTCGACGTCGTGGAAGCGAGCTCGGCGCCGGCCATGCGCGATCTGCTCCCGCGGGCGCGCGTCGCGTTCATCGGGGACGAAGTCGCGGCGGCGGAGGCGTGGGGCATCGCGGACGTGAATCCGCCGGAGCTCGTCGCCGCGCTCGACCAGCTGCGCGTGCACAAGACGCCGTACGAAGAGGAGTGCATCGCGGAGGCGAATCGCCGGGCGGCAGCGGGACACGAGGACCTGCGCCGGCTGTTCGCGGACGGCGATCGCCCCGAGCTGGAGCTGCACCTCGCCTTCCTGGGCGCGACGAAGCAGGACGACGCGGACACGCCGTACAAGAACATCGTCGCGCTGGGCGCCCACTCGGCCACGCTGCACCACGTGAGCTACTCGAAACGCGCGCAACCGGCGCAGAGCCTGCTCGTGGACGCAGGGGCCTGCTTCGCCGGGTACTGCTCGGACGTGACGCGAACGTGGGTCAAGGGCGGCGGCGGAGCGGGTTCGGCGTTCGCGGGGCTGGTCGCGCAGGTCGATGCGATGCAGCAGCGGCTCTGCGCGCAGGCGCGCACGGGTCTGCCCTACGAGGCGCTGCACGACGAGTCGCATCGGCAGGTAGGCGGGATCCTGCGCGAGACGGGGTTGCTCAAGACGTCAGGCGAGGAGGGCGTCGCCGCCGGCGTGACGCGCGCATTCTACCCGCACGGCCTCGGGCACTCGCTAGGGCTGCAGTGCCACGACGTCGGCTGCGCCACCGTGAAGCCGCGGCCGGAGAATCCCTTTCTGCGCAACACGACGATCATTTCGGAGCGACAGTGCTTCACCGTCGAGCCGGGCATCTACTTCATCGATGCGCTGCTCCGCCCCATTCGCGAAGGGCCCCTCGCGCGCACCGTCGATTGGAGGCTCGTCGACGCCCTCTCGCCCTTCGGCGGCATCCGCATCGAAGATGACGTGGTCGTCCGCGAAAACGGCCTCCGCAACCTCACCCGCGAATCCCTCCCCCAAGGCGGTGGCACTCTGGACTAAGAGATCACCGCGGAGTCGCGGAGGACGCGGAGTTGATTTCTCGAAGAAAAAATCTCCGCGCGCTCCGCGGCTCCGCGGTGATCTTTTTGGTCAGTGTACGCCGGCCATCAGTTTCTTGATGGGGCGGGTCAGTACGGCGAGCAGCACGGCGGAGCCGATGGCGAAGGCGGCCACGGAGAGGAAGAGCCCGGGAAGGGATCCGTTCGGATCGAAGTGACCCGCTACCCAGCCGCCGATCCGGTTGCCCACCGCGAGAGAAGTGAACCAGACGCCCATCATCAGCGAGGCGAACCGGACCGGTGCGAGCTTCGTCACCGTTGAAGGACCGACCGGCGAGAGGCACAGCTCGCCCAGCGTCTGCAGGAAGAATACCCCGACCAGCCACCAGAACAGCCCCCAGGCAAACTTCGCGGGGCTGGACGGCTCGCGATCGCGGAGGCGCACCCAGAGCCAGGCGAAGACCGGGGCGAGCGCGATGATGAAGATCGAGTTGATCGACTGGTACCAGCTCGACGGGAAGGCGTGGCCGAGAATCCGGTTGTCGGACAGCCGGTCGGCGAAGAGGTTCAGGCTGGATCCCGCCTGCTCGAACGAGCTCCAGAAGATGCAGGAGAAGAGGAACAGGACGCCGATCGCGGCCATCCGCATCCAGTCTTCGCGGGTGAGCTTTGCGTGCTCCTTCGCCTGCTGCGCCGCCGGCCGCTCGCGCGGACCGTCCGCGTTGGGGCCGAAGTCGCGCTGCCCTAGGAAGAACTGCACCAGGCCGAAGACCATCCCGAAGCCGGCCATCGCGAAGCCGAAGTGCCACCCGAGCCGCGGATCGATTCCGTGCCGCTCGAGGAACCCGCGGAAGAGCGAGCTCTGGGCGAGGAACCCGCAGACCAGCGGCGCGATCATCGCGCCGATGTTGATGCCCATGTAGAAGATGGAGAACCCGGCGTCGCGCCGCGCGTCGTTCTCGCGGTAGAGGCCGCCCACCATGGTGCTGACGTTCGGCTTGAAGAAGCCGACGCCGACGACGACGAGCGAGAGGCCCAGGTAGAGGAAGGCCAGCTTCGGCACCGCCAGCGAGAAATGGCCGAGCGCGATGATCACGCCGCCGAGGAGCACCGAGCGCCGCTGCCCGAGGAACCGGTCCGCGAGCCATCCGCCCGGGAGCGCGGCGAGGTACACGCCCATCGTGTACCAGCCGTAGATTCCGGTCGCCTTCTCGATGGAGAAGCCGACGCCGCCCTCCGCCGCGGTCGCGGTCAGGTAGAGCACGAGCAGGGCGCGCATCCCGTAATAGCTGAAGCGCTCCCACATCTCGGTGAAGAACAGGGTGCGCAGCCCGCGCGGATGGCCGCCGAACGTCGTCGCGCCCGACACTTCCTCGGATCGCAGGGCTTCCGCCGTGGCGCTCACCAGCGCAGAGTACGCGACGCCAGTCGCGGCGGCTACGGAGAACGCCGCTTGGCGCGCGGCAGCTCGGGCTGGGTGTCGCGGATCTGCGTCACCTCGTCCCCGGCCTCGTCGGCGTAGGCGGTGATGCGCACGGACGCCCGGCGCAGCCTGCGGCACAGCTCGCGGTTGATGTTCTGCAGCACCAGGACGTACGACTTCACGTCGTCCTGGTACAGCTTGTAGAGGTCGGCGTTGGTGAGCTCGAGCAGGCGGGCCTCGCTCTCCACCATCACCGAGAAGGGGCGCGGCTGCATCTCGATGAGCGTCGTCTCGCCGAAGAAGTCGCCGGGCTTGAGATGCATCAGCCGGACGGCGCGCCCGGAGTCCCCGCTCTTCAAGGCGACCAGCTCGCCCGACTCGACCACGTACATGGAGCGGCCCTGCTCGCCCTCGCGGAAGACGGCCGCGCCGCGCGAGAAGGTCCGCTCGCTGGTCATGCCCACCACGTGCCGCAGGGCGATGTCGTCGAGCCCGCCGAAGAACGGCGTGCGCGAGAGGAACCTGGCCAGGGCAGTACGGTCGCGCGGCATCCTCGGATTGTACGGGAGCGGATGCGGGTCCTCACATTCCTGGCCGGCGCCAACTTGACCGCGATCTGTTGGGGGGTCGAGGGGGAGCGAGCTCCCCCCTTGTAGAGGCGCCGAAGGCGCCGGATCGAAGAGCGTTTTGTGGCGGGCAGAGCGGTCAACGCAAGGAGCTCGGGTTAGTGTGGTGGGATGGCAGACGACAAGGTGGGACTCGGTGCGGCGGCCGCGGCCCTCGAGGCGGAGCTTCGCCGTTTCGAGCAGGTGGCCGAGCTGGCCGCGCGGCTGGAGCTCAAGTCGCAGAAGAACCTGGAGCGTGCCGCGCGCGCCGCGCAGGATGCCGCGGAAGCGCAGGGCCGGGTGGCGCAGCGGGTCCGTGCGCTCGTCGAGGAGATCGCACGGGCCCGGGAGCGGCAGGAAGCGCAGGCGAAGCAGCTGGAGCAGCGCGCGCAGCAGATCCAGTCGCGCCGGGAGCTGCTCGACGCGCTGCTCGCCCGCTTCGCCCGGCTGGGAAACGAGGCGGCCGAGGTGAACGAGCTGCTCAAGCAGGGAGGGCGGGTAGACGAGGCGGAGGAGCGCCTCGGTCGCGTCGCCTCGTCCGCCGAGGAGCTCTTGCGCGACGCGGAGCGCGACGGATTCGACGACGCCGTCCGGCAGGCCGAGTCCGTGCGCCAGCAGTCGCTCTCCGCACGCAACAAGCTCAAGCTGCTCCGCGAGAAGAAGAATTAGCCGCCGCCGGATAGGGCGGCGCTACGCTCTTCACAGCGCGGACGTCATCGGCTTGGCTGTGGCCCGTCGCGGAGCAGGAAGATGGCGAGCGAGACCGCCGCCGCCGCGCAGAGCTGCACGACCGAGACCAGCACGAGCCAGCCTCCCGCCGCGCGCAGCGCGTCCATCGCTCACTCCGCCCGCAAGGACAGCATCGGATCCACCCGCGACGCGCGGCGTGCCGGCGCCCAGCTGGCGAGGGCAGCCACGCCGAGCAAGAGGACCGACACCGCGAGGAAGGTCACGGGGTCGGTCGTGCTCACCTCATACAAAGTTGCCTTCGCTGCCTCGGTGACCACCACCGACACCAGCAGCGCAACGGAGAGGCCGATGCCGACGCCGATCACGGCCAGCCTCATACCGCTGCCCACCACCGTCCGCAGCACCTGGGTGGTGGGAGCGCCGAGCGCCATCCGGATGCCGATTTCCTTGGCGCGCTGCGCGACCGAGTACGCCATGACCCCGTAGATGCCCAGCGAGGCGAGCACCAGCGCCACGACGCCGAAGACGGTCAGCAGCATCATCGGGAAGCGCCGCTCGCCGAGCGACTCGCCGATCACCGCCTCCAGCGTGCGCGGATTGGCGAGGGGCTGGTCCTTGTCGAGCGCCTGCAGCTCGGTGCGGAGCAGCGGCGCGAGATCCATCGGCCGGCCGGAGGTGCGCAACAGGACGCGGATGAACGGCTGCGGCCATTGCGCGCTGGAGACCACCGCCTGCGGCTCGGGGGCCTGGTCGAGCGACTGCGTGTGCACGTCCCCGATCACGCCGACGATCTCCCAGGTGTCCTTGTCCTTGCGGAATCCCTTGAGCCGGCGCCCTATCGCCGCTCCCCCGCCGAGGAACCTGCGCACGAAGGCGTGGTTCACGAGCACTACTTGCGGCGCGCGCTCGTCATCGGAGGCGCGCAGGTCGCGCCCCTGCAAGAGCGGGATCCCCAGCGTCTCGCGGTAGCCGGGCGTCGCCCAGACCACTTCGGCATCCGGGCCCTGACCGGGCAGCGAAGGCGGCGCGCCCTCGATGTCGAAACCGAGGCTCGCATTGAAGTGCCGATCCAGCGGGACGCCCGTCGTGATCGCGGCGCTCTTCACCCCGGGAAGCGCGGCGGCACGGGCGAGGAGTTGCTGCTGGAACCGGATCATCAATCCGGCGCCGATTACCAGCACCAGCGCGAGCGCGACCTCGGCGACGACCAGCGTGGCCCGGGCGCGGCCGCGGCTGGTGGCGCCCGCGGCACCGTTCTTCAACGCCTCCACAAGATCGGGACGGCTGGCGTGGAGCGCGGGAGCCAGACCCGCGAGGAGCCCGGAGCCGATCGACATGGCGAGGGCGAAACCGAGTACCGACCCGTTGAGTCGCACCTCGTCGAGGCGCGGGATGGTCCGCGGCGCGAGCGCGACCAGGCCGTCCAGCCCCCACGCCGCTAGCAGCACGCCGAGCGCTCCGCCGACCAGCGCCAGGAGCAGCGCCTCCGTCAAGAGCTGGCGGACGATGCGGCGACGGCCGCTCCCCAGCGCGGCCCGGATGGCCAGCTCGCGCTGGCGCGTCGCGCCGCGGGCGAGCAGCATGCTGGCGACGTTCGCGCAGGCGATCAGGAGCACCAGCACCACCGCTCCGAGCAGCGCCTGGAGCACCGGCTTGATCGGGCCGACCAGGTCGTCGAGCAACGGGACTGCCCGCTGCGACCAGCCCGTGTGCTCGGGGATTCTCGACGCGATCCGCGGACCCACCACGCGAAGGTCCGCCTGGGCGCTCTGCAGCGTCATGCCCGGCTTGAGGCGCGCGAATGCGCTGAGGAAGTGCAGACCGCGGTTCTGCATGTCCTTCTCGTCCCATTCGAACGGGATCAATGCTTCGGCATTGCGCAGCAACGGGAAGCGGAAGCTGGCCGGCAGCACCCCGACGATGGTGTAGGTCCTGCCGTCGAGCGTGGTGGTCTGGCCGAGGATGCGCGGGTCTGCGGAGAACTCGCGCTTCCAGAGGCGGTCGCTGAGGACCACCTCGTGCGCCGCGCCCTTGTAGTCCGTCCCGGAAGCGAATCCGCGGCCGAGCGCAGGGTGCACCTTGAGCGTGGCGAAAAAGCTCCCGGTGACCTTCCCGGCCGGGAGCTGCTCGGGGCCGGATCCGACGGTCATCGAGAGCCGCGTATTCTGGAACCCGGCCACGGATTCGAACGCACCGCTCTCCTTGGCCACGTCGAGGTAGTCGAGCGTCGAGTACGGGTTGCGGTCGTGCCCCGGTGCGTCTCCGGGGATCGTCTCGTACAGCCGGACCAGCTGCTCCGGCTGCGGCGCGGCCAGCGGGCGGAGCACCACGCCTTCCAGCACGCTGAAGATCGCGCTGCTCCCGCCCACCCCAAGGGCCAGCGCGACCACGGCCGCGGCGGTGAAGCCCGGAGAGCGCGCGAGCGTGCGTATGGCATAGCGCAGGTCCTGAAACAGGGTGTCCATGCGAGGAAGCTGAGCGAACTTCGTGCCAGCCGCGGGCCCCTCGAACCACGAGGAAATCGCGGCGGCGCGCGGGGGCGCGGCCGACCGCTCGCGGGATCGCACAGTCCCACAACCGGACAATGACCCGGCGGCCATCGCGCGCTATACCGGTGCGCTCTTCCAGCCTGGAGGAACCATGGCCATCACGGCCCGCATCGTCCGCGCCCACAAGACCGGCGGCCCCGAGGTGATGCAGATCGACGAGGTGCAGCTCCCGTCCCCCGGCGCGGGGCAGGCGCTGGTGCGCATCGAGGCGGCCGGGGTGAACTTCATCGACATCTACCAGCGCAGCGGGCAGTACCCGCTGCCCATGCCGCTCGCGATGGGGGTGGAAGGCGCCGGTGTGGTGGAGCAGGTCGGGCCGGGCGTCACCGAGGTGCGCGTCGGGCAGCGCGTGGCGTGGTGGACCAACGTCAGCGGCACTTACGCCACGCACGCGATCGTACCGGCGGAGCGCCTGGTGCTGGTTCCAGAGGGTGTCTCGGGGAAGGTTGCCGCGGCCGTCATGCTGCAAGGCATGACCGCGCACTACCTGAGCCACGACACGTATCCGCTGAAGCGCGGCGAATGGTGCGTCATCCACGCCGCCGCCGGTGGAGTGGGCCTGCTCTTCTGTCAAATCGCGGGCAAGCGCATCGGCGCCCGCGTCGTCGGCACCGTGGGCAGCGAGGAGAAGGCCCAGCTCGCGCGCAAGGCCGGCGCCGAGGAAGTGATCGTCTACACCAGGACCGACTTCGAGCCGGAGGTGAAGCGGCTGACCGGCGGGGCGGGCGCGAGCGTGGTCTACGACTCGGTGGGGAAGGATACCTTCGACCGCGGCCTGAAATGCCTGCGCCGGCGCGGGATGATGGTCCTCTTCGGCCAGTCGAGCGGTGCGGTGCCGCCCTTCGATTTGCAGCGCCTCGCGGCGGGCGGTTCGCTCTACCTCACGCGGCCGACGGTGGGCAGCTACATCACTACGCGCGACGAGCTGCTCTCGCGCGCCGGCGCCGTGCTCGAGATGGTGCGCAGGCGCGAGCTGGAAGTGAAGATCGACTCGGAGCTGCCGCTCGCGCAGGCGGGGCGTGCGCACGAGATGCTGACATCCCGGAAGACCACGGGGAAGATCATCCTCGTGCCGTGATTGTAGACGGCAAAGAGGGTGAGTTGTGTTCGAACACAGGTGCGCATGCCTCTGGCGAGGTATTGATGTCGACCATAAGCATTTCTTTGAACCCGCTCATGTGCACGGCCATTGAGTTCGGCGGAACTCCTGCGGGAGCGGACCGTCTGCCTCCTTCTCTCGGAGATCGCGAGCGATGATGCTCAGCAAACCGACACTGGCAGATTTGAGAGACTTAGACAGGTAGAT
>VBKO01000425.1 GCA_005888115.1 Deltaproteobacteria bacterium
CTGACGCTGCACGCGGATTACGCGCACGCGGTCGGCAACCTGGTCGTGGGTGCGTTTCTCCTCTGGGCGCTCGCGCGGCGCATCGGTCCGGCGGCGGCGGCCTGGATCGCGCTCGCCGGAGGCTTCCTGGGCAACGCGCTCACCGCGGCCGTCGTCCGGCGCGGATACGTCTCGGTGGGCGCGTCCACCGCCGTCTTCGCCGCCCTCGGCGCGGTCGCTCTCTTGCAGGCGGTGGCGCGGCGCCGCATG
>VBKO01000427.1 GCA_005888115.1 Deltaproteobacteria bacterium
CCCTCGGTGAAGCTCGACGAGCATGTCCCGGGGCAGTCAACGCCGGAGGGCACCGAGACGATTCGTCCCAGTCCCGTTCCGGCAAGAACCACCTCGATGGTGACCTGCGGGCCCGAGGGTGCTGGGATCGTCGGCGCGGGCCCCGGGGAAGCTGGCGGCGCCTCCGCTGGAGGGCCTGCGGTTCCCTGGACAGGCTCGGGCGCTCGGCCGCAAGCCAGCACTGCGAACACCAACGCAATGCGGCAGGTCCGCGGAGTCATGTCCCGGCGTGGAAGATTGATTCACGCGAGGGCCGCGGCAAGGGTCACTGCACCACGCCGGTGCGATCGACCTTCGCGAGGAACCCTTCGGTCTGGAAGCCGAACATATCCGAAGGGAAGGAGCCGACGACGTGTGCGTTCCCTGCCGTATCGAGGACGACGCCGTTCAGCACCTCGATCCCCGGCCAGTTCACGTCCGTCGTCCACACCCGCTGCCCCGACGGATCGTACCGCGCTACGTAGCCCGTCCCTTTCCCGCCGGCTCCCAGCCCGTACGAGCCGACGACGCTTCGCCTTTCGGAAAATCAGCGCTTTGGATTGGAGCGGGAAACGGGAGTCGAACCCGCGACCCTCAGCTTGGGAAGCTGATGCTCTACCAACTGAGCTATTCCCGCCCACGGAACGCTGACCAAGGTCGACGCTAGTCGCGGGGGGAGGTGGCGTCAAGCGGGAACGCGACTCGTCCCGGGACAAGTCGGGACGCGAACGCCAGCGGGCGTCAGCGAATCGTGAGCGTGTACTGCTGGGTGGCGCTGGCATCCTTGCCGCGCGGGCTCGACACTTCGACCAGGTAGTCGCCTTCCTTCAGCGGGACCGCGACGAGCTGCTCCTCGCCCTCGCCGCGGACCGCATCCGCGGTGCCGATCACCTCGACGCGTGACCCGCGCAGCTCGAGCAACCGCAGCTGCAGATCCACTCCGCGGACCGGCGAGAGGCGCACCGTGACCGGCGGCGCGGCCGCGGCCACATGGAACCGGAACAGGTCGAGGTCGCGCTTGGGCCAGATCCAGCCCCGCACCGTGGCGGGCAGCGCCACCTCCTGCGCGGTGGCCGCGTCGTTGTTCGGTTCCCGGTCGGTGGACCCGTCGTCCGGCAGGAGCTGCGCGGAAAGCCGGTAGGCATGGTCGCGATCCTCGGAGTCGCGGACCCACTTCCCGTCGAGCTCGCGCGCGGCCGCCTCGATCTTGATGAAGCTCTCCCCGGCCGGAACGCGCACGTTGGGCAGCACCTCGCCCTCGCGCACGCCGCCCTCGTTGGCACGGGCGAGGAGCTGCGGCTTGTCGCCCGGCTTCGCGCCCGCCGCGTGGACGGACAGCTCCAGGTCGGCGCGGTCCAGCGCGCTGACCTCCGCGTGCAGGATCATCGGCTGCTCGGCGCGGATCCGGTACCAATCGACGTCGCCGGGCGGCGAGAGATAGCCGGTGCGGGTCCCTCCCGGAGCAATGTCGGTTGCGCGCGCCGGCTCGTCGTTCGGCTCTTGCTCCAGGTCGTCCGGGCCCGACTCGAGTGCCGCCAGCAGCCGGTACGGTACGCGCGGGTTCGCTCCCCGGACGGCCTTCCGGCCCGCGCCCGAGGGTGCGGAACGGAGCACGAGATAGTAGCCGGCGGGAACCGCAGCGGGCGACGGCGCTGAAGCATCGCCGCTGGGAGCGGGCGTCGCAGCCGTCTCGGGCGGCGCGGTCGCAGCCGGTGTTCCAGTCGGCGTCGCTGCCATGGTCTCCGTCGTGGTCGTAGCTGGCGTCGTGGTCGCAGATGGAGTCGCACTCGCAGCCGTGGCCGGCGTCGCTGCAGTCGTCCCCGGCGGACTCGGAGTCGTCCCCGTCGCCCCGAGCGCCAGGCTCAGGTCGCGCAGGAACACCCCGTCCCCTTCGATCTGCGCCCGCACCGTCGCCAGCAGCGCTCCATCCTGCAGCGCCCGCACCTCCATCTCCGGCCTCACTCCAGCCACTCCCGTCAGCTCGACCCGCAGGAACTGGCCGGGCTTCGCGTCGCGCACTTCCACGCGGTACCAGTCCTCGTCCTCGGCCCAGCCGTACGTCCCTTCCACCGGCTTTCCCGCCGCCACGGGCGTCGCGTCGACCGCCCGATCGTTGGGCTCCAGCTCGCGCGCCTCGACGGGCGCCGTGCCCACCACGGTCAGCTTGTACGGTCCCGCCTCGGCGCTGGAGGCATGCACGAAGCACGCCTCCGCGCAGGAGACCGCCGGCACCAGCAGCGGCTCGCCGTCGGTGCGCAACTTCAGCATCCGGTTGCGGTCCCGGTCGAGCACCTCCAGCTCCGCGCCATGGGCGGGCGAAAGCTCCACCCGCAGCGCGAGGGTGCGCCCCGGACCGGGCGCAACGCGGTACCAGTCGTCGTCCGCCGTGCGCGGCCGGGGCGGCGAGAAGCTGCCCGTCACTACCGCCCGGTCGGGAATCTGCTGCGCATGCAGGTAGTCGTTCGGCTCCCGCTCGGCGATCTGCTCCGGCTGCGAGGGGCCGGGCGGGACAGGAGGCGGCGCCGGCTCGGACCTGTTGCAGGCGCACAGCAGCAGCGCGACCACGAGCAGCGTGCGCGTCATCGCTCGCCGCCCTCGCCCCGCGATCCCCCCGGCTACCGGTGCGATGCGCCCGCTCCGGCCTGGCGCGACGAGAACTCGCGGAAGAACTCCACGATGCCGGCGATCAT
>VBKO01000428.1 GCA_005888115.1 Deltaproteobacteria bacterium
GCAGGGCCGGGAAGATCCAGTCGGACGGCTCAAGCGCGATGGCCGAGGCGAGCGCGGCCGCCTCCTGGCCGGTGCAGGCGCCGTAGAACCCGACCCTGCCTTGCCGCTGCAAGGTCATTATGCGCTCGTCGAGCGTGCGCAGCCGGAGCATCTCGCGGTAGAGCCGCAGCAGCAGCTCAGGTGAAGCTCGGGAACCTGCCTGCCCGACCAGTGTCTGTGCGCGCATCGAAGCATTCCTCTCGCGGCGGCGAAGCTACGGGAAGCCGATCTGGCTGTCTACGCGCCTGGCGCCCGGTTGATTTTCTGCTTGCGCGGGAGCATGACAGCGCTCTCCAGCAGAAGGGGATTTCAAATGAAGCTTCGACTCTGTTGCAGCGTCTTGTCG
This sequence comes from Deltaproteobacteria bacterium, assembly GCA_005888115.1. Classification (GTDB taxonomy): domain Bacteria; phylum Myxococcota; class Myxococcia; order Myxococcales; family 40CM-4-68-19; genus VBKO01. The sequence goes on from VBKO01000428.1 coordinate 386, forward strand.
TGCGCGGCCCTCGCAGCGCTCGGCCTCGCGGCGGATCAGCCGAAAGCCGCCGGCGCGACGATGGCAGATCATATCCTGACAGCCGACATGGTGAAGTGGGGACCCGGACCAGCCTCGCTGCCCGCCGGCGCCGAGGCGGCGCTCCTCGACGGCGACATGGCCAAGCCCGGCTCCGAGTTCACGGTCCGCCTGCGCCTGCCGGACGGGTGGAAGGTCCCGGCGCACTTCCATCCCAAGGACGAGCACGTCACCGTCCTGCAGGGAGCGTTCTGGATGGGGCTGGGAGACAAGTTCGACGAGGCCGCCCTCAAGGAGATGCCGGCCGGCGGATTCCACCAGATCCCGACGGGCGTGCATCATTTCGCAATGGCCAAGGGCCAGACCATCATCCAGCTGCACGGCGTGGGAGCCTGGGGGATCACCTACGTGAACCCGGCAGAAGATCCGCGCACGAAATCGGCGAAGAAATAGGAGCCGCCCGGCTCAGTCCTCGATGAGGAGGAGCTCGGGGGCCTCCAGCTCGCGGATGACTTCGTAGAGGAACGCGGCGCCGACGTGCCCGTCGATCACCCGATGGTCGAACGAGCACGACAGGTTCATGCGCTCGCCGATCTCGATCCGCTCCCTCCCGTCCTCGTCCTCGATCACCACCGGCGTCTTCTTGATCTTGTGCACGCCCAGGATCGCCACCTCCGGATGGTGGATGATCGGCGTCGCCAGCATGCCGCCGTCCTTGCCGAGCGAGGTGATGGTGAACGTGCCGCCCTGCAGCTCGTGGATGGCGAGTCTCTGCTCGCGCGCCGCCTTCGACAGCCGGTCGATCTCGGCGCCCACTTCCCGGAGCGTGAGGCTCTCGACGTTCTTGACCACGAAGACGGTGAGGCCCTGATCGGTTGCCGCCCCGAAGCCGAGGTTCACGTCGCTCTTCACCACCAGCTCCTGCTTGGCCTCATCCATCACGGCGTTCAGGTGCGGGAACTTGCGGAAGGCCGCGACCAGCGCCTTGGCAATGAACGGCAGGTAGCTGAGCTTCGGCTCGCCCCGCGCCGCCAGCCGCTCGTTGAGGCGCGCTCGCAGCGAGGTCAACGCCCTGGTGTTCGTCTCCTCGACGAAGGTGAAGTGCGGCGCGGTGGACTTGCTCTTCACCATCGCCTCGGCGATGCGCTTGCGCAGGCCGCGCAGCGGGATGCGCTCCTCGCCGCCCGCGGGCCGCGGCTGCGAGCGCGAGGGTCCCCTCAGCTGGCTCTGCTCCGGCGGCGGCGTCCTCTGCTGCTCGACGTACGCGAGGACGTCGGTCTTCATCACGCGGCCGAGCGGACCCGTACCGTGCACGCTACCCAGGTCTACGCCCATGTCGCGCGCCATCTTGCGCGTCACCGGCGTGGCCAGCACCTTCGCGCGCTGCTCGCCGTTGCCCGACAGACCGCGCGCCGCGGGCGCCTGTCCGTACGAGGGAAATCCACTCGACATCGGCTGCGGAGCATCGACGCCCCCGCCGCGCGCCTGCGGCCGGGGCGAGGGCACCTGCTCCACGCGCCCGGGTCCGGGCGCGGTGGCGAGAGGCGCCGGGCTTCCCGCGTGCTCGGGTGGGAGCGGAGGCGCGGACTGCGCCGTCGGCGGCGCGTGCGGCTGCCCGACGTCGACGCCGGCGCCGTCCACTTCGAGCACGACCAGCGTCTGGTGCACCTTGGCCGTGTCGCCTTCGTTGCCGAGGGTCTGCAGCACCTTTCCCTTGCGCGGGCTGGGGATGGTCACCGTCGCCTTGTCCGTCATGACCTCGACGAGCGGCTGGTCCTCCGCGATCTCGTCCCCCGCCTTGACCAGCCATTTGACGATCTCGCCCTCGACCACGCCCTCGCCGATGTCGGGCAGCTTGAACTCGAACTGCGCCATGGACGGCCTCCTCAGGGCTGATACGCCGCCAGGCCGCGCAGTCCCTTCAGGATGCGCGGAGCGAGCGGCAGGTAATCGTTCTCGAGCGTGTACGGAAACGGGGTGTCCCAGCCGGTGATGCGCAGGACGGGCGCCTCCAGCGAGGTGAAGCAGCGTTCCTGCAGCAGGGCGGAGATCTCGGCGGCGAACCCGGCGGTGCGCGGCGCCTCCTGCACGATGGCGCAGCGGCCCGTCTTGCGCACGCTGCGCGTCACCGTCTCGACGTCCAGCGGCCAGAGCGTGCGCAGGTCGATCAGCTCCGGGTCGAGACCCTGCTCGGACGCCTGCGCGCAGGCCAGCTCGGCCTCGTGCAGCATGGCGCCCCAGGCGAGAACGGTCAGGCCGTGCCCCTCGCGCACGACGCGCGCGGCGCCGATCGGGACGGTGTAGTCGCCCTCGGGCACCTCGCCCCGCGACGCCCGGTAGACGCGCTTGGGTTCCATGAACAGGACGGGATCGTTGCCGCGGATCGCCGAGATCAAGAGCCCTTTGGCGTCCACCGGATTGCTCGGACAGACGATCTGGAGCCCGCCTGCATGGATGAAGAGCGCCTCGGGCGACTGCGAATGGTAGTGGCCGCCCTTGATGCCGCCCCCGACCGGCGTGCGGATCACCACCGGCGCCGAATATTGCCCACCCGAGCGGTAGCGGAGCTTGGCCAGCTCGTTCACGATCTGATCGAAGGCCGGATAGATGAAATCGCTGAACTGGATCTCGGGCACCGGGCGCAGCCCGTACATCGCCATCCCGATGGCGGCCCCCACGATGCCGGCCTCGGCGAGGGGGGTGTCGATGACTCGGTCGGGCCCGAACTCCTCGTAGAGGCCGGCGGTGGCGCGGAACACGCCGCCGAACTTGCCCACGTCCTCGCCGAGCACCACTACCCGCGGGTCCCGGCGCATCTCCAAGCGAAGCGCATCGTTGACGGCCTGGATGATGTTCCACTCTGCCATTTGCGGACCTGGCTCGCGGCTTGCGGTTACTGCGACGCGACCTTACGGTCTTCATCGACCCAGCGCTGGACGAAGAACTCGCCCGCCTTGTACGAACTACGCACCAAAGGACCGGCGGCGACGAACCTGAAGCCGAGCGCCAACCCCTCCTGCTCCAGGTCCCGGAACACCTCGGGCCGGACGTATTCCTCGATCGGCAGGTGCTTCTCGGTCGGGCGCAGGTACTGCCCCAGGGTGAGGATGTCGCAGCCCACCGAGCGCAGATCGCGCATCGCCTGCAGCACCTCATCGCGCCGTTCGCCCAGCCCGAGCATCGACGGTCTCGATGTTGTGCGCGGCCACGGCGGGCTGCGCGTCGATGATCATGTCCAGCGCCGCGGAGTCCCCCTGGAAATCGGGCGTGAGCACTTCGACCAGGGTGTGGGGCGCTGCCCGTCGCAGCTCGACGATGGCCTGCGCGAAGTGCGAAGCCCCGCCATCGGGAAGCTCGTCACGGTTCACGCTGGTGACCACCAGGTAATCGAGCCCGAGTCGGCCCACCGCCTCGGCCAGGTGGCGCGGCTCGAGCGGGTCGAGCGGAGCGGGCGTGCCCGAGGCCACGTCGCAGAAGCGGCAGCCGCGCGTGCAAACGTCGCCCATCAGCATCACGGTCGCCGTGCCGCCGCCCCAGCACTCGCCGACGTTGGGGCAGCTCGCCTCCTCGCAGACGGTGTGCAGGTTCAGCTCGCGCAGGGTGCGC
>VBKO01000042.1 GCA_005888115.1 Deltaproteobacteria bacterium
CACGTAGCGCGCATTTTTCTTGAATCGTGGCTCACCCGTTGCACGTCAAAGGCGCATGAGCTTGTTCAAGACCATCACCCTGGTTTGCGCGGGCGCCCTGCTCGCCTTCGCAGGCACGGCGGTCGCCGTCCTCATCTGAGGCGCCTCCGGGCGGTTCGTGGTTCGCGGATGTGACGGCTTTGTGCCATCTTCCGCGCGCCTGACGCCCCTGGAGAGATGATTGACCGGTAACCTGCTCCTCGTCGTCGTCGCCACTGCGCTCCTGTTCGACTTCACCAACGGCTTCCACGACTCCGCGAATGCGATCGCGACCTCCATCTCCACCCGCGCGCTGCGGCCCGGAGTCGCGCTGGGCATGGCCGCGGTGGCGAACGTGCTCGGCGCCCTGATCTCGACCGAGGTGGCGTCCACGCTGGGCAAGGGAATCGTGGAGCCGGCCGCGGTGACACAAGTGGTCGTGCTCTCCGCGCTGGTCGGAGCGGTCATCTGGAACTTGATCACCTGGTATTACGGCATCCCTTCCAGCTCGTCGCACGCGCTGATCGGCGGACTGGTCGGCGCGGTGCTCTCGGCGGCGAGCGGCAACGACGTGAAATGGCACGGCATCCTCGACAAGGTGGTGGTCCCCACCGTCACCTCGCCGCTGATCGGGCTCATCGTGGGAGCGCTCCTCGCCACCGCGCTGTACTGGACCTTCCGCAGAGCGCGCCCCACCACCGCCGGCAACGGCTTCCGCAAGGCGCAGACGGTCTCCGCCGCCCTGATGGCGTTCAGCCACGGCTCGAACGACGCGCAGAAGACGATGGGGGTCATCTCCCTGGCGCTGCTCGCCGCCGGCCGCATCGACCATTTCTTCGTGCCGCTCTGGGTGAAGCTCGCCTCGGCGGTCGCCATGGGGCTGGGCACCTTCTCGGGCGGCAAGCGCATCATCCGCACGCTGGGCATGAAGCTCGTCAAGCTGCAGCCCATCGACGGGTTCGCGGCCGAGACCGCCGCATCCGCGGTGCTGCTCGGCACCGCCCATCTGGGCTTCCCCGTTTCCACCACCCACGTCATCACCAGCTCGATCATGGGAGTAGGCGCGACCAAGCGCCTCTCGGCGGTAAAATGGGGCGTCACCTTCAACATCCTGCTCGCCTGGCTGCTCACCCTGCCCATGGCGGCAGCGATCGCCGCGGTGGTCTACAAGCTGATCGCAGTTCTCTAGGAGAGGCGCATGGCTTTCACGCTGCTGCCCAAGGACACGAGCTTCTTCGACCTCTTCGATCAGCTGGCCGGCAAGGTGCTCGACGCCGCGCGCGCTCTGGAGGAGATGCTGGAGCGGTGGGACAGGCTCGAGGCGCGCGTGCGCGAGATGAAGGACCTCGAGCACGAGTGCGACGCCATCACCCACCGCACCTTCGACAAGCTGAACCTGACCTTCATCACGCCGCTCGAGCGCGAGGACATCCACGAGCTGGCTTCGCGGCTGGACGACATCGTCGACCACATCGATTCCACGGCCAGCCGCCTGGTCATCTACGGGGTGAAGAAGCCGACCGACGAGGCCAAGCTGCTCGCCCAGGTGCTGACCCGCACCTGCATCGAGGTGCAGAAGGCGGTGGCCGGGCTGCGCAACCTGAAGGACCCCGCGCTGCTCTCGCGCATCAGCGTGGAGATCAACCGCCTGGAGAACGAGAGCGACGACATCCTCCGCCTGGCGCTCAAGCGGCTCTTCGAGCGGCAGAACGGCGACGTGCTCGAGGTGATCAAGCTCAAGGAGATCTACGAGAAGCTGGAGAGCGCGGTCGACCGCTGCGAGGACGTGGCGAACGTCATCCAGGCGGTCGTGCTGCGGCACACCTAGCCGGCGCCGAGGGGTTGGATCGGGGTGTGCGGCTTGGCCGCCGCCATCTGCGCCGCCGGCCTGGCGGTGGTGTTCCGGTAGTGTCGGGGGCCCGTGCTAGCGTCGGTTTCGTGGACTTCAACGCCCAGCTTCGCCTCGAACCGCCGCCGCCCAGCGACCGCGTGGTCATCTCCGACGCTTTCGAGCTGCTCGCCACGCTTCCCGACGAGTCGGTCGACCTGGTCATCACCGACCCGCCCTACGAGTCGCTCCAGCTGCACCGCTCGCGCGGCACCACCACGCGGCTGACCACCAACTGGTTCACCACCGTGCCCGATGCGCGGCTCCCCGAGCTGCTGGCGTCGGTGTACCGGGTGCTGCGGCGCGACCGGCACTTCTACCTCTTCTGCGACGAGGTCACGGCCGACGTGATCAAGCAGCAACAGGGCGTGGGAGCCGGCCGGCTGCCCAACGGAGCGCGCCCCTGCGAGGCGGGGTTCGTCTACTGGAAGGAGGTGCTCTGGGGGAAGACGACCCTCGACGGCGCGCGCATCCGCGGCGGCACCGGCTATCACTACCGGGCAGCATCGGAGCGCATCCTGTTCTTCGAGAAGGGGAAGCGGCCGCTGATCGACCTCGGCATCCCCGACGTGCTGCTCGCGGCGCGCTCCACCGTGACCGGGCCGGCGGTCAAGCCGAACGCGGTGGTCCGCACGCTCCTCCTCCAGAGCAGCACCGCCGGGGAGCTGGTGGTCGATCCGTTCTGCGGGACCGGGGTGGTCGGCGTGGAGGCGCGCGCGCACGGGCGCCGGTTCCTGCTGGGGGACATCGACCTGGCGTATCTCGACGCTTCGCTCGCGGGCGTGGCGCCTCCGGGAGTTGCCAAGAGGGTCGCAGACGGGATCGACCCGATCGCGCCGCCCGATCTAGAGGAGCTCGCATCCGCGGCGGACGAGGTGCGCGAGGCGGCCGAAGCCGCCGGCTGGCTGGAGGGGGATGCGGGGACGCCCGAGCTGGCCGAGCTGTTGCGCATCCGGCCCCGCGAGCGGGAAGCTGCCGTGCGCCGATCGCTGCGCGCGCCGCCCGGGCCGGAGGAGCCGCCGCTCCTGCGCGCCTGGCGCGCCTGGGCCCTGTCGGGGAGGAGGATTTCGTGAGACCGCAGCTCTACCTGGAGGGAGTGGCACCACCCGTGGCGGATCCGCCCGAGCTGCTGGCCAGGCTGCGGACCTGGGAGCCCGGCGGCATCGGGCGGTGGGTGGTGGCGGGAGAGTGCGCCGTGCCGCTCAGCGCGGCCGAGTGCGCCGCGCTGTCGAACGAGATCGACGCATTCGAGTTGACGCCCGCCGAGTTCGAGCGGCTGATCGCGCTGGTGGGGCTCACGCTCGGGCTCGACTTCCGCCGCAAGCTCACCGTCGGAAAGACCGTATACGGCCGCGACCGCGAGGTGGACGTTCTGTTCCGCGACGCGCGGAACGGCAACCGGGTAGCGGTCGAGGCGAAGTACCAGAGGGTGGCCGGAACCGCCGACGAGAAGCTGCCGTACGCGGTGCTGAACTTAAAGACGCTCCCCTTGCCTGGGGTCATCGTCTACGGCGGCGGCGGCTTCCACCAAGGCGCGCTGCACTGGCTGTGCGCCAACACGCGGGCGACGGACATCGCCCGGCTGCCCGAGTGGCTGACCGTGTTCTTCGCGCTCTGAAGGAGGGAATCAGCCGCCTCCGCTCGATGTGGCGGAAATCTAGCGACGGCGTGCAGGAAAAGAAGCGCCCGTCCGGCCGGCCACTCGCGACATTCAGTGGATTGCGACGGTGGAATCCTGCTCCTGGAGGGAATCGAGGACGTCCAGCGCCGTGAATCCCAGAGCGCGCAGGGCCGCACGATCGAGCGCGAAACCCACCGGAGCCCCGAGCAGCGGCCACATCTTGAGCGCGCGGGGCAGCCATCCCAGGCCGAGGCGGCGGAGGATGGCGCGGAGCAGCACCGGGTTGAGGCGCGCGATGATCCGCGCGGGGAGCGAACCGGCGATGGCGCGGCCGGCGGCGTCGGCCCCGACCCGTAGCCCGGCGCCCTTGGCGGCGTCGGCGAACCCCGCTCCCGCCCACAGCGCATACAGGCGCAGCCGGCCGGACGGACCCCGCGCCGACAGACCGTACAGCGCGATCAAGGCGAACAGCAGCTCGGCTTCCAGCAGCAGGGTGACGGCGATCCCGGCGGGCAAGCCCAGAGGCAGCGTGATCAACGCGAGCGTTCCGGTCGCCGCGCCCAGCAAGCCGGCGCGCAGTGCGCTGCTCCGGACCAGGCGTTCGCCGAGCTCCCTCCGGGTCGCCTCGGGAAACTGCGCCCGCACGGCCTCGACGCGGGCGGCGGCCCGCCCCTGCGCGACCTCGAGAACCTTGGCGAACCAGACGGGGAGCGCTGCGCCAGCGGAACCGCCCGGAGTCGACTGCGATGCGGACGGTGGGCTCGAGTCAGGCGCCGGCGCGGACTTCGACCTGGATCGCCCACCCTTTGCGCGCGGACGGGTAGAGATCGGGCGCTTCCTGCCCCTACCATGGCCCGCACTGCCGCGGCGATGCGCCATCGCACGATCCTACCGCGAATCCGGACGCTTATTTCAGGTCAGTGCCCGCCGGGGTCCATCTCGCCCGCCCGGACCGGGACGTGGAGGACGTTTTCCCGCGGCGGGATGGGGCAGTTGTAATGGGGAGAGAACGCGCAGGTCGGGTTGTACGCCCGGTTGAAGTCGAGCACGAAGCCATCCGGATCCCCGGCGACTGGCTCCGGCTCGAGGTAGCGCCCGACCGGATAGGTCTCGTGGCCAGTGGTGGCGTCGCGGAAGAAGATGGAGACCGCGGCCTCGCCCACGCCCGGCTCGAGCAGCCGCAGCGCGGTGAGCTGCTGCTTGCGGCCGCCCAGCTCGAACGAGAATCGCCCCAGCCGCCGGGCGCGGCGCGCGTTGCCGCGGGTCGAGAGCACCACCTCGTCGCGCGGGGACCGGTCGCGCTCGAGCCGGCCCACGACCCGGAACCCCTCGTCGGGCGGGAACCAGCGCGGCGGCGGCCCTTCGCGCAGCTGCGGCGACTGCGGATCGAGCAGCACCAGCGCGGGGAAATTCTGGTGCGAGAGCCGGACCGTGTAGCGGCCGATGCCGACGGTCCCGCCGGCATCCACCCGGGCCTCGCGGACCGGCTTGCCCTGCACCTCGACGGTTGCGCCTTCGTCGACCGCCTCCACCCGGAACCCGCCGCCGTCCACCGCGATGCGCGCGTGGCGCGGTCGCGCCCCGTCCAGGCGCAGATCGGCCTCGGCGGCGCTCCCCAGCACGAGGGGGGCGCCTTGGAAATCACGCCGGTCGACCGCGGCGTATGGGCTCCGGTGCGGGTCCTTGAAGGCGGCGAGCGTCTCGGCCCGTTCCGCGAGCAGCTTCCCTACATCCATGGCGCCCAACTTCTGCGCCCCGCCCGCCACCAGCGCAACTCCGAGGATCGCCCACAGCGTCATCGCCAACTCCCTTGCTCGCCGGCCGCCGCGCGGAGGGCGGCGCCGCGCTTTCAGAGCACGGACGTTCTGTGCGTCGAGGCCGCCCGTGCCACCGCGCGAACGTGCTCCGGACCGGTGCCGCAGCAGCCGCCCACGATGGTCGCGCCTCGTTCGATCCACCGGAGTGCGCGCCGCGCATATTCCTCGGGGGAGAGATCGGGCGCCCTGCCCCAGGGAACCGCCGCGTCCACCTCACCGAGGTGCGCGTAGCCGCCGAAGGGCACGCTCGATGCGGCGGCCGCCGGCAGGGCGAGATCGACGCCGTCAGGTGGCGTGCAGTTGATCAGCGCCGCGCTCGCTCCCGCGGACACGGCGCGCCGGAAGAACCCGCCGAGGTCGCCGCCGTCGAGCAGGGTACCTCGCGGCGTCGCCATCGCGGCCACCCACACCGGCAGCCCGGTCGCCGCGGCGGCCGCCACGGCGGCGAGCCCCTCGTCTGCCGCGGCCACCGTCTCCACCAGGAGCAGATCGCACCCCGCCTCGGCCAGCACCCGGGCATGCTCGAGGTGCTCGCGCGCAGCCTGCGCCGGCGCCGGGCGCAGGTCCGGCCGGTAGCAATCCTCCAGGGGCGCGATCGATCCCGCCACGCGCGCGCGGCCCGCGGCCGCCTCGCGCGCCTCGCGCACCGCGAGCCGGGGCAGCTCGGGGAACCGCGCTTCGAGCCCCGCGGCAGCGAGCGAGCGCCGGCTGGTGCGGAAGGTGGCCGCGGTGATCACCTCGGCGCCGGCATCGACGTACGCGCGGTGCACTTCGCGCAGCGCCGCGAGGCCGCGCTCGTCGAGCAGTGCCGCAGCCGAGAAGAGCCCGCCCCGCGTCGCCACCCCGCGCCGGCCCAGCTCCGTTCCGAGCGCGCCGTCGAGCAGGTGGACCTGCGCGGGCGAGTCTGCTACGTGGGCCGCCATGCCGCTCCTCAACGTCGGCGACGCCGCCCCGGACTTCACCGCCACCGCGCATGACGGCCGCACCGTGCGCCTGTCCGACTACCGGGGCAAGAACGTCGTCCTCTGGTTCTACCCGAAGGCCGACACGCCCGGTTGAACCATCCAGGGCAACGTCCTGCGTGACAGGGCGAAGGAGATCGAGGGGAAGAACGCCGCCATCCTGGGGGCGAGCTTCGACAGCGTGCAGGACAACAAGAAGTTCGCCGAGAAGTTCGGGTTCACCTACCCGCTCTTGTCGGACACCAAGCGCGAGCTGGGCGTCAAGTACGGGGCCGCGGACGCGCCGGCGCAGTCCACCGCCGTGCGCGTCGCCTACCTGATCGGCGCCGACGGCCGCATCAAGCACGTCTGGCCCAAAGCGACGCCGAAGACCTTCGCGGACGAGGTGCTCGCGCGGTTGTAGCGGCACCGACAGGTCGGCGAAGTGCGGGATTGCTCGCGGCAGCCAGCCGGGCGAGCGGAAGCCCGTGCCGCGCGGCAGCGCCGCATCGGCCGCCCGGCGTCCATAGATTCAAGCGCGCGAATGGACCGCGAGCTCATCGACGCGATCCGCGCCTCGGCGCACCTCCTGGGCGGCGGCAAGCGCGACCACGACCCGCTCCTGCGGATGGCTCGCGATGCGCGCCTCGTGCTCCTGGGCGAGCCGACGCACGGCAGCCACGACGTCTATCGCGAGCGCACCCGGATCACGCAGCGACTCATCTCGGAGCTGGGGTTCACGGGCGTGGTCTGGGAGGCGGACTGGCCCGATGCCGACCGCGCCGGCCGCTGGGCGCGGGCGCGAGGAGACGACGATGCGGAGTCGGCCCTCTCCGGCTTCGAGCGCTTCCCCACCTGGATGTGGCGGAATACCGCCGTGCTCGAGTTTCTCCGCTGGCTCCGCCGCTGGAACGAGTCCCTTCCCGCCGCAGCGCCGCGCGCCGGCGTGTACGGCATGGACCTCTACAGCCTGTATCGATCGGTGCAGGCGGTGATCCGCTACCTCGACGAGGTGGACCCCGCGGCGGCGGCGCAGGCGCGCGAGCGGTACGCCTGCTTCGACCACCACGGCGGCGACCCGCAGGCCTACGGGTACGCCGCCCGGCTCGGGCTGACGCCCGAATGCGAGCGGGCGGCGCTGGAGCAGGTCGAGGAGCTGCGCCAGAGGGCGGCGCGCGACGGCGACGACGCCTTCTCGGCGGAGCAGAACGCCCGGCTGGCGCGCAACGCGGAACAGTACTACCGCTCGCTGTTCGGCTCGCGGATCTCATCCTGGAACCTGCGCGATCGACACATGGCCGAGACGTTGGAGGCGTTGCTCGAGCACCTCTCCCGGCGCGACGGCGATGCGCGCCTGGTGGTCTGGGCACACAACTCGCACCTGGGCGACGCGCGGGCGACCGAGATGGGCGAGGAAGGGGAGCTCAACGTCGGAGAGCTCGTCCGCGAGCGATTCGGAAGCGAGGCGCTCCTGGTCGGCTTCACCACCTACGACGGCACGGTGACAGCGGCGCACGAATGGGACGGCGGCGCCGAACGGATGCTCGTCTCGCCTGCCCTGCCCGGCAGCGTGGAGGCGCTGTTCCACGACGTTGCGCTGCCGCGCTTCTTCCTACCGCTGCGGGATCCCGGCGAGGTGCTGGGGGCGCTGCGAGAGCCGCGACTGGAGCGCGCGATCGGCGTCATCTACCGGCCGGCCACCGAGCGCGTCAGTCACTACTTCCATGCCCGCGTGGCCGAGCAGTTCGACGCCGTCGTCCACCTGGACCGGACTCGCGCGCTGGAGCCGCTGGAGCGCAAGGCGCGCTGGCAGGAACCCGAGCCGCCCGAGACGTACCCCAGCGCGCTTTGAGCCGCTAGAGTGTCCGGGTGGAACGACGCTACGACGTGGTCGTGGTCGGCAAGGCGAACGTCGATTACCTGGTGCGCGGCCCACGCCTGCCGCAGCCCGGGCAGTCCGTCAACGGCGAGCTGTTCCAGGAAGCGCCGGGCGGCAAGGGCGCGAACCAGGCGGTCGCGGCGGCGCGCCTCGGCGCGCGGGTGGCGCTGGTCGCGCGGGTGGGAAACGACGTCCGCGGAGACTCGGTGGTGGAAGCTCTCATCACCGAGGGAGTCGAGATCGATCACCTGATCCGCGATCCGACGGCGTTCACCGGAGTGGCGCTGTGCCAGGTCGGAGGGAACGGCGAGAAGCAGATCCTCTCGGCCGCGGGCGCCAACGCGCGTCTCTCGGCCGACGACGTGCGCGCCGCCGCCGACGCGCTCCGCTCGGCGCGGGTGGTCCTCCTGCAGCTGGGCGTCCCGCTCGCGGCGGTCGCCGAGGCCATCCGCATCGGCCGCTCGGCGGGCGCGCTGGTGGTGCTCGACCCCGGACCACCGGCGCCGCTCCCCGACGACCTGTTTGCGGAGATCGACGTGATCCGGCCGAACTGCAGCGAGGCGCTCGCGCTCACCGGGATCGAGGTGGTCGACCGTGAGTCGGCGGGCTCGGCGGCGGCAGCGCTGCTTCGGCGAGGCGCGGGCGCCGCCGCGGTCCAGGCCGGCGAGAGCGGCGACCTGCTCTCGTGGAAGGACGGGGAGGTATGGCTGCCCAGGTTCGAGGTGGCGCGCCTCGATGCGACCGGGGCCGGCGACGCGTTCGCGGGCGCCTTGGCGGTCGCGCTCGCCGAGGGGCGGTCGCTCGGGGAGGCGGGACCGTTCGCCAGCGCCGCAGCCGCCCTCGCCACCACCGTGCTCGGCGCGCAGGCCTCGCTCCCCCGCCGGGCCGCGGTGCTCGCACTGGTCCAAGCGCGCGGCTGATCACCGGAGCGCCCGGACCCACCCTGACCTTACGGAAAGCGCCCCGTCGCGGCCAGCAGATCGATGCGGGCCTGGCGGGCCGCGTCCTCCGCTACCGCCGCGGCGTTGGCGGCGTCCCGCGCGCGGCGCTCGGCGTCCACGACCTCCAGATCGTTCGTCGCCCCGGCATGGTACGCGAGCGTGGTGATCTCCAGCGCCTCGCCCGCGAGGCGGCTCGCCTCCCGCGCCTGTCGTAGCGACGCGTCGGCGCGCTGCATCGACTCGAATCCCGACCGCACCTCGGAGCGGGCCTGGCGCAGCGCCGCATCGAGCTGCTCGCGCGCCTCGTCGCGCTCGGCGCGCCGCTGCTCCAGCGCACCGTAACGGAACCCGCCGTCGTAGAGCGGGAGCGTGAGCACCAGCTGCGCCTGCCAGCCGGTGGTCGGCGAGGTGAGCGAGGTGAAGCTCGAGGCGAATGGCTGCGCCACGCCGGTCAGGAGCGGCAGGAAATCGGCGTAGCTGTCGCGCACCACGTGCTGTGCAGCCTCGGCCCGCTTCCGCTGCGCCTGGATGTCGGCGCGCCGCCGCTCGGCGTCCTCGATCGCCTCGGCAGGAGCTGGAAGCGGAGGAAACTGCATGTCGTCGGTGGTGTCCACCGGCGCGTCGCCGCCGACCAGGATGCCCAGCGCTTCCTGGGCCCGCACCAGCCCGGTCAGGGCGGACTGCACCTGCGACTCCGAGGTGGCCAGCTCCTGGGCCGCGCGCACCAGGTCGAGTCGGTTGCCCGTCCCGGCGGACAGCCTCGCCTTGGCGTCCTCGAGATGCTCGCGCGCGTTGTCGGCCGCGCGCTGGTTGGCGTCGACCAGGCGGTGCTGGGAGAGCGCCGCGACGTAGAAGCGCGCGGTGGTGACCGCGATCTGCCTGCGGACGTCCTCCGCGGAGAGGCGCGCCACGTCCACCTGCTCGGAGGCGTGCTCCCACTGGACCCAGCGCTGTGGCGCGACGAGGGGAACCGCGAGCTGGAGGTTCGCCGTCCACGAGTCGCGAGGCTGCACGGTGCGGGACACGCTGGACACCGTGGGCGGCGTGGTGGTCGGATCGACCACCGTGGCGGAGGTGGTCCGGTCGGCGTCGAGGCGCGTGTAGAGCCCGTTCGCGCTCAGCGTGGGAAACGCCGCCGCGCGCACCTCGCGCATGATCCCGTGGGCGCGCGAGATCTCCTGCACGGCGATGCGAACCGAGGCATTGCGCAAGAGCGCGCGCTGGACCGCTTCGGGGAAGGTGATCCGCTCGGGCTGCTGCGCGCGCGCCGCGGCGCTGCAGAGCAGCATGACGGCGACCATTTTCGGGAATGCGTTCATGGTCCCTTTCGGTACACCGCGAGAGGCTCCGTCTCAGGCGGGCGCCGGGCGGCCTTCGGATGCTTCCTGCTCGACTGGCCGGCGGAACCGATCGAGGAGGGAATACAGGGCCGGAACCAGGAACAACGTGAAGACGGTGGAGACGGCCAGCCCGCCGATCACCGCGCGGGCCAGCGGCAGATTCGTCTCGCTGCCTTCGCCGATGCCCAGCGCCATGGGGACCAGGCCCACGATGGTGGCGATGGTGGTCATGAGAATGGGGCGGAGCCGCGTGCGGCCGGCCTCCACGGTCGCCTCGATCAGGTCCTTGCCGCGCTCCCGGAGCACGTTGGCGAAGTCGACCAGCAGGACGCCGTTCGAAACCACGATCCCGACCATCATGATGATGCCCATGAAGCTGTTCACCGAGAGCGTGGTGCCGGTGAGCCACAGCACGAGGAACACGCCGGAGATGCCCAGCGGGACGCTGAACATGATCACCAGCGGGTCGAGCAGCGAACGGAACTGCGAGGCGAGCACCATGTAGACGAGCGCGATCGCCATCAGGGCCGCGAGCCCCAGCCCGCGGAAAGCGTCGCGCTGCGCGGCAGTCTGGCCGGAGAGCTGCGCGGTGAACGCCTCGGGCGGGCGGAGGTCGTCGAGCACCTTCTGTACCGCGGCGCTGGCGGAGCCCAGGTCGGTGCCGGGCGCGACGTTGGCGGTCACGTCGACGATCCGCTGCAGGTACTTGCGGTTGATCAGCACCGGGCCGCTGGAGCGCTCGATGCGCGCCAGCGAGGAGAGCGAGACCACTCCTCCCTTGGGCGTGGTGACGAACACCTCTCCGAGGTCGTTGACGTGCGAGCGGAAGCGGTCGTCCATGCGCACGTTGATGAAGTACTCGTTGCCGGTGGTGGGATCGGTGAACGGCGTGGGCGCGAACTGCGTGCTGCCCGAGAGCGTGGCGAGCACGCTCTGCGCCACCTGCGTCTCGTTGAGGCCCAGCGTGCCGGCCTTCTCCCGGTCCACCACCACGTCCAGCTCGGGATAGTTCTCCTCGCGCGAGATCTGCACGTCGGTGAGCAGCGGGCGGCCGTTCCGCCCCGTCAGCTGCCGCATGCGCGCGGCGACCTGGGCCGCGTAGCGCGACCCGCCCTCGAGATCGTAGCCGAGGATCTCGACGTCGATGGGAGCCGAGGAGCCGAAGTTGAGGATCCGCTTCACGATGCCGCCCACGAAGAAGTAGAGCTGCGTCCCGGGCAGCGCGTCGCGGATGGTCGCGCGCACCTTCTCCGCGGCTTGCACGTCGGAGAAGGAGCGGGCCGCCTTGGGGACCAGATTGACTTGCAGGTTGCCTGCGTGCGGCCCCGTGTTGGCGCTGAAGATGGCGGTCCGGCCCAGCGGCAGGCCGCTGTCGCTGATCATGGTCGTCGTGTTCGGGCCCAGCGTCTT
>VBKO01000429.1 GCA_005888115.1 Deltaproteobacteria bacterium
CCTACGGATTATGAGACCGTCGCTCTAGCCGATTGAGCTACGCCGCCGTCGGGGGCGCGCGAATGTAGCGGCGCATACCCGGTCCGTCAAGGCGAGGCGGGAGCTGCGAGATCGGGGTCGGAACCCCCGTCAGCGCTCGGTTGGAGCAGGCCGCGCAACGAGACGTGGCCGAGCAGCATGAAGAGCACGCCCAAGCCGACCTGGACGCCGAAGTTCAGCATCCAGAGGGCGTTCGTGTACCCGGCCGCGTGGGCGGCCGCCGGCGAGCCGCGGGTGAACGCGTCCGGCACGAAGAGCGACAGCCCGGCCTGGGCGAAGAACTGCATGGTGCCGATCATCCCCGGGCCCGCTGGCACCATCACGCCCACCACCTGCACGGCGAGAATGGTCGCGACCATCAGCGGGGCGAGATGGAACCCGAACGCCGGAGCCAGGAGCGCGAGCCCGAAGCCGTTCAGCGTCCAGTACACGGCGGTGAGCGCGAAGAAAGCGAGCGCCTTCCATCCCGAGCCGAGGTGCAGCGCGGAGATGAAGCCATCGAGCATCGAGCAGGCGCGCTGGCCGAGGCGCGGCGAGAACGGGCGCAAGAGCGCCGAGGTGAGTTGCAGGGCGCGGTCGCGGAGGAAGAACGCGGCAAGCACGGCGATGCACAGCGCGAGGAAGCCCAGGGCCACGAGGACCGATGCGTGGCGGGCGAAGTCCGCGTACCGTCCGCTCGCGCCCGCTCCGAGCATGCGCAGCGCGACGATTCCCAAGAGCCCGATGGCGATCCCGTCGACGATCCGCTCGACCACGATCGACGCGAACGCGCCGCTCCGGCGCAGGGTCGCGCCGGCCCCGCCAGGCGGCGGGCGCGCGATGAGCAACGGACGCGCGAACTCACCGAGCCGGAACGGCAGCAGGATGAGCATCATGATCCCCACCGCGCTCGCCGAGTTGAGGCGCTTGAACCCCACGTGCCCGAGCGGCTCGAGCAGGATCCCCCATCGCACCGTCCGCACCAGGTGGACGCAGACCAGGATGGCCGCGTACCCCGCCATCCGCCAGGGGTCGGCGGCGGCGATGGCCCGCCCCACCGCGCGCAGGTCCGCGTTGCGCAGCGAGAGCCACATGAGCAGCGCGCTCACGCCCAACGAGAGCACGAGCCGGACGGTGAGCTTCAGGGCCCGCATTCGGGTCGCACCGGGTAGCACGCCGGCCGCGCGCCGATCAATGCTTCTCGGGATCCCCGTCGCTGCCCTCCTTCCGCTCCGGAGCGGTGCGCTCGCTCTCCACCCGGTACTCGCCGATGAACCAGCGCCCGAGATCGACGGCCCGACACCTCGGCGTGCAGAACGGGAAGGAAGGGTTCTCCGCCCGCGCCTTTACCTCGGCCCGGCAGGTGGGACAACGCGGCATGCCGTCGTTGTAGGTGCCGACGCCCGGGACTTCAAGCGTGTTGCACGCGACACTGGGCGGGCAAAAGATTGACGCTCCTTGGCCAGATTTTTATACCCGTCCAGAATGGCGCGACTGCGGGCAGGGGAGCGGCTGGTGCTCGTCATCGACGACGACCCGGACATCCTCCAGACGTTGGGGCTATGCCTGTCCAGCGAAGGCTACCGCGTGCTCATGGCCGCCAACGGCAAGGAGGCGCTCGACATCCTCGAGCGCGAGCACCCCAGCGTCATCCTGCTCGATCTGATGATGCCGGTGATGGACGGGTGGCAGTTCGTCGCCGAGCTGGATCACCGGGGCCAGCGGGACGTGCCGCTGCTCATCCTCAGCGCCGATCGATCGGTGCAAGGACATGCGCAGCAGCTTCGCGCGAGCGGCCATCTGGCGAAGCCGTTCGACCTCGACGAGCTGCTCGGCAAGGTGCAGCAGCTCACCGGCGGCGCGCTGGCCAACTGAGCCGGCCTCAGGGCGGCGCGGTTGCCGTACATTGCGCGCTGATCCAACCGATGCCCCCGCGGCCGTCGCGCGCCACCACCCACATCGAGCCGCTGCCCGCGCCGGCGGTGAACCTCGCGATGCCGTTCACCGGCTGGGGCTGCCCGGACAAGGGCTCGTCCGCGTCGTCGCGGTCGAAGCTGATCGCCGCCGTGGCGAAGAACGAATAGCGCGGCGTCTCGCGCAAGTGGATCGTCTGCCCGCTCAGATCCACCACGTCGTAGTCCTCGATGCCCGCACTGCCGGGGCCGAGCAGCGGCCGCAGGCCGTACTCGACCCCCGCGGTGACGGCGATCGTCCCGGGGGGGACGGTCTGGACGTGAACCCCCTCGCGGGTGATCTCCAGGCCCACCACCTCCGGGTTGTGGTTCCGCATCGAGTCCGGAGCGGTGCTGTAGAGGAGGATCTTCGAGGCCAGCACCGGATCGTGCGCATCGCCGTCGGACGCATCGAGCGAGAACTGCACCCGGATCCCGCCGAATCCCTTCAACCGATCGTCCTGCAGTGCGAGGGCGACGACTTCGGGGGGAACGTCGAACGTGTACTCGGGCTGCTGCTCGATCGCGGGTTCGGGGATGGTGCCCATCGGCTGGCCGAGCTCGAAGGTGGGGACGTCTTGGCAGCGTCCGGAATCGGTGGGCGAGCAGACGCGCGCGTGAGAGACGAGCGATTGGCGCGGGTGCGGGTCCGCGACGAGCGCGCGTACGCGAACCCGCTGCGCCGTTTGCGCGGACAGATCGACGAACGCGTCGGCGAATCGCGAGCTGCCATCGTCCTCCAGCGCGTCCTGGCGGATCGCCAGAACGCGCAGATCGGTGACCTGGCTGGGCGACTGGAAGTCCGGCGTGCACGCGACGCCCACCACGAGGCCGCAAGCCGCAAGACGCAAGCCGTGAGGCGCCAAGCTCACCACCTCACCTTCACGCCGAGCGTGGGCAGCACCGGCAGGCCGGAGATGCTGCCCTGCTCGCGGTAACGGTAGTCCCACACGTGCAGCTCCTCGTTGGTGCGATTGAGCACGTTCTGCACGTCGAGGTACGCGGAGACCTGGAGCAGGTTGCTGGTCCAGGTGTACTGGGCGCGCGCATCCAGCTGCGAGAAGGCCGGAAGGCGCGCGTCGCCTATGTCTCCCGAGTCCGGGTTGAAGCGTCCGCTGTCCGCGTCGAACACCGCGGAGGTGAC
>VBKO01000043.1 GCA_005888115.1 Deltaproteobacteria bacterium
GGCTCTTCAATGCGCTCGGGACCAGCACGGCAGATCGGCTCCTCGAGTTGCAGAGGGATCTCCGTGAGCCGATCGCGGCGGGCGAGAACCGCGCGACCTGCGACCCACGGGCGCGCGCGATCGCGGGCCTGGTGCCGCGCAGCGAGGAGGGGTCCGGATGCCCCGAGTCCGCTGCGGTGGCGCCGTTCGGCGAGGTCGACGAGAAGGGATGCCGCCCGATCAGCCTGGTGTACGTGCAGGAGGAGCCGTGGGCGGGCGCCGCCGCCCGCATCGGGGCCATCGCCGCGAGCCAGGGCGTGCCGGTCAGCGTGTCGGGGATCAAGGCGAGCGAGGTGCATCGCGGATCGCTCGCGAGCTGGGACGTCCTGCTCACCGTGGCGAGCAACTACTACAACCGGACCTACCCGACGCTGGTTCCGCTCCTGCACCCGGCGGGCAACCAGAACCTGAGCGGCGGGCAGGCGATCAGCGAGGTGCCGGGGAAAGAGCTGCTGACGGGTTACGAGTCGTCCATCGTCTTCCCGCCGCCGTCCTGGCTGGGCCCCGCCGGGACTACGCCGCCGACGCGCGCGGAGAGCCTGCGCAGGCTCGAGGACGACGTCGCCAGGAGCGGCCCCGCCCCGATCTACCCGCTCGCCTTCCTGCGCCCGGGCACGCTGGTGATCCCCGAGGCCCAGGCCGAGTCCGCGCAGGGCCGCTGGTACTTCGCGCAGGTGCTGCAGGCGTGGAGCGCCGAGCCGTGAGGTGGCCGCTCCCGCTGGTGTCCCTCGGCGCCGCCCTTCTGGCCAATCCCGCGCCGGCGGCCGACGCGGCGGACTGGTTTCGCGCCGTTCAGTACACCTCGCGCGCCACCGTCGTTCTGCGCGGGTGCTCCGAGTGCCAGGGAGAGCCCGACGACGTCTGCGAAGTGCGCAGAGGCGCCCAGGTCCAGGGGCTCGAGCAGTATGCGCGGCAGCGTTGGCCGGCGGCGGGCCGGGTGAAGCTCCTGCGCTCCAGGGCGGATCCCGACTGCGCGGTGCCGGCGGGGGGTCCCAAGGGGCTGTTCGCCCCGTCCGGCGCGATCGAGCTGGCCGCGATCCGCGTCGCCAGCACCGCGCCCTCGACGGCGCTCTTCGACCGCTTGCAGCCAGCGCTCGCCGTCCGAGGCTGGCCGCGCGCGCCCCATCGACGCAAGGGCGAGCAGCCGCAGCCGGCGCAAGCGCAGCGTTCGTCGCTTCGCCTCGCGGTGGTGTGCTGGCCCTCGGAGCGGGGCTGGCCTCACCCGGCGGCAGCCGGCGGCGATGGGCGCGCCGCGCTGGAGCGGACCAACTCGTGTGAATGGTGGCTGTTGCCCGTCAAGGCGGCGGGCGAGCCCGACGTGGAAGCTGCATCCTTTCCCCTCGGCGGAAGCCCGTGGCCTTTGGCCTTCGGCTACGGCGACGGCCGCTGGGCCAGGGCGTTCGATCGCAGCTCGCCGCTCGATGACTCCGTCCTTCTCGACGAAGGCCGCGCACGGGAGGAGCCGCTGGCGCCGACGCCGGCGGTGGATTCCCCGCCCAACCGGACCCAGGCGGCCGCGGCGCGGTGCGGAGATGCGGCGCGCGCGAAATTGGCGACCCTCGAACGGTTCGATCAATGGGACTCCCAGCTCCGAGGCTCGTCCCGCCGCTCGCTCGATCGCGGCTCCTGGACACTGAACGCTGCCGCGTGGATGGGGCACTGCCAGGAACTGGACGCCCTGCGCGCCGCCTTGGAGCAGCAGCTCGGATGCGCGGTGGAGCAGCAGGGACACTGCGCCGGCGGAGAGGAGGCGCGGTGATGGAAGCCACGCTTCGCCCGCCGACCGACGATCTCGAGGCGCTCGCCAGGGCCGCGGCGGCCGCCAGGATCGCCGCAGCCGCATTGCGGTGGCTCGCCGCCTGCGCGGTGGGGTTCGCGGCGCTGCTTCTGCTCGCATTGGTCCTTGCGAGCGTCGAACGGGAAACGGCGGAGGAGCCCTCCGAAACGTCCGCCTCGGCGTACCTCGATTTCGTTCTCGCCGTGTTGCGAGAGCTGGCCTTGCGTAGCCTTCGCGGCGAAGCGAGCGCCGACGCTTCCCGGGCCCTTGCGACCGCCTGGTCGCGCCGGCCCGACTGGCGCCTCCCCGACGTCCAGGGGGGCCCGCTGCGGCTCGCCTCGGTCCGCGATGCGTGGGCCGCGGTCGTGTCGGACAGGAGCCGATTCCACACCGCCGCGCGCGGCGCCGCCGATGCGCTGCCCTTCCTGCTCGCGGGCCTCGCGCTCGTGTTTTGCGGCGCCGCAATCGCCGGCGCGCTCGCGCACATGGTCCGCATTCCGGCCGGCGCCCGCTGGGGCGGGCTGGCGCGAGCTGCGTTCGCCGCAGGAGTCTACGGTCTCGTCCTTCATCCCCTCTGGCCGCTGCTCGACCCGGCCGTCTTCTATGACCGCACCCGTACGCTGGGATCGGGCGCGTCCGCCGCGTTCTTCGTCGCCGCATTTGCCGGCACCCTCTCGGGCGCCGCCGC
This sequence comes from Deltaproteobacteria bacterium, assembly GCA_005888115.1. GTDB lineage: Bacteria > Myxococcota > Myxococcia > Myxococcales > 40CM-4-68-19 > VBKO01. Next base: position 2,505 of record VBKO01000043.1, read on the forward strand.
GCGGGCGCTGCTTGCGCCGGCGGTGCACGCGCAGCAGCTCGGCGCCTTGCGCGGCCGCCCGGCGCTGGTCGGTGCCGCCCGGATCGCCGCGCTCGACGCCGCGGAGTGGCTCGTTCCCCTGGCGCCGGCGCTGGCCGCCGCGGCGCTGTTCGTCTGCGCCAAGGCAGACCAGGACCGGAGCGCAGACGCGGGCGCGAGCGGTCTCGGTGCGCTCGTCCGCGCCGCGATGCGCGAGCCGTCCGTGGCGGAGCGAGTCTCTTCCTGCGCGCTCGTCGGCGGCGCGCTCGTGGTCCTGTGCTTCGTCGGGCACCGTTTCGTCATCGAGACGCGCGAGGCGCTGGGCACCAGCAGGGTCGAGCCATGAGGGCGCCGGTGCGATTGCGCCTCGTGTGGAGCCGGTCGTTCCCGTCCGGATTTCGCGTGATGTCGGGAGTCGCAGGTCTCCTGCTCGCGCTCGGGGCCGCCCAGATTTGCGCGCTCGCCGTGCGCGACGAGCCCCATCCCATCGCGGCGTCCGCGCTCGCCCTCCTTCTCGGTGGGGGCGGCGCCACCCTGGCCGCGTTCATCCGGCGCAACGTGGCCACGCTCGCGCAAGAGCCCGGCCGTCGATCGTCGCCGCCCGACATCCTCGCCGCGGCGGCGCTCGCGCTCGTCGCGGCGGAGGCGCTCTACGTCCTCTCGAGCACGGGCACCTTCTTTCCCCTGCGGATGCTCTGGCGCGGCGCAGTGCCTGCCGAGCGGCTGCTCGAATCGCCTCTGCCGATGATGCTCGCGGGCACCTGCCTGGTGGCCCTCGGCGCCGCAGCGACGGCGGCGCTGCTCGGCGCACTGTGGCTCCTGCTCTACGCTCGCGGCCTTCACCGGCAAGCGCGGACGATCGGGACGGTCGTCGCGTTCGGCGGGGCGGTCCCCTACGTCGCAGTGGCGCTGGTGGTTCGGGCTCTCCTCTGCCAGCCCGTCGCGTTCCGAGCCGCCGGGCATTACCTGGCGCTGCGTCCTGACGAGCAGCTCGCTTATCGATCGCTGTTCGGAATGGCGCCTGGGCTCCTCGCGGCATCGCTCGCGCTCGGCTTCGGGTTGGGGCGCGGGTTGTGGAGCTGGCTCGACCAGGTTCGCGCCGCGGAAGAGAGCAGCGATTCGTTCCTGGTGGCCAGGCTCCGCGGCCAGCGAGCGTGGGAGATCCTGCTGCGCCAAGGGGTGTGGCTGCGGCGGCGGCGCGATCTCGGCGCCCTCTTCCTCGGTGGAATGGCGGCCGCGACCCTCATCGACATCCTCTCCAACACCCTCATCGACAGCTTCCGGCCGCCCGGCTTTCCGCCCTACCCTTCCCTCGGCGCGGCGCTCTTCTTGCGTGGCATCTCGGACGGCGGCGTGCCCGCGCCGCTCGACCCGGCGTGGGGGACGGCGCACGTCGCCATCGTGCTTGCCTCGCTGATTCTCCTGCTCGCCCAGACCTTCCCGCGGCGGTCCGGCCGCATCGCGTTGCGAGAAGGCGCGCTGAGCGTCGGCTCGAACGTGCTCGCCCGCGCCGTTCCGACCGCTCACGGCCTTTCGCCGCGGCCATCGGTGCAGTGGGTGCTGGGCAGCTCCGGATCCGGCAAGAGCACGCTGCTCCACGCCTGGGCTGGTCAGCTCCGCAACGCCGTGCTCGTCCCGCAGGACCCCGACGATGCGCTGCCTGGCTGTCTGTCCGGGCTCGACCTGGCGCGGATCGCCGGCGACGCCCACCCCCGCGGCGAGCGCGTTCTCTGGGACCTCCTCGGCCGGGTCGACGACGACCGGATCCGCCGGCGCCTCTTCGACCCCTTCACTCCCGTGTCCGCGTACTCGCGAGGGGAGCGGCAGCGGCTTCTTCTGTGTCTCGCGCTCACACGGGTCCGCGGGGACCCCGGCTGCACGCTCCTCCTCGACGAGCCCACTTCCGCCCAGGACGCGGCCCGCACCCACGCGCTCCTCGACTGCGTGCGCGATCTGTTGCCGGCGCAGTTCGCCGGGTCGGGATCCCTCGTCTTCACCTCCCACGATCCGGAGTCCATCGAGGCCCTGCTCGGAGACCGCGCGCCGCAGGCGGTGACCGATCACGTGCTCTGGCTCGAGGAGCTTCGCGCCCACGCTTTCTCCGTCCCTGCGCCGCGCCAGCTCGAGGGCGCGACGGCGCAGCCTCGGGGGCTGCAGGTCTACCTGGCGGCGACGGCCGAGCTGCTCGATGCCCGCTGTAGCGCGACCCCGCCCGGCGAGTCGACGGACCGGCCGGCTACCGACGCCATCCGGCTCTTGCGCCCGCGGGTCTCGATCGGCGGGCGCGATCACGCCATCTCGCCGGAAGCGCGGATCCGCGACGGCGAGCTGGTCGTCCTCTACGGACCTTCGGGAAGCGGCAAGTCGACGCTGCTGCGCGCGATGGCCGACCGCCGCCTCGCTTCCGTCGCCGTAGGATACGTGACGCAGGACCTCGGGCGGGCGTTCCCTGGGGAGATGCCCGTGCGGGAGGTGCTCGACACGTCCCGCAGGCTGCACTCGCACCGCGAGCTCCTGCGACACTGGTTCGGCCGGGGCCTGGACGAGCCGGTGCTCGCGCGGTCGATGGACGCTCTTTCGGAAGGCGAGCGGCAGCGCGTGCTTCTCGCCGGAGAGGTGCTTCGCCTCGAGCAAGCCGCACCGCACGCGCGGCTACGGCTGCTCCTCCTCGACGAGCCGTTCGGATCCGTGGACCCGCCCGCCCACTTGCGCCTGATGCAATCGCTCCTCGCCTGGCTGCGCGACTCGAGCCGGCGGGCGGCGGTCCTCGTTTCGCACAGTCCACTTGTGGACCTCGGCCTCGCGGAGGCTTCCGGCGTGCCCACCACCGAGTGGACCATCGATGGGGGTCGCGCATGAAGGCGCGGTGGCTCGACACAATCGAGAGAAGGCCCTGGGCGCTGGCGGCGATCGCGTCCCTGGGTACGACGCTCCTCGTCCCCAGCGCGTTCGCGCTGCTCGCGCCTCCCGAATTGCTGGATGCCGCCGTGACGCTCGGCGACCGGCGGCTCGCGCTGGCGGTCCTCGCGCTGTTCGCGATCTGCACCTCGATGTTCCGGCTCTTGTTCCATCGGCGCCACTCGGCGGAGGAGGAGCTCGACGCCGACGTCGGGCGCGGCGCGCGGGTGGAAATGAACGGCGCCGGCGCAGCGCATGCCGGCAGGGAAGCTTTCGCGCCCGAGGAAGCCAGGAGCTACCTGCGCTGAGCGGGGAGGAAACGTGGCCGATCCAGATCCGCTCGCAGTGCGCCGTGCCGCGGGGGCCGCGCTCCGCGGCGTTCGCCGGCGGGGAACGCCGCTCCACCGCATCGGGGCGACGCCGCGCGGCGAGCCCCTCCGTCCCGGCCTCGCGGTCGAAGCTCTCCTCGCCGCGATGCAGGCCCGCTTCGAGCTGTCGGACGACTCCGTCGAGCGGCTGCTGGGTCCCGCGCTGGCCGACTGGCGCGACGCGGTCGGTTGCGCCGATCCCATCCTGGTGCCCGCGAACGCCCAGGGCGAGGCCGCCGAGAGGGCGTTGGTCCCCGTGCCGATGCCCTCGTGGTGTACCTGGCTGGTCGATTCCGGAGCATTGCGGCTCGACGGTCCGCCGGCCATCCAAGGCCCGCGCGTGGTGCAGCCGGCGTGGCTCGTCGTCATCCGCGAGGTCGAGCTGTCCGCCGTCGAGTGCTTCCCCATCGTCTTCGCGGCGCGCTTCGGGTCCGGCGCGGCTTCGCTGCACGTGCACCTCGCGCTGTCGCCGCCGTTCCTCGCCCGGGATTGGCGCGGATCGGTCTGCTTGCGGGCAGCTGCTCACCGGGTCGATCGCGCGCATCCGCCGGTCCGTCTCTGGTTGGGTGCGCCGGCCTCCCCGGCTGCGACGGATCCGGCCGCCGGACGGAGCGGCGAGACGGTGGTCACGTGGGCGGTCGACCCGGTCCCGGCGCCGTCCGTTTTGGCCGAGAGCGCCGACTGGCCTTCCGGTTGGCCGCGCTGGGCAGTGCTCCGCGCACTGGAAGGACGCGAGCCGCAGGCCGTCTGGGATCTGACGGCGCTGTGGCGGGCGCGGCTGGGGACCGTGCCCGAGGCGTCGTCGGGCGGCCCCGACTCCGGCGCGCCGGGCAGCATGCGCCTCGCCGTCGACATCGGGAGCACGTCCACGGTGGTGGTCGAGGAAGACGGCGCGGCGTGCGGTTCGGTGGGGGGCAAGCTCCTCTGCGAATCATCTCAGCGCAGCGTGCTCTCCGGGTTCCGCCGTCTCGCCGGCGACGCGCGGACGGCGCACCACTACGGATGCGCGGAGCAGCTTCTCGCGCCGGGCGGGCAGCTTCCGACGGTGCTCGCGGCGCCCGGCTCCGGCGCGCTCGCCGCGCTGCTGGCTGGAGACACACCGGAGGCGGCGGATCAGGTCTGGCTGCCGCAGGGTCCGCCCGGGCCTGACGGCGACGCGCCGGAAGAGTGGGTGCGGGCGGACCGTTTCAAGTCGCCCGAGCTGCTCGCGCTCTCCGACTGGCTGACCGACCTTCCCGGCGAAAGCGCGCTGGATCGGGCGCACGCGAGCCGCCGTCTGCTCGAGACCTACGGGTACCTCCTCGGACGCGCCCTCGCGGTCGCGCATGGCGCCCCGCTCGTCACGCCCGACGGCGGCCGCTGGCGCCTGCGCTGGCCGAGGCTCGGATCGGCCGAGGCCGTGATGACGTACCCGCACAGCGCCTGGAGCACCCACACCGCGGAACCGTTCAGCCGCGTGTTCGACGGGGTCGGCCGCGAGCTGTGCCGCGGCCTGCGGGCAGCATGGCAAAGCGCAGAGCACCGGATGGTTCCCGATCCGGCGGCGGCGAACGCGGCCCGCGACCTGCCACAGGATAGCCGCCACCCGATCGAGGCGTTCGTCGACTTCGGCGGGTTGACGCTCCAGATCACCGTTCGCGTGCCGCACGCGGCGGGCCGATCCGCGCCCTTCATCGGCGGCTCCTCGATGAGCTACCTCCTCGGTGGGGAGCGGCTGATCGACTCGGCGGCGTACGCGGCGGCCGATCAGGACGGTCCCGCGGGTTTGCGCGAGGCCTATCGGACGACCGCGCGGCGGTGGCGCCTGCTCATCTCGCGCGGCGGGCACCTCGAGCAGGCCGAGTCCCCTCTGGCGGACGCGGTTCGGGAAACGATCCTCGACGCCGTCCTCGCCCTGGTTCGCAGGCAGCTCGAAGGGACGCTCCGGCGAGCGGCGCCCGATCTGACGGGTCTGCGAGGGGCCGGAGTCAGGCTGTACATCCTCGGCGAGGGCTGGAAGCTCGCTGCCCTGGACACTCCCGACGAGCATCGCGAGGAGGCGATGTTGCGCCACGTCACCGGATGGCTCGACCGACGTCCGCTGTTGGCCGAAGCGCCGTTGCAGCTACAGCGAATGACGAAGCGCCGGCTGTGCGAGGGCGCCCTCCGCGTCCAGTCGGAGGGCGAGCTGGACGAACAGTCCCTCGAGCTGCAGGGTGTCGACTCGAGCTCGGCCGGCAGCCTGTGGAAACGCTGGTTCGGCATCGTGGAGCCGGATGGACCGCCGGCGGCGGATCTACTGCTGGGACGCGACGATTCATGGTGGCAGGCGCTCACGGGCGACGCCGGTCGCGATGGTTCTCTCCTGCGCGTCGAGCAGTGGTTCAGCGTCCCGGGGTCACCGTTCCGGACGGGGCTCGCCGGGGGGAGGCTGGCCTTCGATGGCCGCCGCTCCGTTCTCAAGCAATGGCTGGACGTTTCCGGTCCGTCGCTCGTGGCGGTGCGCATCCATGCAGCACTGTCGCAGCGCAACGAGCCCGGCGCCGGACGCGCGCCGCCCTGAGCAAACCGCGGCCGGATCAAAGTCCGTCAGCGATACGCGCGGCGGCTGTTCGAGTGAAGCAAGCGATCAGGCCGATCGAGCCGAGACCCCAGAAGGCGGCTGGCGCGAACGTCGGGGGCTGGGTTCCGACCTTGATCCCGCCGTTCTGGCCCGGTGGAAGGTGCCAGGCCGAGAGCATCTGCAAGACGTGCGTCAACGGGTGGCCGCCGGAGTGGAACCAGATCCCCAGTGCCCCGATCACGATGCCGAGAGCGAAGAGCGCCGCCAGGATCCGCCGCCCGCCACGTTGCCAGCGGAGGAGGGCCGCGCCGCCTCCGAGCAGCAAGAGAGCGGCGTAGCCGAGCGGGAGCCAGGCATGCCAGGTCTCGCCGAGCACCTCGCGGTGCTCGAAGCGCAACTCGGCCAGGAGGAGCGCCGCGCCGCCGAGCACGGCTGCGACGACCCGCTCGTTGAGGCTTCGCTCACGCCACCAGACGACCGGATTAGTGGCCACTGTTTCCTCCGCTCGCGACGGGAGCCGAGACCATGATGCGGCCGGCCATCTCTTCGTGCCCGCTGCCGCAGAAGACGTCGCAGTGGAAGTCGAAGGTGCCCACCTTCTCGGGCACGACGCGCACGCGCGCGGTCTTGCCGGGCTCCACGTCGATGCGGATTCCTAGATCGGGGACGCTGAACCCGTGGTCGCGGTCGGCCGACGTCAGCTCGATGATCACCGGAACGCCGAGCTGTAGCTCGATGACCTCGGGTGAGTAGGTGAACCGGCGCGCGACCACGTGCACGACCCGTTCTCCCGGATCGCCTGCGGCGGCGAGCAGGGCGAGGAACAAGGCGGCGAAGCGCATCTCAACTCTCCCTCGCCAGCGGGATCTCGCGCAGCTCGTACGCCGGCTGCCGGGGATCGGTGTCGACGTCGCGCAGCCCCAGGCCTTTGCCGGGGTGGGCGGGATCCCAGGGGAGCGGCGCGCGATTGGGCTGCGACCCGGGCGCCGGCAGCGGAAACATCAAGGATCGTGCCGCGTGATGCGCGATGTGGTCGGTCTGGTGGTGGTGCTCCTGGTGGATGTGCCCGTAGAAGACCGTCACGTGCCGCCAGGCATGCAACACGTCGATCGCGCGGGTGCCGTCCGCGGTAGTCCAATCCCAGTCCGGTTTGAGGTCGAAGAGAGGCCGGTGGGTGAAGACGACGATCGGGGCGTCCTTCGGCCGCGGCTTCAAGTCCCTGCTGAGCCAGTCGATCTGCGCGTCGCCCAGGATGCCCTTGGGGTCGGAAACGTTGTCGAGCACGACGAAGTGCACGCCCTTGTGATCGAAGGAGTACCGCAAGGGCCCGAAGAACTCCTGGAAAGCCGCGCCGCGATCGAGCGAAGCGTCGTGTTCGCCCGCCATCAGCCGCAGAGTGGGGACCCGCAGACGGGCGAGGTGCTCGCGGACCTGCCCCATGCGCCGCCGGCGCTCCTGGTCGTCGTCGGTGGTGTGGGTAAGGTCGCCGGTGAAAACCACGAAATCGGGAACTTGCGGGAGAGCGTTGACCAGCTCGACCGCCCGGGGCAGCTCGACGGTCGCCTCCGGGTTGGCGGGACCCTTGTAGCCCCAGTGCGTGTCGGAGAGCTGGACGAAGTAGAAGTCGTCCGCCATGCCTGGGCGCGGATCGGGCCGCCCTCCCAGCCTGGAGCATGCCTCGAGCAGCCCCGAAGCGAAGACCACTCCTCCAACGCCGGCGATCTGGAGAAATTCACGCCGCGTCCGCGAACCCATCGGTCACCTCCCGGTTGCGCCGCGTCAAGCGCGGTCGGCGAGGTGGACGGTTCCTTCCCCTCTCTCATTCCCCCGGGAATAAGGTGGCTGCCGTCGCAGTCTGCCCGTTGCGATGCCCGTCCCAGTTCCTCTCACGCGTTCCACGGCGACGTCCGCGCCCGCCAGACACCTGCGGCTGGCCGCTGGCCAGACGTCCCTTGCGCCGACGGCAGCGCCGCGCAATGACCCGCAGCGAGGAGCACGCTTGCCCGCATCCAGCCTGGATTCGGATTTCGAGCAGGCGCTGCGGGCGCACCTCGCCGCAGCGCATCACCTCGCCCGCTGGCTCACTCGTACACAGGCGGATGCCGAGGACGCCCTGCAGGAGGCGGTCCTGCGGGCCTTCCGGTCCTTCGATCGGCTCCGGCCCGCCAGCCCGCGCGCGTGGCTGCTGCACATCGTGCGGAACTGCTGCTACGATCTGCGCAAGCGCCGCGAGCGCGACGGCGAGGCCACCTTCGAAGAGGAGGCGCTCCCGCCTGACGCCGCCTCGCCGGTCCTCGGGACGCCCGCGGAGAACCCCGAGACGCGGCTCCTGCGCATGGCGGATGCACGCGCGCTGGAAAGCGCGCTGCGCGATCTCGTGCCCGAGTATCGCGAGGTGTTCCTGCTGCGCGAGATCGAGGGCCTCGCTTACAAGGAGATCGCCGAGGTGGCCGGCGTCCCCATCGGCACCGTGATGTCGCGGCTGTCGCGTGCCCGCGCACAGCTGCGGGCGCTCATCGTCGCCGGCGAGAAGGAGAGCGCATGACTTGCGCCGAGGCAAACCGTCTGATCGGTCCCTGGGTGGACGACGAGCTCGACGTACGTTCGGTGGCCGAGCTCGAGGCCCACGTCGGCCGCTGCGCTGCTTGTGGCCGGGAGAAGAACGAGCTCCTTGCGCTGAGAGAGACCGCGCGAGAGCGGCTGCCGCGCTTCGATCCGCCGCCCGGCCTCGAGGACCGGCTCTTGCGCGGCGTGCGCGAGGCCGCCGCGCCGCGCCGGCGTTTCGCGCGTCGGTTGCTGCGTGAGGTCGCGCTGATGGCCGCGGCGGCGAGCATTGCCGTGGCGGCCACCTCGTACGTCCAGCGCAGCGCCGATCCCGGCGGTGAGATCGTCGACGCCCACTTGCGGTCGCTGCAGGCCGGGCACCTGACGGACGTGGTCTCCTCCGACCAGCACACGGTGAAACCGTGGTTCCAGGGCAAGGTCGACTTCGGCGTCCCGGTGCGCGACTTCGCCGCCCAGGGCTTCCCTCTGGTCGGCGGGCGCCTCGACATGGTGGGCGGGCGGCCGGTGGCCGCCCTGGTCTATGGCCGTCGTCAGCACCTGATCAACCTCTTCGTCGGGCCCGCCACGGACCGCGACCGGCCGCTGCGCTCCGTCTCTTCGCGCGGGTACCGCGTGTCGAGCTGGGCACAGGGCGGGCTGGAGTACCGGCTCGTCACGGACATCGCTGCGTCCGAGGCCGACGAGCTCGTGGCGCTGCTGCGCGCCGTCTAGGCGGTGCTTGACTCCGGGAAGCCCGATTCATTCCCGCAGGAATGCCACTTCAATGCGCGAAGTCCCGATGCGCAGCGGCGCCCGTTCCGGCGCCACGGCAAAGGAGACGGAATGAATCGCAAGCTGATGATGGCGGTCCTCGGATGTGTGGCGGCTTCCGCGTGCGCAGCGGCGGGCAGGGAGAGCCGGCAGGCTCCCATCGAGGTGCTCGATGCGAACGGCGTCAGCGCACAGGCGGTGTCCGTCGAGTCCGGCGGCGCGCTCACGTTCATGAACGGGGACGCGAGACCGCACCAGATCTACTCTCCCGACTGCCCCGAGCTTGCCTCGACGGCTCTGCAGCCCGGACAGCTGTACACGGTGACTCTCTCGGACGGTCCCAAGGTCTGCCACTTTCAGGACCTGCTCGACCCGCTCGCGCCGGCTTGGTCCGGCACCGTCGAGGTGCAGAAACCGCCTCGCATCCTGGTCGACGACTTCACTTTCTAGCTGGTGATGCATCACGGGATTCCCGGAACGAACCGCTCGGCCGGGAATCCCGTTCCGCCTTCCAGGGCACCAGAACGTGGACCAGTTCCGGGGCGGTTAGAACAGCACGTTCCAGTGCACCAGCAGCGACTTGAATGCCACATTCGCCAGGCTGCTCGTGAACGGCCTCCGCGGGCCCGTCGCGGTGAGCGGATCGAGCGAGGTCGGCACGTAACCGGCGGTCGCCGCGGTGATGCTGGATGGCCCGTACGCAGACTGGCCGTGGTTGTCCGAGAACTCGACGTTGAT
>VBKO01000044.1 GCA_005888115.1 Deltaproteobacteria bacterium
CGCCAACTTGCCCTGTACGAACAGGACGGCTATTTTGTACGTACCATGCGCAAGAAGCTCGTCCGCACCGGCAATAGCCTCGCGCTCGTCCTCGACAAGGGCCTGCTCGAGGAGGCGAACATCGACGCAGACACGGAGCTCGAGGTGTCCACCGATGGGCGCGTGCTGGTCGTTTCGCCAGTGCCGTCACCAAAGCGCTCGGCCAAGCTGCGCAAGGTCGTCGAGCAGGCGCACCGGAAGTACGCCGGAGTGTTCAAGCGGCTGGCGGAGTGAACCCGACGTTCCTCACGTTGGACGAGGTTCTTGCGCTGCATGCCGATCAAATCTCTCGCTACGGCGGCGATACGGGAGTCCGGGATCTCACCCTGCTCCAATCAGCCGTCGCGATGCCGCAGGCGAGGTTCGGCGGCGAGTGGCTCCATCCCTCTCTAGCCGAGATGGCTGCCGCGTACCTGTTTCATCTGGTCCGAAACCATCCGTTCATCGATGGGAACAAGAGGGCAGGGCTGATCTGCGCCATCGCGTTTCTCGGTCTCAACGATGCGGAGGTCGTGGCGACGGGGAATGACCTGCTGGAGATGGTACTGGGCGTCGCGGAAGGGCGCACCGACAAAGCGCAAGTCGCGGTCTTCCTCAAGGCCAACACGCGTTAAGCTGGGAAGGAATGGGCGAGCTGGCGCGCATCCTGGTGGTGGACGACGACCTCGCCTCGCGAGGGCTCATGGCGCAGATCCTCGCGGAGGACGGTCATCAGGTCACGGTCGCGAGCGACGGCGCCGAGGCGCTGAATCTCCTGCGGGACGAGCAGCAGCGCGGCGGCGAGGGATTCGACGCGGTGGTCAGCGACATCCGCATGGTGGAGGCGGACGGCCTGGAGGTGCTCGACTGGGTGGCGAAGAACGCCGTCGAGACTCCGGTCGTGCTGGTCACTGCGTTCGGCAACGTGGACGGCGCGGTCGACGCCATACGGCGCGGCGCCTACGACTACATTTCCAAGCCGTACGACGTGAACGCCATCAAGCTCGTCGTCGACCGCGCGCTCCGCCACCGGCGACTCAGCGCCGAGAACCGGCGGCTGAAGCGCGAGATCCGCGAGAAGTACGCCCTGCAAAACGTGGTGGGGCGCAGCGAGGCGATGCTGCAGGTCTACAAGACGGCGGCGCGGGTCGCGTCGACCGACGCGACGGTGCTGGTGGTCGGCGAGTCGGGCACGGGCAAGGAGCTGGTCGCGCGCGCCATCCACGGCGCGTCGCGACGCGCGCAAGGTTCGTTCATCGCCGTCGACTGCGGCGCCATTGCCGAGGGCGTCCTGGAGAGCGAGCTGTTCGGACACGCCCGCGGTAGCTTCACCGGTGCGACGGGCGCCCGGCGCGGCCTCTTCGAGGAAGCGAGCGGCGGGACCCTGTTCCTCGACGAGATCGGGGACATCGGGCAGCGCATCCAGGGCCAGCTCCTGCGCGTCGTGCAGGAAGGCGAGATCCGCCGCGTGGGCGAGTCGTCGGCGGTGAAGGTGGATACGCGGGTGGTTGCGGCCACGAACAAGGACCTCGCTGCGGAGGTCAAGGCGGGAAGGTTTCGCGAGGATCTTTTCTACCGGCTGAACGTGGTCACCATCCGGCTGCCGCCGCTGCGTGAACGTCCCGAGGACATTCCGCTGCTGGCCGAGCATTTCGCTGCGCGTCACGCGGGTGCCCGCGGCGCAAACATCACCAACGAGGCCCGCGAGGCGATGCTGGCCTACGGCTGGCCCGGCAACGTGCGTGAGCTCGAGAACGCGGTTGCGCGCGCGCTGGCGCTCAACCCCGGCGGGACCATCCTGCCGGAGGATCTGCCCGAGGCGGTACGCGATCATTGGCGCACGTCGCGCGGGCTGCCCGACGTCGTACCCACGCCGCCTCAGGTCGCGGTGCTGCCGGCCCCGCCGGCCCCGCCGGCCCCGGATCCGCTGCTGGCGGATCGCCCGACCCTCGACGAGCTCAACCGCCGCTACGCCGAGCGGATCTTGCGCGATCTGGGCGGAAACAAGACCCGTGCCGCCGAGGCCCTCGGCATCGACCGGAAGACCCTGTCACGCCTGGTCGGACCGGAGGAGTGACAGTCCGTCACCCGGTTGGGAAAAAATGACGGCCGCCGCCCGTCGGATCTTCGACGCCGTGCTGGATCTTCGAACGCCCCCGATGTTGACCGGCATACACCGTTCCCAATCATTCCGGAGGGTTGCGACGAGGATGAAGAATTGGCCAGCCGCGTGCATCCAAGGTGTATCCAACGCGGGCAGCAGCGCTCGCGCCGGAGGGACGGAAGATGCGCAGCGAGGCGAAGCGGGTGGGTCAGGACAGGGCTAGCCGGATCGAGCTCATCGGCCGCGTACAGATGGCCTACGAGCACCTGAAGGACACCATGCAGCGCTATCACGACGATTCGCCGCGCGCCCGCGCCGCCATCGCTGCGGCCCGGCGCCGGTTGTCCCTGTTGAACCGGGCGCTCGCCATGCTGGCGCTCGAGGTGGCGCAGCAGCCGGCGTGACGCCGGTCAGGGAAGCGCGCCCACCGCCACGCGGGCGCTCATCTCGGCCGCGACCCCGTCCGGACCCCGGGCGGCACCGAGCGCTGCGCCGAGCAACGTCGGACCGATCCTCAGCTCGATTCCGGCGCCCGCGCTGAGGAAGAGGTGCGACAGCGGCGGCGACTGCGACATGGCTGTCGCGGCGGTGATGGCCACCCTCCCGAATGCGCGTCGCGCCGACAAGTCCGCCTGCCACTGCTCGGCCCAGTCGAGAGTCCGTCGGCCGAACGCCGTCCACGGATCGGGAGAGCGCGACGCCGTCAGATCGAGGTGCCACGCGACCACCCGCAAGGCCGACTCGACGCCGAGAATTTCCGCCGAGAGGTCGATGCCTGCTCCGAGCGCGTCGAGACGCTGCGCGCCGAGCGAAGTGCGCCGGGCGAGGACACCCGCCGCGAGCCAGCCGATCCGCAACCAGGCCTCGCCCGCCGTGCGCGACATCTGCTCTTGAGCGGGGACGACGCGCGCCTCCAGCTGCACGGCCGCATCGTCGCCAAGCTCCAGCTCGCCGCCGAGCACCACGCCGCGCCGCTCCGGTGCGCCCGCTCCCGAGGTCGACTCCCCTCCCGCCGTGATCCGCACGCCGCTCCGGACCAGATACGCCGCGAGCAGCAGCTCGCGCCCACCCCGCGCGGAGGCGCTGAGCTGCGCCGAGGCGCCGATCGCGGTCGAGCGCGCATCCTCCTCGGGCGCCGACGATCCTTCCGGTCCGGCGGCGCCGCGATCGCCTTCTTCCTGCCCCGCGGCCGCCCCCGCCGCCAGTGCCGCCACGCAGAGCAGGCGCCGCCACGCCGCCATGCCGTTCCCTCCCGGCCGCTCTGGACGCGGCCGGGAGCCAGACTGCAGGAGCTATGCCGGGAACGCGGCCACCGCGTGGGCCACGCCGTCAAGCGAGATGAACGGCGTGTGCGCGACGCGGTTCTCGACGCACCAGCGGTGCAGATAGCTGCCGTCGCGCGCCCAGATCGAATCCGCCGACCTCGCCAGGCAGCGGTCCGCGAACCCGTCGCCCGCTCCGATCACGTGGCGCGCGCCGGCCTTTCGCGCCTCCGCCACCGCGACCCGCTTGCACGAGCCGCAGGCGGTGCAGCCCAGCTCCCGCGCCGCGTCTTCGGTGGGGAAGCGCACCTTCAAGCCGCCAGGGCCGAACAGGCCCTCGTTGGCGACGATCCGGACGTGCGCGCGCAGCTCCGGTGAAAGGTTCGCGGCGAGGACGGCTTCGATGTACTGGCGCAGCCCACCGGACGCGAGGAAGAACGGAGCGCCGCGGGCCCGGCACGCAGCGACCAGGTCCGAGAACCCGGGGCGCAACCTCGCCGTCGCGGCGGCGAAGGCGCGCACTTCCTCCTCGGAGGCGAGGATCTTGTTGTAGATGGCCTCGATGATCCCGCGGGTATCCAGCTCGCCTCGCCTGAACCGCGCGGTCTCCGCCTCCCAATGCTCGACTCCGCCGAAGTGCTTGCTGATCTCGTCGCCGATGTCGAGCAGGGTGGCGGTGCCATCGAAGTCGCACACGACGGCAAGCGGGGTCGGCACCGGGGCTGCATAACCGGACCCGCGCAATTGTCGCAAGAACGAAGTGCGACCCGCGGCCCCGAACCAGCGCTCCGACGGTGAGGTAGACTCTCCTCGTGGAATCGGAGCCGCGCGCCGGGGCGGAGTCGTGATCGACGCCAAAGGTGCGGCCGCGCCCGGCGGGCCGCGCAGCGACGCCGAGTTGTTCGCCGAGGCGGCGCGCCGGGCCGCCGCACGGGAGGCGTTCGCCCTGTGCACCGTGGTCGCCACCGACAGGTCCGTTCCTCGCGACGCTGGCGCGAAGATGCTGGTCGCACCGGACGGGTCCGTCTGCGGCACCGTCGGAGGCGGACCGCTCGAGGCGAGCGTGCTGTTCGAAGCGGTGCAGCTGCTGCGCGGCGGCGGCGCATCGGGCGTGCGCCGGTTTGCGCTGACCACCGCGGGCGATGCCGCCGAGCCGCTTCCGGCCGTGCCGGCGCCCGGCGAGGACCTGGGCATGAAGTGCGGCGGCGAGGTGAGCGTCTTCATCGACGTGATACGGCCGGCCGCGAGACTCGTCCTTTATGGTGCGGGCCACGTCGGCGAGCGCGTCGCGAACATGGCGGCGGAGGCGGGGCTCACCGTGGTCGTCGTGGACGACCGTCCGGACTTCGCCCGGCGCGAGCGCTTCCCGCGCGCCGCGGACGTGCGCTGCGCCGATCTGGAGAAGGAGGCGCTGGGTGGATTGTCCCCAGGTCCGGAGGACTTCGTAGTGATCGTCACCCGCTGCCACGCCCTCGACGAGGCGGTGCTGGAAGCGGCGCTGCGCACCCCCGCCCGCTACGTCGGGCTCATCGGCAGCCGGCGCAAGGTCGCGGTGATCCTCCGCTCGATCGCGCGCCGGCTGGGCCGCGACCCGCGCGCGGACCCGCGGTTGCACGCGCCCATCGGGCTCAAGCTGGGCGACAAGTCTCCCGGCGAGATCGCCATCTCCATCCTCGCCGAGGTGCTGCTGGTGAAGAGCGCGGGAGAGCTGGCGCACAACCGTCTCGCGCCGATGCAGAAAGGCCCAAGAGATCACCGCGGAGACGCGGAGCATGTCGGTGGGGCGCTCGACCCAGCATCCCCGTCAAATCGACCGAACGAAACTTGACGGGCTGTACAGGCGTTCACTAGGGTGGGTGGATGCCCCAGGAGAGCGCTTCCGCCCAGCAGCTGGTCCCGCAGGAGCCCAACGCGCTGCGCAGGTACGCGCTGAAAAGCGCGCAGCCGCGCCGAGGGCTGGTCGACTTCGATTCCGAGCTCAACGACGAGCAGCGCGCGGTCGCATTGTCCCCGCAGGGGCCGACGCTGGTGATCGCTGGCGCCGGATCGGGGAAGACGCGGACGCTCACCTACCGCGTCGCTCGCCTGATCGAGGAAGGCGTCGCGCCCGATCGCATCCTGCTGCTCACCTTCACCAACAAGGCCGCGCGCGAGATGATGGCGCGCGTCGCCGCCTTGTGCCGCATCGACGGGCGCAAGCTGGTCGGCGGCACCTTCCACCATGTCGCGCACGGGCTGCTCCGCGACCATGGCTCGCGCCTCGGCTACGGCGACCGGTTCGGCCTTCTCGATCGCGAGGACGTCAAGGAGCTGATGGCCAGCGCGACCGCGGACCTCGGGCTGGGAGTGGGGCAGCGGCGCTTTCCGCGCGCCGACGTGCTCGTCGACCTCTACTCGACTGCGGTGAACACGCAGCGTCCGATCGCCGACGTGCTGGCGCGCGAGCGGCCGCAGTTCGGCGCGCTGGAGGAGGAGATCCTGCGCGTCGCGCGTCGCTTCGCCGAGCGCAAGACGCAGATGAACGCGATGGACTTCGACGATCTCTTGATGAACTGGAAGCGGCTGCTCGTCGAGGTGCCGCAGACGTGCCAGGCCCTGCAGGGCAAGTTCGACGCGATCCTCGTCGACGAGTACCAGGACACGAACCTCCTGCAGGGAGAGATCGTCGATCGGATGGCGGCGCTGCACCGCAACGCGCTGGTGGTGGGAGACGACGCGCAGAGCATCTACTCGTTCCGCGGCGCGCACTTCGAGAACATCCTCGCCTTTCCCGAGCGCTACCCGGACTGCCGGCAGTTCAAGCTGACGGTGAACTACCGCAGCACGCCGCAGATCCTCGCGCTCGCGAACCACTCCATCGCGTGCAACGCGCGCCAGTTTCCCAAGCAGCTGTCGGCCTGCCGCGAGGACGGGGTGCTGCCGGCGCTGGTGCCGCTCCGCGACGTGCACCAGCAGGCGGAGTTCGTCGCGCAGCGGATCCTCGAGCTGCGCGAGGAGGGCATTCCGTTGCGCGAGACCGCGGTGCTCTACCGCGCGCACCACCACGCGATGGAGCTGCAGATGGAGCTGGCGCGGCGCGGGATCCCCTTCTACGTGCGCGCCGGAGTGCGCTTCTTCGAGCAGGCGCACATCAAGGACGTGCTCGCGCACCTGCGGTTCGTGCAGAACCCGCTCGACGAGCTGTCGTTCAAACGGGTGGTGAAGCTCGCGCCGGGGATCGGGGCGGCGAGCGCCGACGCGCTCTGGTCGCGACTTGAGATTTGGGCCGGGCAGGGACGCGATCCGCGGATGGAGCTGTCGCGCGCGGAGCTGGACCAGCTCGTCCCGCCCAAGGCCCGGCCGGGCCTCGCGAAGCTGCGGGGTGCGCTCGGGCGGCTCTCCGCGCCGTCGATGCGCTCCCAGCCCTCCGAGATGGTGCGGTTCGTCCTCGACGAGGCGGGCTACCGCGAGGCGCTGAAGATCCGCTACTCGAACTTCCAGGCGCGCGAGGACGACGTCCGCCAGCTCGCCGACTACGCGCTCCAGGCCGAGTCGCTCGAGCAGCTCCTGGGAGATCTCTCCTTGCTCGACTCACTGGAAGGAGAGGACGTGATCGAGGGATCGGATCCGGACGAGCGGCTCGTGCTCTCCAGCGTGCACCAGGCGAAGGGGCTCGAGTGGCGCGCCGTGTTCCTCGTGTGGCTGGCCGACGGGCGCTTTCCCAGCGCACCGGCGCTCAAGGACGAGGGCGGCGAGGAAGAGGAACGGCGCCTGTTCTACGTCGCGGTGACGCGCGCTAGGGACGAGCTCTATCTCTGCTATCCGCTCATGCACGAGGAGCAGGACCGCGCGCGCGTGCTGATGAAGCCGAGCCGTTTCCTCGACGAGCTGCCGACGCGGCCGCACCCGCCGTACGAGAAGTGGGCGATCGAAGTGGAGAGCGCACCTCCACGCCTCACCGAGTAGCGCGCCTCACCTGAAGCTCGGCGTCGACTTCTAGGGACGCTGCTTGCCGCGTGCTAGCGTCCGGGCGTGCAATCCGCCACGGCCACGCCCCGCGCGAGCGATGCGCCCAGGCAGGGCCTCGGCACGTTCTTCCGCAACATCCTCGATTTCATCTACGAACGCGGCCACAAGGCCGAGGTGCTGGAGCGCGTCTCGCCGCGCACGCGCCAGCTCTGTGACAAGCCGCCGGGCTGGTTCAGCTGGGTTCCCTCGGTGCACATCGACGAGCTGGAGGCGGCGTTCCTGACCGTCGCGGGCCGCGATATGACGGTCGAGCTCGGGCGCGTCTGCTCGCAGAACCTGGGGACCACCGTGGTTCGCCCCGTCCTGCGCATGGCCTTCCTGCTGCTCGGGCAGACGCCCGCCGTGGTGTTCGAGAACCTGGACCGCTTCTTCGCCCTCGTCACCCGCGGGATCACCTTCTCGTACACCGCGGAGTCGCCCCGGTCGGGGGTGGTGCTGGCGCGTTTCGACGGCCCGGATACGCCCGAGGCCGCCTACCACGTCCTGCAAGGATCGCTGCAGTTCATCTTCGAGCAGTGCGGCGTGAGCGGCGAGGTGGGTCCGGCCGAGGTGGCGGAGTCCGGCTCCGCAGGTGCGACCGTTCGTTACCGGGTGCGGTGGTAGCCGCCCGGCCCGACGGGGTTTTCTTGCGCCCGCCCCGCCGCGCACCGTAGCATCGGACAACTCCTCGAGCCTGAAGGAAATGGCGGAAAAACCCATCCTCCTCGGAATCGACCTCGGCACGACGAACACGTGCGTCGCGTACGTGCGCAACAAGATCGCGAAGGTGGTGCCGAGCGACAAGGGCGCGCTCATCCTGCCGAGCGTGGTCGCGATCTCCGAGAAGGGCGAGCTCCTGGTCGGCAACGTCGCCAAGGACCAGATGGTGGTGAATCCGCGCAACACCATCTACGGAGCCAAGCGCCTGATCGGGCGCAAGTACAACTCCAAGGTCGTCCAGGACATCAAGCACTATTTCACCTACGAGATCGTCGAGGGGAGCGAGGGCGAGGCCGCGGTGGCGCTGGCCGGCAAGGTGTACTCGCTGCCGCAGATCAGCGCGTTCGTGCTGCAGCACTGCAAGCGCGTGGCCGAGGCGACACTCGGGCAGGAGATCAAGGAAGCCGTGATCTCGGTGCCCGCCTACTACAACGACAACCAGCGCCAGGCGGTGAAGGAGGCGGGGCGCCTGGCGGGCTTCGAGGTGAAGCGCATCGTCAACGAGCCCACCGCGGCGGCGCTGGCCTACGGCCTGAACCGCGGGTTCGACCACAAGGTGCTCGTCTACGACCTGGGCGGCGGCACCTTCGACGTGAGCGTCCTCCAGTTGCACGGCAACGTGATGGAGGTGCTCGCGACCGGCGGGGACACCTTCCTGGGCGGCGTCGACTTCGACAACCGCATCATCGATTTCGTCCTCGAGGAGTTCCGCGAGGAGACCAGGATCGACCTGACCGACAGCCCCATCGCCATGCAGCGGATCAAGAACGCATCCGAGGCGGCGAAGATCGATCTCACTTTGCTCTCCAACGTGGTCATCGAGCTGCCCTACGTGGCCGAGCGGCGCGGAAAGCCGGTGGATCTCAAAATCCCGCTCTCGCGCGAGCGGCTCAATTCGCTGGTGATGGACCTGGTGGACCGCACCTTCCAGATCGTCGACCGCGTGCTGGGTGAGAAGAACATCCCGCCTTCCGACATCGCCGAGGTGTTGCTGGTCGGCGGTCAGACGCGCACGCCGCTCGTCCAGGGCAAGACGCACCAGCACTTCGGCCGCCCTCCGCGCAAGGGCGTGCACCCGGACGAGTCGGTGGCGCTCGGCGCTGCGCTGCTCGCCGAGTCGATGTCCGAGATCGATTCGGTCACACTGGTCGACGCGCTTTCGATGCCCATCGGGTTCGCCATGCCAGGCGGACGGTTCCGCAAGGTAATCGAGAAGAACTCGCAGATCCCGGTGCAGCGCAGCTTCCGCCTGCCGCCCACCAAGGGCGCGGTGATGGAGCTGGACATCTTCCAGGGTGACAGCGAGCGCATCATCGACAACGAGTACCTGGGCACGTTGCGTTTCCCGCCGGAAGCGGCGGGCCAGCGGGTGAACTTCAACCTCGACGAGGAGTGCCTGCTGCACGTGACCGTCGAGGGACTCCGCGGAGAGACGCAGCCGAAGGAAGTGCTGCTCGCGACGCGCGACACGCCGGAGACGCTGAAGGCGGCCTGGGCTGAGGAGAACGAGCGGCGCCGCCTGCTCGCCGAGCAGCAGGCCGAGGACGAGCCGCGCAAGGGGCTCTTCGCCTCGATCCGGAAGGTCTTCGGCGGGTAGTAGCTCCCTGTCCTGAAAAAGGACGCGAGGTAAGCGCGCACGCTGCCGGCGCGCGCTGCCGGCCACCCCATCCGACCCGGTGGCACTGGAAACCTCCAAGAGCACCTTGGTACGGCATCTTGGAGCGTTTCTCGGAGGGGACATGTCCAACTCGATCCGGATTGCCGCTGTCGTCGTGATCGCGCTCGCCGGCTCTACCGCACGAGCGGGCCAACCCGATTCGCGAACCGTCGTCATCGGCGCCACGTTGCCGCTGACCGGCGCGGAGGCGAAGGCGGGTGTCGCGTTCAAGGAGGGTTACGAGCTCGCCATCGACGAGGTGAACCGGGCGGGCGGAATCGAGGTTCGGTCGGGACGCCTGCCCGTCTCCCTGAAGATCGTCGACGACCAGAGCTCGTCGGAGCTGGCGATCCGGCTGGCGCAGCGGCTGATCGACGTCGACAAGGCCCAGTTGCTGCTCGGGACGTATTCCACTTCCCTGGTGCTGGCGCAGAGCGCGGTCGCCGAGGAAGCACACGTTCCGTACGTCAACGGAGGCGGCGCGGCGGCAGAGATCTACCGGCGGACGCCGCGGTATGTGTTCGGGTTGCTCGCTCCGGTCGATCTGCTCGCGTACAGCGAGATGCGCTGGATCGAGGTGCAGCAGACCGAAGGTCGGCTGCCCACGCCGCTGCGGATAGCGATCCTCTGGGAGAATACGCCGCACGGGAAGGACTTCCGCAGCGGTATCCTCGAGTTCGCCAGCAAGACGGCGCGCCGCAAGGGCGCCTACAACGTGGTGCTCGACGACAGCTTCGAGATGAATGCTCCGGATGCCAAGAAGATCATCGCGCGCCTCAAGGCGGCGAAGGCGGACGTGTTCCTCGCCGATGCGCACCTGCCCGACTACATCGCGCTGCACAAGGAGTACGTGGCCCAGAAGCTGTGCCACGCAGTCGTGACGTACGGCGCGCGCGGCAGCGAGCGCCAGGCGGCCGAAACGCTGGGACGCGACAACGTTTCGTACGTCCTCTCCGCGGTGTGGTGGAACGCCGCCGCGAGCCCCGGGAAACCGTTCGCGCAGTCGTTCAAGGCGAAGTACCAGCGCTCGCCCGAGTGGTACCACGCGCTCGCCTACGAGTCGGCGCGCGCGCTCGTGACCGCGGTGCGCAAGGCCGGGTCCGCCGATCGCGAGGCAGTGCGCGAGCAGCTCGGCAAGCTGGAGATGGACTCCATCCTTCCCGGCGGGCGGCTCTGGTTCCAGGAGCACCAGGCGCATTACCCATTCGTGGTCCAGCAGAACCAGCCGGACGGCACGTCGCCCATCGTCTACCCGCGCGAGCTGGCCGAGGTTGCGGGCACGGCCCCGAACCCCCGCTGCGTCAGTGGCGGGTTCGCGCAGCACGTGCCCTGATCGAAGTGGGTAAAGCGGCCGCGCCGTGGTAATTGCCCGCCGTGGGCACGACGCTGCGCGAGCGCGCCACCGCGCTCGGAATGAAGGTGGTCGGGAAGCTCTTCGAGGACCCGAAGCGCGCGGAGGCCATCGCCTCCGCGATCGGGCGCCTGGAGCGCGTGAAGGCTGCTCTCGACGAAGCGCAGGAGAAGGCCTTGCGCGCGGCCGGGTTGGTCACGCGCGAGGACTTCAAGTCGGCGGGGAAGCGGCTCTCGCAGCTCAAGCGGCGCTGCGCCGAGCTGGCCGACGAGCTCGATCAGCTACTGGCCGGCCGGAAGTAACTCAGGCCGCGGCGCGGACCACCTGCTCGAAGACGAGGTTGCCGTCCTCGACGTGCACGTTTGCGATGGCGAAGTGGTGGCAGGCGCGGCAGATGCTGACGGCGCGCGAACGCGTGAACTTCACCGCGACGGGGCCGCCGCACACGGAGCAGCCGCCATCGAACTCCATCTCGCGCTCGTTCTCCTTCGTGCCGGCGGGATTCATGGCTCTGTAGTAACGCAGGAAAGTCCCGTGGCAAGGGCAACGGCTGACTTGCGGGGCAGGCGCGCTCAGGGTGCCGCCACGAGCTTGGAGACCTGGCCTGTCGCCAGGTCCGCGACGTACAGCTCGCCGGCGGCGTCCTCGCCGAAGGAGGAGATGGCATTCCCTTGCGCGATCTGCACCGGAGTGTACGGCCCTGCCGCCGGCACGGCCCAGATGTGCCCGGAGCCGAAGTCCCCGTAGACGTAGTGCCCCACAAGCCGCGGCAGAGCGGCGCCGCGATAGACGTACCCGCCGGTGATGGACGCACCCTCCGCGTGTGAGTACTCCACGACCGGGTCCAGGTACGGGCCCGCGCAGGACGAGGTTCCCGGTGGGTAGCAGTGCGTGCCTTCGCGGGGGCTCCAGCCGTAGTTCCCGCCGGAGACGATGATGTCGACCTCCTCCCAGGTGTTTTGTCCCACGTCGGCGAGCCAGAGCGCGCCGGTCGCGCGGTCGAAGCTGAACCGCCACGGATTGCGCAGCCCGAAGGCGTAGACCTCGCCGCGCCCGCCCCCCGAGGCGAACGGATTCGATGGCGGAATGGCGTAAGGCGTTCCGGAGTCCACGTCGATCCGCAGCAGCTTCCCGAGGAGGCGGGCAGGATTCTGCGCGTTGCCGGACGGGTCCCCCGCGGACCCTCCGTCGCCGAGCCCGAGGTAGAGCAGCCCGTCGGGGC
>VBKO01000045.1 GCA_005888115.1 Deltaproteobacteria bacterium
GGCGCCCTCCAGTCCGTTCGACCGCGACCGTTTCGAGCGGGGCGTGCGGGCGCTGCAGGACATGGGCTTCGAGCCGCGCTTCGGGGAGGGAGTGCATGCCCGCCATGCGGGGTACCTGGCGGGTCCCGACACGCGCCGCCTCGACGAGCTTCTCCGCGCCTTGCGCGATCCGTCGGCGCGCGCCATCGTGCTCGCCCGGGGCGGGTACGGCCTGTTGCGCATCGCCCGGAGCATTCCGCCGCAGGAGCCGATCGCGAAGCCGGTGGTGGGCTACAGCGACGCGACCGTCCTGCACGAGCTGTGGTGGCGCGCCAAGATGCCCAGCGTGCACGGCCCCATGTGTACCCAGCTCGCCGACGACGCGACCGCGCTGGCGCGGCTGCGGGCGCTCCTCTACGGCGCCGTGCCCGAGCCGTTGCGCTGGACCGCGCGAACGGTGCGGCCTGGCCGCGCGGAAGGTCCCCTGCGTGGAGGCAACCTGGCGGTCCTCGCGTCGCTGTGCGGCACACCTCTGCAGCCGAGCTTCCGCGAGGCCATCGTCCTGCTCGAGGACCTGAACGAGCCTCCCTACCGCCTGGACCGGCTCTGCACCCAGCTCCTTCTCTCCGGCGCGTTCGAGGGAGCCGTGGGGTTCGTGGTCGGCGACCTCGCGGCCGAAGGGGAGGAGAACGACGGGCGCGACGAAGCCGTCGGGGAGCGCCTCGCCACGCTGGGCGTACCGGTCGTTCTCGGCGGCCCCTTCGGACACGCCGGCCGGAACCAGCCGGTCGCCTTCGGGATCCCGCACACCCTCGACGCCGACGAGGGCGCGCTCGTCCAGATCGACCCGATGCTGGAAAAGCGCGGCCGCGTCTGACGCCGTGTTACGGTCCGCGGCGCGATGAACGTCTACCTTCTCGGCATCGCCGGCACCGGGATGGGCTCGTTCGCGGGCTTGCTGCGCGCCGCCGGCCACCAGGTTTCCGGCTCGGACGAGAACGTCTACCCGCCCATGTCCGACAAGCTGGCCGAATGGCGGATCAAGACGTACACGCCGTACGCCGCGGCGAACCTCGAGGCGGCGAAGCCGGACCTGGCCGTGGTCGGGAACGTCATTCGCGCGGAAAACCCGGAAGCCAAGGCGCTACGGCGGCGCGGCATCCCGCACATGAGCTTCCCCGAAGCGCTCGAGGAGCTGTTTCTTGCTTCGCGCCACCCCGTCGTCGTCACCGGCACGCATGGGAAGACGACGGCGACCAGCCTGCTCGCGCAGGTGCTGCACCACGCAGGGCGCGATCCGAGCCTGCTGGTCGGAGGCGTGCCGCTCAACTTCAACGAGGGATTCCGGCTCGGGAAGGGCGAGCACTTCGTCCTCGAAGGCGACGAGTACGACACCGCCTACTTCGACAAGGGGCCCAAGTTCCTGCACTACCGGCCGCGCACCGCGATCGTCACCGGCGCCGAATTCGATCACGCGGACATCTACCGCGACACTCCGCACTACGAGAGCGCGTTCGAGAAATTCTACGCGCTGATGCCGCCCGGCGGTTACGCCGCGGCCTGCTCCACCTTCCCGAACTGGAAGCGGCTCGCCTCGTTCGCGCGCTGCCACGTGGAGAGCTACAGCTCGAAGGACGGCGCGGAGGCGGACTGGACGGCGCGTCGCGTCTCTCTCGGTCCCGCGGGCGCCTCGTTCGAAGTTGCCTTCCGCGGTTCTCGCGAGCTCCGCGTCACGCTTCCGGCCGCCGGGCGGCACAACGTGGAGAACGCCCTCGGCGTGTTCGCGGCGTGCCGCGCCCTCGGCCTGCGAGCGGAGGAGATCGCGGCGGGCTTCAGCTCCTTCCGCGGAGTGAAGCGCCGGCAAGAGCTGCGCGGAGAGCCGCGCGGCATCGCCGTGATCGACGACTTCGCGCACCACCCGACGGCCGTGCGCGAGACGATCGCGGCGGTGGCGGCGCAGTATCCGGGCCGGCGGCTCGTCGCTGTGTTCGAGCCACGCAGCAACACGGCGATGCGCAAGATCCACCAGGACGAGTACGCGCATGCCTTCGCCGGAGCGGACGAGGCGCTCATCAGCCAGCCCACCGCCATCGCCAAGGTGCCGGAGTCGGAGCGCGTCGACGCCCGGCGGATGGCCGAGGACATCGCCGCGGCAGGTACGCCCGCGCGGTGGATGGAGGGCCCCGACGCGATCGTGGCGCTGCTCGTGCGCGAGGCGCGGCCGGGCGACGTGATCCTCGCCATGTCGAACGGCAGCTTCGGGGGCCTTCACAAGAAGCTCCTCGACGCCCTGGCGGCGCGATGACGCCCGCCGAGCTGGAGCGCATCTGCGTGGCAGCGGCGCAGGCCGGCGCGCGGGTCCTTCGCGAGCTGTTCGACAAGCCGCGCGAGATCGCCCTCAAGGGGCGCATCGATCTCGTCACCGATGCCGATCGCGCGGCGGAAGAGCGCATCCTCGGGCTGCTGCGCGAGCGCGCGCCTGGCGCCGCCGTGCTGGCCGAGGAGAGCGGCGAGAGCGGGCGCGGCGAGCTGCGCTTCATCGTCGACCCGCTGGACGGCACCACCAACTACGCGCACGGCCTGCCGCTGTTCGCCTGCACGGTCGCCGCGGAAGTCGCGGGGGAGCTGGTCGCGGGCTGCACCGTCGACCCGATGCGCGCGGAGACGTTCCGCGGACACCGCGGAGGGGGCGCCTTCGTCGGAGCGCGCAGGCTGTCGGTGTCGAACGCAACCAGCCTGGACGAGGCAGTGGTCTGCACCGGTTTCCCGTATGGGCACCGCAACCACCTGCCCGAGATGGTCGCCGCGTTCGGACGCTTCACCGAGCTGGCGCGCGGCACTCGCCGGTTGGGCAGCGCGGCGCTGGACCTGGCCTACGTCGCTGCCGGCCGGCTGGACGTCTTCTGGGAGCAGGGCCTCAAACCGTGGGACATCGCCGCCGGCATCGTCATGGTCCGCGAAGCGGGCGGCCTCGCCACCCGCTTCGACGGCTCCCCGCTGGCCATCCCGGACGGCGAGATCCTCGCCTGCACCCCGTCTCTACGCGATGCCGCCCGCGAGGTCCTGCGCGAAGCCCGTTCCCGCCACTGACGGGGACTGGAAGCGCTTCGCGGGAAACGCAGTCGGTCCTTACTTCGACTGGTACGAGGCGGGGATGGCCGTCAGGTCGTCGCGGCGGTTCTGGCGCCAGGCTTCCTCGTCGTGGCCGGCGGCCTTCGGCTTCTGGTCTCCAAAGCTGATCGCCGTGAGCTGCCTGTCGTGCGCCCCCATCGACGTCAGGTAACGCTTGGCCGCGTCCGCGCGGCGCTGCCCGAGGGCGAGGTTGTACTGCTCGGAGCCGCGCTCATCGCAGTTCCCCTCGATGCGCACCTTCAGGTCCGGGTACTTCGCCAGCACGGTGCCGACGGCCGAGAGCTTGTCCTTCGCCTCGCTCGTCAGCGTCGACGAATCGAACTCGAAGAAGACGCTCACGTTGCGCAGCGCCTCCATGGCCCTCTCCAGCTCGGCCTGGCCCTGGGCGTTGTTGGTATCGGTCGCCGGAGCGGGCTTCGCCGCCTCCACGGCGGGCTTCGCCTCCGCGTTGTTCGCCTGCGCGTCGGGCTTGGGCTGCGCGCCGGAGCAGGCCGTGAGACCGGCGGCGAGCGAGATCGAAATCACGTGATCAGTCAGCTTCTTGAACCGCATGAGGTCCTCCTCGGGGTGACGCGCCTTGGAACATCGCGCTGCGCTGTTCTATGCCAACGCTGTCTCGCATATACTTTGCCCTCAAACAATACCACTCGCGAAACCCCCGGGCTCATACATCGCCCCACACGGACTCCCTGCGCAAGTGTGCGGGATCGCTCGCTTCGCGCCAGCGCTGCCGCCAGACTCGACCTCGGAAGCGCTGCGCTCCGAAAGGCGTAGCGCCGCCCCATCCGCGGCGGCTAGGCTCGGCACAGGCGTGGAGCGGCGCACCAGACTGCAGGCAGGACTTGCCCTGACGGGCGTGCTGCTCGGGACGATGCTGCAGGCGGTCGACGGCAGCATCGTCAACGTCGCCATCCCGCAGATCCAGAACGAGCTCGGGGCCTCGCTGGCTACCGTCGGCTGGGTAGTGACCGGGTACGCGCTGGCCAGCCTGATCGCGATGCCGCTCTCCGCTGGCGTCGCCGCGCGCGTAGGCGTGCGGGCGTACTTCGTCGCCCAGGTGGCGACCTTCACCCTCGCCTCCGTCGCCTGCGCCGCCTCGCGAAGCGCCCCGACCCTCATCGCCTTCCGCATCCTGCAGGGGTTCTCGGCCGGCGGGCTGTTGCCGCTCTCGCAGGGCATCCTCATGTCGCTCTATCCGGGCGAGCGCCGCGGGACCGCGGTCGCCCTGGTGGGCGTGGCCGCCGTGCTGGGCCCGCTCTTCGGGCCGCCCCTGGGAGGCGTGCTCACCGACCACTTCGGATGGCCGACGATCTTCTGGGTCAACGTCCCGCTGGGCCTTTTGAGCCTGCTCTTGCTGCGCAATCTCCAGGTGCAGCCCGCTCCCCGCCCCGAGGGCTTGGATCTGCGCGGCGCGACGCTCCTCGCGGCGGCGCTCATCTCGCTGCAGCTCGGTTGCGCGCACCGGGCGTGGCTGCTCGCCCCCGCACTGCTTTTCGGCTGGCTCTTCGTCAAGCGCGAGCGCACCGCCCGTTCTCCGGCGGTCGACCTGTCGGTGCTGCGATACCGTCCCTTGGCCGGCACCCTGGCCGCGGCGCCGCTGTACGGCATCGGCCTGTATGCGAGCATCTTCCTCATCCCCTTGCTGTTCGAGCGCCAGCTCTCGATGACGGCCGCGACGACGGGCCTCGCCCTGGCGGTCGGCGCGGTGACGAGCGGCGTCCTGATCGTCTGCGCGCAGCCGCTCCTCTCGCGGTTTCGCGCCCGCTCGCTGTGCGCCGCGGGAGCGGTGCTGTTCGCGCTGGCCATGCTGCTCCTGGCGCGGATCGCGCTGCGCTCCTCGGGCGACGTGTACTTCCCTCAAGCCCTCCGCGGCGCCGGGACGGGCCTCCTGTACATCGGCATGAACGGATTCGCGTTCGAGGGGATCGACGGCCACGATCTCTCCACCTCGGCGAGCCTGTTCTACATGCTGCGCCAGTTGGGCGGCACCGCGGGCGTCGCCCTCGCCGCCTCCGCGCTGGACGGATTCGGGCAGACCGGAATGGTTGCGGCGCTGGTGGTGCTGGCAGTGGCCGCGCCGCTCTCGCTGGTCCCGATGGCTGCTGCGAACCGCCGCGCGAGCGCCGAGGAGCAGGCGCGCGTCAGCGCGTGACCGCGAGGTATACGCCGATGGCGATGCCCACGCAGGCCGCGACCCCGCGCAGCGCCGTTGCTGGGAGCCGGCGCGCCACCCGCACTCCCGCCCAGCCCCCGACGACCGATCCGAGCGCGAGAGGAAGCGCGGCGTGGAAGTCGAGCGCTCCGGTGGGGTGCAGCGCTTCCAGCGCGATGAAGGTGAGCGCCGCCACCGCGTTGTTGATCATCGCGTTCAGGATGCGGAGCGCATTCAGCTCCCCGATCGGCCGCGGCAAGAGGAGCCCCATCGCGGCAAGAAACGGGATGCCCTGGGCGGCGCCGAAGTAGCCGCCGTAAATCGATACTCCGAACGGGACCACGACCGTCGCGGCGGGGTACCCATGTTCCGGGCGGTGCCGCGCCAGCCACCGGTTCACCAGCGGCTGGACCGCGATCAGGACTGCCGAGACGACCAGGAGCCACGGGACGACGCGGGCGAAGACGCGCCCGCCCAGGCTGAGCAGCAGCCACGCACCCAGCACGCCGCCCAGCGCCGACGGGAGGAGCTGGCGGCGCGCATCGCGCCGCAGGCCGGCGGACAGCTCGCGCCAGTACCCACCGGTAGATGCGATGATCCCGGGGAGCAGGCCCACCGTGCAGGTCGTATTCGCTACCAGGGGGGAGAGATGCGCGACGCCGATGAGCACCGGAAACGCGAGCAGGGTCCCGCCGCCGGCCGCGGCATTCACGCTGCCGGCCAGGAGGCCGGCCAGGAAGATCCACAGGTCCGTCGGCACGGCCCGCATCCTCGCTCAACGCGCGGAAAACGGAAGCTCCGCGAGTGAGGAGTCGCGGGAGGACCTGCGCCGATCCCTCAGACGGTGCGGCGGCGGCCGCCCGCGAGCGCCAGGTAGGCCCAGAGGACGATGATCGCGCCGATGATCGACGAGATCCAGCCGCCGGGCGTGAAGCCCCAGCTGCCGTCCGCGGCCGATCGGTTGCCGAACAGCGCGTGCCCGATGAGTCCGCCCACCAGCGAGCCGACCATGCCCAGCACGGCGGTAGAGAGCCAGCCCATCTGCTGGCGGCCCGGAAAGACGGCCCGGGCGATGAGGCCGATGACGAGGCCGAAGATCAGGAATCCAATGATGCTCATGCGTGCTTCTCCCCGAAGAGGTCTGGCCACAACGTATGCACGGCGAGTACGCCCCCGCCTGCCCGCGCGGCCGGAGGGCGTCGGCGGGCGGTGCGGCAGGACCTCAGCGCACCCGCACGGCGTAGCGCAAACGCGCGATCGCGATGAGCGCGAGTCCGATCGCCGCGCCCAGTACCCAGCCCGCGACCACGTCGGACGGGTAGTGCACCCCGAGGTAGACCCGGGAGACGCCCACCAGCAGCGCGATAGCCAGGGCGAGCGGTGCGAGCGCCGGCGCCGCCCAGCTGACCACGGCGGCAGCGGCCGCTGTGTCCGCCGCGTGCGCGGAGGGGAACGACTTGCCCGATCCACAGCCAAGCGGCGCGCGGACAGAAGCGAGCGAGTGGCACGGCCGCTCGCGGTCGATGGCCGGCTTCACCACGCGCACGGAAACCAGGTCGGCGACACCCACTGCGACGAGGAGGAGCGCGGCCGCCACCCAGCGATGCGGGGAACGCACGCCCAGGTACACGGCGAACGCGGCGGCGAGCGTCAGCAACAGACCGCGATTCGACGCTGCCGCCATGACGTGGTCCAGCGCCGGCGACGCATGGTCGTTGACCAGGCGCAAGAACTGGAGATCCAAGGGCGACGCCACGTCCGGGACGGTATCATGCCGGCGCCTGCCCGCTCGCCTGCCGCCGCGCGGCGAGCCGTGAGGCGATCTCGGTGATACACAAAGCGGCAGGAGGTGCCGATGGCGCGGATGGTGAAGTGCGTCAAGCTCCAGCGCGAGCTGCCCGGCCTGGAGTTCAAACCGTTCCCCAACGACCTGGGGCAGCGCATCTACGAGAGCGTCTCCCAGGAGGCCTGGAAGATGTGGCTGGAGCATTTCAAGATGATCATGAACGAGTACCGGCTCGCCGGCGGAAGCGAGCAGGCGAACCAGATCCTCTTCGACCAGGCGGAGAAGTACTTCTTCGGGGAAGGCGCGGCGCTCCCGCCCGACTACAAGCCGCCGCAGGCCAAGGGGTAGGGTGCGGAACCGCGGCGACATCCTCGTCGTGTCCTGCTACGAGCTCGGGCGGCAGCCGGTGGCGGCGGCGACCGCATTGGCCGAGCTGCGACGGGCGGGATTCGCGCCGGCCGCACTGGACGTGTCCGTGGAAGCCGTCGACGACGAAGTCCTCAGGCGCGCCAGCCTGGTCGCCATCTCGGTGCCGATGCACACCGCGCTGCGGCTCGGAGTACGCGTGGCGCAGCGCGCGCGAGAGGACGCCCACGTCTGCTTCTTCGGGGTGTACGCGCAGCTCAACGCGGAGCACCTGCTGGATCGGCACGCGGACTCGGTCATCGGCGCCGAGGCCGACGTGCCGCTGCGCCTGCTCGCCGAGGCGCTGGAGCGCGACGATACCGCGGCGGTGCCCGGCGTGCGCACCGCGGGCGCAGCGCCGCTGCCTGCGCGCGAGAAGCTCGCTCCAGCGGTGCCCAGCCGCGCTGGGCTCCCCGTGCTCGACCGGTACGCGCGGCTGGAGATCGAAGCCGAAACGCGGCTCGTCGCTTCCGTCGAGGCGTCGCGCGGCTGCAAGCATTCGTGCCGCCATTGCCCGATCGTGCCGGTGTACCGCGGGCATTTCGTCGCGGTGCCGCGCGACACGGTATTGGGGGACATCGAGCAGCAGATCGAAGCGGGGGCGCGCCACGTCACCTTCGGAGACCCGGATTTCCTCAACGGGCCTACGCATGCGCTGCGCGTGGTGCGCGAGCTGCACGCCCGCTGGCCGGACGCCACGTTCGACGCGACGATCAAGATTGAGCACCTCCTGCAGCACCGCGAAATCCTGGCGGAGCTGGCCGCTTGCGGTTGCCTGTTCATCACCAGCGCCGTCGAGTCGCTCAACGACTCGGTGCTCCTGGCGCTCCGGAAGGGCCACACGGCGGCCGACGTCCCGGTCGCCTTGCGGCTGGTCCGGGCGGCGGGGATCGATCTGCGGCCCACGCTGTTGCCCTACACGCCCTGGACCGCGCTGGGCGACGTGGCCGAGTTGTTCGAGTTCGCGGTGCAGCACGACCTCGTCGAACAGATCGACCCGGTCCAGTACACGCTCCGGCTGCTCATTCCGCCGGGGTCGGCGATCCTGGACGGCGACGAGCCGCGTCCGTGGCTGCGGACGTTCGAGCCCGATCAGTTCGGCTGGAGCTGGACCCACCCGGACCCGCGCGTCGACGAGCTGTGGCGCGCGTCGGCCGCGCTGGCCAAGGCGCAGGTGGAAGCCGGGGCGGATCCGATGGACACCTTCCGCAAGCTGCGCGCACTCGCCGATCCGCAGCCGCACGAGGCTCCCAGGCGCGCTTCCCGCAAGGTGCCGCGGCTCACCGAGCCGTGGTTCTGTTGAACGGAGCCCACCACCGGCCAGGTCGGCCGGACCTAGAAATGCGGTTCAGCGGGGGCGGGCCGTGGGGAGCTTGGGGTCGAGAAGCGGTTCGATGAAGGAGCCGGCACGGCGCAGCGCCGATTCCACTTCCGCGGGTGTTTCGCCGCGGGCGAAGGCGAAGCCCAGGTAGCTGGCGCCCTCGGGGAGTGGGACCAGCTCCTCGTCGGCGTGCGCGGTGACCACCACGTCGGTGACGCCGGGCACGGCCCGTGCCTCGGCAAGGCCGCGCACCTCGCGCAGGACGCCGCCGCGGCGGATAGGCAGCATCAGCACGCCCGACGCCGCGTTCTCCCGGACCAGCACGGGTGGGCCGCCCAGCGCGTGCAAAAGGAGCAGCTCCTCCAGGGTGACTCCCACGCCGAAACGCAGCGCGCGGCCGCAGAGGCCGCCGATCGATCGCGCCGCCACTTCGAGGATACGCGGTCCGTCCCCGGTCAGCCGCAGCTCGGCGTGGATGGGCCCGTGCGTGAGCCCTAGCGCTCGCGCCGCCGAAGCCGTCGCGCGCGCCACCGCTTGCTGCAGCTCCTCGGGATGACGCGACGGGGTGACGTAGAGGGTCTCCTCGAAGTACGGACCGTCCAGCGGGTCCGGCTTGTCGAACAGCGCCAGGACGGTCAGCTCCCCTCGCGTCAGCAGCCCTTCCACGGCCACTTCGGGGCCGGGGAGGAACTCCTCGACCAGGACGCTCGCGAGCTCAGCGTCGCGCCGGACGGCCACTTGCGGCGACCGGAGCAGCCGGCCGACGCGATCCAGTGCGGCTTGAAGCTCCGCTGGGCCGTCCGCCCGGATCACGCCGCGGCTTGCCGACAACACCAGAGGCTTTACCACGCAGGGAAAAGGCACGCCGTCCGGGATCGGGCCGCCCAGCTGCACGACCTGGAAGCGCGGCACAGGCACGCCGGCGTTGCGCAGTCGTTCCCGGGAGAGGCGCTTGTTCCGCGCCGCCTCGACCGCTTCAGGTGGGTCGTGGAGCAATCCGAGCAGCCGGGCTGCGCGCGCGGCGATGACGGCCGTCTGATCGTCGGTGCCGAGCACGGCCACGGGTTTGCGCGGGCGGACGGCCTCGGCGAGGGACCGCGCCGCGCCGTCGGGGTCGGTGAAGTCCAGCGGGAGCGAGCCCTCCGTCCACTGCTCGGCGAGGACGTGGCACCGGTCCGAGGCCACGAACAGGTCGACGCCCACACGCGCGGCGGCCGCGAGCAGATCGTCGCCGCGGTAGCTGCTCTGCGGCAGGAGCACGGCGACGCAAGGGCGCATTGCAGCAGCATAACGGCGCTGTCCCGCGCAAACGAGCGACCCGGACAATCGGTCGGGTGCCGGCGCCGAGCGATCCGCCGAAAAGCCAACGCGTTTCCGGCGGCGCCTCGCCGCGTTCGAGGCGTCTCGGTCAGGGATCCGACTGGCGCGCCGTCGCGCTCCGCGTATCGGTCGTACACGACCTCCGGAGAGAACCCATGACCGAGATTGCGCGCGCCCTCCAGCTCGTCCCCGAACTCGATGCAGGCGCGATCTCGGTAGGCGCGCACGCGCAGAACCAGGTCGTTCTGGAAGACCGCTTCGTTTCCGGTTTTCACTGCCGCTTGCATGTGCGCGATGGCCGGGTGTGGGTGAAGGACCTCGCCTCTACCAACGGCACCGTCGTGGACGGATCGCGGGTCGCCGAAGCCGAGGTGTCCGCCGGGTCCACGCTGCGCGTCGGATCGCAGGTCTTGCGGATCGAGCGCGACTCGCCCACCGCACCGGCGCCGCTGCCCGGAGTGATCACCTGCGATCCCGTCCTGGGCGGCGCGTTGGAGATGCTCCGGCGCGCTGCGCCGTCGAGGCTGCCGGTGCTCATCCTGGGAGAGAGCGGCAGCGGAAAGGAAGTGGCCGCGCGCGCCGTTCACGAGCTGTCGCCGCGCGCGGGCGAGGCGTTCGTGCCGGTGAACTGCGGAGCCATCTCGCCCGAGCTGGCCGAGGCCGAATTGTTCGGGCACGAGCGCGGGGCGTTCACCGGGGCGGTGGGGTCGAGCCCGGGCGCATTCGGTGCCGCCGACTCCGGGACGCTGTTCCTGGACGAGATCGGGGATCTCCCGCCTCCGCTGCAGGTCAAGCTGCTCCGCGCTCTCGAGGCAGGCGAGATCAAGCCGGTGGGTTCGCCGCGTCCGCGCCGCATCGACGTGCGCATCGTCTGCGCCACGCACCGCGACCTGAGGAAGCTCGTCCGGGCGGGATCGTTCCGCGAGGACCTCTACTACCGCCTGGCCGGGCTCTCGGTGGAGCTCCCGCCGCTCCGCGAGCGCAAGGAGGACATCGTCCCGCTGGCCGAGCATTTCCTCGCGCAGGAGGGAGACGGCGTGCAGCGAGGCTTCTCGGCCGACGCGCGGTCCCGCCTGCTCGCACATCGCTGGCCGGGGAACGCGCGCGAGCTACGCCACGTGGTCCAGCTCGCGGTCGTGCTAAGCGATACCGCGACGATCCGCGGGTCTGCGCTGCGCATCGACGACGGCTCGCGGCGTTGCCCCGAAGGCAGCGAGGCAGCCGATCCCCGCGAGCTGATCGATCTGCGCGGCAGGACGCTCGAGCAGATCGAGGCACTGGCGGTCCGCTCCGCCTGGGAACGGCACCGCGGGCAGCGCGGCGCGATGGCGCGCGAGCTGGGCATCGCTCGGTCCAGCCTCTTGCGCAAGCTCGACGAGCTGGGCCTGCGCGAGCCTGCCCCCGTGGCCGGCGGATGATTGTCGGCCGCCCCAGGCACGGTCCCGTTCGAAAGCGCAGCGCCGCCGAATACGGCGGCGGCTGTCAAACGCTGCCGAGGTAGGTGTACCCCCGCATCGCCTGCTCGTAGAAGTCGGTGAGCGAGACGGACTCCTTCGGCTTGACCGACCCTTCGCGAACCTTCGCGTCCAGCGCCTGCTTCACCCGCTTGGCGAGGTCGCTGGGCTCGTACTGCACCCGCACCAGCACCCGCTCCAGCGTGTCCCCGGGGATGACCTCCTCGATGTAGTAGTCCTCGGG
This sequence comes from Deltaproteobacteria bacterium, assembly GCA_005888115.1. Lineage (GTDB taxonomy): Bacteria > Myxococcota > Myxococcia > Myxococcales > 40CM-4-68-19 > VBKO01. The sequence goes on from VBKO01000045.1 coordinate 11,794, forward strand.
GTCCTCGTCGTCCACGAACACGTGCACCTCGTGCACGCGGCCGAAGAGGTTGTGCATGTCGCCCATGATGTCCTGGTAGGCGCCGGTGAGGAACATTCCCAGGTAATAGGGCTCACCCTCGCGCAAGGGATGGAGCGCGATGGTCTCGTCGACCGTCTCGTTCTCGATGAAGCTGTCGATCTTCCCGTCCGAGTCGCAGGTGATGTCCACGATGGTGGAGTCGCGGGTGGGCACCTCGTCGAGCCGGTGCAGCGGCACGATGGGGAAGAGCTGGTCGATCGCCCAATGGTCGGGCGCGCTCTGGAAGACCGAGAAGTTCGCCATGTACTGGTCGGCGAGCCGGTCCTCCAGCCCGCGCGTCTGGCCGGGGACCCGCTTGCGGCGCTTGTTGATCCCCACCAGCTTCCGGCACAGGCGCCAGAAGAGCCCCTCCACGATGGCGCGCTCCTCGAGGCCGAGGATCCCGAGCTTGAACATCGTCAGGGCCTGCTCCTTCTTGGAGACGGCATCGTTGTACGTCTCGCCCGAGTTCTTCGGCGTCAGCCCCGCCACGATCTCGCGCATCTCGCGGACGATCGGCGTCTCGGGCGCGTCCGGCACCGGCGTAACGACGCCGTCCGAGATCTCGGCTCCGTTCTCGCCGAACTCGATGTGGCCGAAGACGTTCATCAGGATGCAGGAGTGGTGCGCGGTGAGGGCGCGTCCGGACTCGCTCACGATATGCGGCTCGGACACGCCTTCGTTCGTGCAGATCTGCTGGACCGTGTAGACCACGTCGGCGGCGTACTCTTCGACCGAGTAGTTGAGCGACGAGACGTAGGAGGTGCTGCGCGCGCCGACGTAGTCGACACCCAGGCCGCCGCCGACGTCGAAGTACTCGAGCACGACACCCATCTTGCGCAGCTTGGCGTAGATGCGTGCGCCCTCGTTCACCACGTCCTTCACGGTGCGGATGTCGGTCAGCTGGCTGCCCACGTGGAAGTGGAAGAGCTTCGCCGCGCCTTCCATCCCGCGGTCCTTCAGCATCCGGACCGCCTGGATCAGCTCCGGCGTGGTGAGCCCGAACTTGGCGAAGTCTCCCGACGAGGACTCCCACTTGCCGGTGCCCTTGGTGGAGAGCTTGCTGCGCAGCCCGATCAGCGGCTGCACGTTCATCTCCTCCGAGAGCCGGAGCAGCTCGGGAAGCTCGGACAGCTTCTCGATGACCACGATGATCTTGCGGCCCAGCTTGCGGCCCACCAGGGCGAGGCGCAGGTACTCCTCGTCCTTGTAGCCGTTGCAGATGGTGAGCGCCTCGGGGTCGGTGTTCAGCGCCAGCACGATGAGCAGCTCGCCCTTGGAGCCCGCCTCCAACCCGAAGTGATAGGGCGCGCCGGCGTCGAGGATCTCCTCGACCACCTCGCGCATCTGGTTCACCTTGGTCGGATAGACGCCGAAGTACTGGCCCTTGTACCCGTGCTGCGCGATCGCGCTGCGGAAGGTCTCGTTGAGCTGCTTGACGCGGGAGCGGAGCACGTCCTGGAACCGCACCACGCAAGGGAAGCCCAGTTTGCGTTCCCGGATGTCGTCGACGACGTCCATCAGATCGATCACCGGGCCCGGCTGCCCGTTCGGATGGACGACCAGGTGACCCTTCGAGTTGATGTTGAAGTACCCCGCGCCCCAGTTCGGGATGTTGTAGAGCTGGAGCGCGCGCTCGATGGACCAGTCCTGCGGATGCAGCATCGAGGCTCTGTGCCACAACGCACGCCGGGATCACAAGATGCGAATCGGATTTTTTCGGCGAGGCGGATCACCCCGCCGGCCGGCCTCGTCCGCGTCCTCGACGCCGCCCTCGACGACGCGCTGGTGCGGCGGGCGCGGCGCGCCATCGGACGGCTCGGCCCGGAGCGTCTCGGGCAGAGCTACTTCACGACTTTCTGGATGCCGCGCGGCGAGCCGGCCACAAACCCCGTCGAGGAGGCTGTCCTGGCGCTGTGGCGGCTCGCCGCTCCGGACGCGCGGTGCGCCGGGGCCGAGTGGTGGATCGGGCGATCGTACACGAACGACGTGCCCGTCGGATTCCACTTCGACCAGGACGTGCGCGCCGCGCGCGGGCTGCGGCACCCGCTAGAGTCCAGCGTGTTCTTCTTCAACCGCGTCAGGGGCGGGCAGCTGGCGGTGACCGACCAGCGCGCCGGCCGCCGAGGCGAGCCGACGCCTGCAGCCGCCGGCGATTTGCAGGTGGTCTCGCCGCGACCCAACCGGTACGCGGTCTTCGACGGCGGGCTGTTCCACGGCGTGCTCGACGCGCGGGGGCGCACGCCGGGGCGGAAGCTGCCCGGACCACCGGGCAGGCTGCGCGTGACCCTGGTCGTGAACTTCTGGGACCGGCGGCCGGCGGGCGTCCCGCGTTGGCGCGATGCGCGCGTCTACCGGGCGCTGGCCGGCGGGCGAGTGCGGCGCTAGAACCTCTTCGCGATGCACCTGGCCGGACAGACCGAAGCGGACCTCGCCGCCTGGGCGACTTCGCGCGGGGCTTCGCGCGGCGGCGCCCGCGTGCTGGCGCGCGCCCTGGTCGCTGGGCTCGCCGGGCGGCCGGTCCGCGAGCCACCGGCGCGGGGTCTCTTCGCCGAGGCGCGGTCGCGCTTCGAGACGGACATGCCTGCCGCGGAGGTGGCGCAGGATGCGGACGGCACGGTCCGCTTCGCCGTGCGGCTGGGCGACGGCAACCTCGTCGAGACGGTCGCCATCCACCAGCCCGCCTCGCGCCTACGCGCCAAGGAGCGCTGGACGGTGTGTCTCTCCAGCCAGGTCGGGTGCGCGCGCGGTTGCGTGTTCTGCGAGACGGGGCGGCTGGGCCTGGTGCGCAACCTGGACGCATCGGAGATCGTCCTCCAGTACGCCCTGGTCGCCCGGCACCTCGGATTCGCGCCGCCCAACGTGGTCTTCATGGGGATGGGCGAGCCTCTCGACAATCTCGAGGCGGTGCTGCGCGCCGTGGCCGTGTTGCGGGAACCCGCCGGATTCGCGGTGCCGGAGCGGCGCATCACCGTGAGCACGGTGGGGATCGTGCCGCGCATGGACGATCTCTTCGCGCGCTCGCGCGTGAACCTGGCCGTCAGCCTGCACGCCGTCGATCCGGCCGCACGGCTCGCGCTCCTGCCCGTCGCGCGGCGCTTCAGCCTGGGCGAGGTGCGCGCCGCGATTGCGCGGGCGCCGCGCACGGTGCTGCTGCAATGGACGCTCATCCAGGGAGTGAACGATTCGGACCGCGAGGCGGACGCGCTGGCGGACTTCGCGCGCGGCCTGGACGTTCGCGTGAACCTGATCCCGCTCAACCCCGGTCCGGATCCGCGGCAGGTGGCGCCGCCGCTCGCCCGCTGCCGCGCCTTTCAAAGGCGGCTCGCTGCCGGCGGAGTGCGGACGCTCCTGCGTCTCCCGCACGGTCAGTCAGTGGGCGGCGCCTGCGGTCAGCTTGCCGGATCCCTGCGGACACAGGCGCAAGGCTGAGCGCACGCCCCGCGACTGTGCTCGCGGCTGCACTCCCGCCGGGGGTCACCTGACAGCGCCAGCAGGCGGACGTAGCTTTGGCGGCCATGGATGCGCCTGCAAAGAGGAAATGGCCGATCGTCGTCGGCGCCGTTCTCGGCGCGCTGATCCTGGTGGTCGTCATCGGGCTGTTCGTGCTCGACTCCGTCCTCACCAGCAAGGCGCACGACGAGGCGGCGAAGCTGTCGCAGCAACTCGGCCGGCCGGTGACCATCGGGTCGGTCTCCACCAAGGTGCTCACCGGCCTCGGGGTTGCGGTCAGTGACGTGGGCATCGGCCCCGCGGCTGGCGAAGGCGTTCCGCTCGCGCAGGTGAAGCGCATCGACGTCCGTGCCGCGCTCCTCCGCGCGATCCGCACCGGCGGCAAGGACGTGCTCATCCGTTCCGCCGAAGTGGATGGGCTGAACGTGAACCTGATCCGGTTCGACGACGGCACCACCAACCTGGACCGCCTGCAGAAGAAGCTCGCCGAGACCCAGCCGAAGGAGCCCGAGGCAAAGAAGCCGGCCGAGGAGCAGAAGCAGGGCGACCTCTCCTTCTTGCGCGTCGACCACGCCGCGCTGCGCGACGCCCGCATCGCGCTGGTCGATCGGTCTGGACGCGCGCAGAGGCAGCTGGCGATCCAGCACCTCGACGTGACGCTCGAGGACCTGCGCGCCGGCAAGCCGCTGGACGTGGTGGTGACCGCGGCCGTCCTCGCCGAGCAGAAGAACTTCGAGCTCCGGCTGCACGCCGCGCCGCTTCCGCCCACCCTGGTGCCCACGCCGGAGAAGGTCACTCTCAAGGTGCAGCCCATCGACCTCTCTCCGCTGGCCCCCTTCGTCCCCAAGGACGTCGGCCTCGAGGCGGGCCGGTTGGATGCGAACTTCGAGGCGCAGCTCGGCGCGGCGGTGCCGGGCGGCAAGGGCCCGACCAGTATCCAGGGAGCGGTGCGTGCGCTCGGGCTCAAGTTCGCCGGGGCGGAAGGTGGAAGGGCCCTGGACGTCGTGCTCGACACCGACGTGAAGGGCGACGCCGAGAAGGGGGACGTGCAGATCTCCAAGCTCCGCCTCGACCTCGGGCCGGCGGGCATCACCGGGCAGGGGCGTGCGTCGGCCCTGAACACGCCGTCTCCGCGCATCGACGGTCTGGAGATCCGCAGCCACGACCTCGACCCTGCCCGCCTCGCCGCGTACTACCCGCCGCTCGCGAGGCAACTGAAGGGCCAGGTGGCGGGACCCATCGGGCTGCTCGTGCACGCGAGCGGGACGCAGGCGTCGCAAGCGCTGGAAGTGCGCGTCGATCTCACGCCGGTGAGGCTGGCGCTGCCGCAGACGATGACCAAGGCGGCGGGCGCCCCGATGACCCTGGTCGCCCATTTGAAGGGCGCCGCGCAAGGCAAGCTCGCGTTCGACGCGAACGTCGATCTCGCCGGCGCGGACCTGCGGCCCGGGCAATCGCTGGACAAGCCGCCCGGCCAGCGACTCGAGCTCTCGGCGAAGGGGACGCGCAGCTCCTCGGGGACGACGGCAAACCCGCAACAGCGCATCGAGCTGGAGGCGGTCGCGCTCCACGTGCTCGACGACCGCATCGACGCGCACGGCTGGGCAGAGACGAAGGGCGCGGGCGACAAGGCGACCAAGCAGTTCGAGCTGCTGGTGACCAGCGAGCACCTCGACCTCGACCGGATGCTCCTCGTCTCGAAGACGCAACCGGAGGAGAAGCCGCCGCCCGATCCGAAGACGTTCGCCGGACTCTCGGGGCATGCGACGGCGAAGCTTGCCCGCGTCACGTACAAGAAGCAGCAGTTCCAAAGCGTGGCGGCGGACGTGACCATGAAGGAGGACGAGATCGCCGTGCAGACGGCGTCGATCCAGGGACTCGGCGGGCAGATCGACGCAGGCGGCACGCGCATCAGGCTCGCGCACCCGAAGGACCCGTGGCACGTCGCCACCAAGGTGCGCGGAATCGACCTGGAAAAAGCCGCCGCGATGGGCTCGCCGCGGAAGGTGCTGGCGGGCCGCTTCGACGGAGACGTCACATTCGACGGGCGGGGCCAGGACATCGCCAACCTGACGAAGTCGCTCTCGGGCGTGATGCTCGGGCACGTCCTGGACGGAAAGTTCTACGGCAAGGACATCGTCGCCTCGGCGGCCTCGCCGGTGATGGGAGCGCTGCCCGGAGCGTTGCGCGGGAAGGTGCCCCAGAGCGGGGTGACGGACTTCGGCAAGGACCTTCCCTTCGGGCTCACCGTGAAGGATGGGTGGGCGCGCCTGAAAGAGCCGCTCAAGGCGTCGACGCCGCAGGCGGAGATGAGCTTCTCGGGCGGCATCCGGCTCGACGGCACCCTGGACATGCCGGGGACACCAACGTTCCCGTCGGGCTCCGCATCGTGGGACCGCCCACGAGCCCGAGCATCACCGACCTCGACATCCGGGGCGCGGTGGAGGCGATCGTGAAGTCCGCCGGGTCGAGCCTCATCTCCGGGGTCCTCGGCGGCCCCGCCGACCAGAAGAAGGAGCAGGGGCAACAGGTCGCGCAGCAGAAACAGCAGGAGCTGGAACAGAAGGCGCAGCAGCAGGCCGAGAAGGCGAAACAAGACGCCGCGAACAAGCTCAAAGGCGTGTTTGGACGTTGACATCGGCCGTGGCGAAGATTTCGCTCGCGCTTCGCGGCGCCACCGGATAGATAGATCGCGTTCCAACCTTCCTGCGCAAAAAAACGCAACAATCATATGGCCCAACGAAACAGGGATGCCTCTTTCCGCGCGCTGATCGAGCGGTTCGCGCAAGACCTGAGCTCGGCGATCGGCGAGCTGGTGCAGCGCCAGGTGAAAGATGCGGTAGCGCGCGCCTCCGCCGGCCGCGTGGAGGTCGACGGCCGTCGGGCTGGCCGGCTGTGCCCGGTTCCGGGCTGCGGCGAGCCGGGAGCTGGCCCGCGCAACCGCTGGTTCTGCCGCGAGCACTCGAAAAAGCTTTCCGCGGCGGAACAGAAGAGCATCGTCGAGCGCAACAAGCGGCTGGCGGCGGAAGGGAAGCTGCCCACCGCCGTCCCCGCCCAGCGCATCGTGCGGCTGCCCCCCAAGGCGCCACGGGCCCGCCGCACGCTGGACATGAGCTGCCGCGTGGACGGCTGCCCGAATCGGTCGCGGGGCCCGCGGGCCGGTTTCATCTGCGACCTGCACCGTGCCCAGCTGTCGCCCGAAGAGCAGCGCGACACGCGCGAGCGCTGGAATGCACGGCGCCGCGGCGTGGCCCTGGCCGAGCCCGAGGTGCGGCACGACCCGCCCGTGATCACGCCCGTGCCGCCCATCGTGCGGAAGGCCGAGCCCGCCGCCGAGAGCTCGTAACTCTTGAGCTGGCGGGGTCGAGGCGGCCGCTGTAACGATCCTGGCGCATCGGGGACAGGGAGGAAGTGATGCGCATCCGGTCGTCGGAGATCACCTCGAAAGCGCTCTACCTGCGCCGTCGCGAGTTCCTCGCCCTCGGAGCAGCCGGCGCCGGCGCGCTGCTGCTCCCGCGCCACGCGCGGGCGGCCGAGACGCCGCACGGGCGCAAGCTCGACGGCGTCAAGCCGGGCCAGCCGTCAACGGAGGAGAAGAAGAACTCCTTCGAGGAGATCACCCACTACAACAACTTCTACGAGTTCGGCACCGACAAGGACGATCCAGCACGCCACGCAGCGAAGCTGCAGACGCGGCCCTGGACGGTGAAGGTGGAGGGCGAATGCGCGAAGCCCGCCGCCTTCGACATCGACGAGCTGCTCAAGCTGCCCCTCGAGGAGCGCGTCTACCGGCTGCGCTGTGTCGAGGCGTGGTCGATGGTCATCCCCTGGGACGGCTTTCCCCTGGCCACGCTGCTCGAGAAGGTGCAGCCCACCTCGCGCGCGAAGTACGTCGCGTTCGAGACGGCCGTGCAGCCCAAGAACATGCCCGGCGTCGGCGCTTTCGGGGCCATTCCCTTCCCGTACCTCGAGGGCCTGCGCATCGACGAGGCCATGCACCCTCTCACCCTGCTCGCGGTCGGCATGTACGGCGAGGAGCTGCCGAAGCAGGACGGCGCTCCCATCCGCCTGGTGGTCCCCTGGAAGTACGGGTTCAAGTCCGCCAAGTCGCTGGTCAGGATCCGGCTGCAGGAGACGCAGCCGCCTACCACCTGGTCGCAGTACGGCGGGGGCACCGAGTATGGCTTCTATGCCAACGTGAATCCCGAGGTCGACCACCCGCGCTGGAGCCAGGCGAAGGAACGGCGGATCGGTGAGCTCTTCCGCAAGCCCACCCAGAAGTTCAACGGCTACGCGGACCAGGTGGGGAAGCTCTACGCCGGAATGGACCTGAGGAAATTCTTCTGATGAACAAGGCTGCGAAGCAGCCGTGGCTCAAGCCGCTCGTCTTCGCCGCCGCGCTCTCGCCGCTTCTGTGGCTCGCGTCGCGGGCCGTGCGCGGGACACTCGGTCCGGATCCCGTCGCCGAGGTGCTGAACCGGCTGGGGCTGTACGCGATCTCGCTTCTCTTCTGCTCGCTCGCATGCACGCCGCTGCAGATCGTCGCCGGTTGGAGCTGGCCCTTGCGCGTGCGCCGGATGCTGGGGCTGTTCGCCTTCTTCTACGCTTGCCTGCACCTCTCGACGTACTTGTTCGTCGATCAGGGATTCGACTTCGGCGGAATCGCCAAGGACGTCGCCAAGCGGCGCTTCGTCACGGTGGGCTTCGCCGCCTGGTGCGCGCTCGTCCCATTGGCGATCACCTCCACGCAAGCGTGGGTGAAGCGGCTCGGGTTCCGCCGCTGGAAGTCTCTACACCGCCTGGCGTACCTGGCGGGCGGGCTCGCCTGCGTCCACTTCATCTGGCGGTTCAAGACCGCGTTGCTGCAGCCGGTCCTCTTCACCGCGATCCTCGTGGTGCTGCTCGGGATCCGGCTCGCCGCCCGGGTACGGGCGCCGGCGCGCAGGATGTCCGTGCCGTCGCAGTCGAGGTAGACTCGGGAGATGGCGCGCGCCGCAACGGTCCTCATCGTCGACGACGACTGCAGCATGCGGCAGACGATGGAAGAGATCGTCCGCTCCGCCGGCATGCGCCCGCTGGCTGTCGGCTCGGGGGAGGAGGCGTTGCGGGCGGTGCAGTCGAGCCCCGTCGACGTGATGCTCCTCGACGTACAGATGCCGGGCATCGGCGGCCTGGAAGTCCTCCGGCAGGTGCGGGAGAAGCACACCGACATCGGCGTCATCATGATCTCCGTCCTCAAGGAGGTCCCTGTCGCGGTGGAGGCGATGCGCCTGGGGGCCCTCGACTACGTCACCAAGGACTTCTCGCCTCCCGAGCTGAACGCGCGGGTGGCGAAGACGCTCGACCAGCTCAAGTCGGCCCGCGAGCTGGCCTGGCTGCGCGAGGAGCAGGCCAGCCGCGACCAGAAGCCGATGGTGCTCGGCCACACCGCCGTCATGCGAAACGTCGCGGCCATTGCCGAGAAGATCGCCGCCAAGCCCGTCACCGTGCTGATCACCGGCGAGAGCGGCACCGGCAAGGAGATGCTGGCGAGGTACGTCCACGAGCACTCCGATCGGCGCAGCGGCCCGTTCGTCGCCGTGAACCTGCCGGCGGTCCCGGAGAGCCTGGTGGAAAGCCAGCTGTTCGGGCACGAGAAGGGCTCCTTCACCGGCGCGACCAAGCTGCAGTACGGCAAGTTCGAGCTCGCCTCGGGCGGCACCTTGTTCCTCGACGAGATCGGCGAGCTGAAGCTCGACGTCCAGGCCAAGCTGCTCCGCGCGCTGCAGGAGCACGAGATCGAGCGCGTCGGCGGCGCCCGGCCCATCCAGCTCGACCTGCGCGTGATCTGCGCCACCAACCGCAGCCTGCCCGAGATGGTCAAGGAGGGTCGCTTCCGCGAGGACCTGTACTACCGCCTCAACGTGGTGCCCATCCAGGTGCCGCCGCTGCGGGAGCGCCGCGAGGACATCCGCGAGCTGGCCCACCACTTCCTCGCCCGCTCCGCCGTCCAGATGGGCCGGATCCCGCAAGTGCTCTCCGACGGCGCCGCCCAGCTGCTCGAGACGTACGGCTGGCCGGGGAACATCCGCGAGCTGCAGAACCTGCTCGAGCGGATGGCAGTCCTGTGCGAGTCGCAGATCATCGAGGAGAGCGACCTGCCGCTCGAGTTCGTGGTCGCCGCAGGGCTGCGGCGCGACGCCGAGCGGGAGACGTCGCTGCAGTCGGCGATGTCCGCCTTCGAGCGCGGCTTCCTCAAGAAGACGCTGGCCCAGAACGGCTGGAACCGCCGGCGGACCGCCGAGGGCCTCGGCATCGGCTACTCGACGCTGAAGGCCAAGCTGAAGTCGTACGGAATCGGATCGGACGAGGACGATTGACGTCCGCTGGCCCGCTCAAGCCGGCCTCGGCTGGACGGGCAGCACGATCGAGAATGTCGATCCTCTTCCGAGCTCGCTCTCCACCGCGGTGTCTCCACCGTGGGCGACGACGATCCGGCGCACGTTGGGAAGGCCCATGCCCACGTGAGCGCCGGTGCGCTTGGTGGACTTGAAGGCGTCGAAGATGCGCGGCAGTCGCTCCTGCGCGATCCCCGGGCCGCGGTCGGTCACCTTGAGCGTCGCCACGGTGTCCCGCTGCGACACCTCGATCGAGACCTGCACGCCGGGGGGCGAGGCCTCGATGGCGTTGGAGAGCAGGTTCAGCGCGGCGCGCTCGAGCAGGTAGCGGTCTCCGTTGACCCAAGGCGCCTCGGCAGCGGGCATGACGGTGATGTGCACGCCAGCCTTCTCTGCGTGCGGGACGGCGGTGCGCCCGATGCTGTGGGCGAACGCATTCAGGTCGAGCGGGAGGAACTGGTCCGGCGATACCTCGCGCGAGAGGTCGGCGAAGTCGGCCACGAACTTCTTCAAGGTGGCGGTCTCCGCGCGCAGGTTGTCGCGGATGAGCGGGAGGTACGCGGGGTCGTTCGCCTCGGCGAGCGCGGCCGTGGACTGCAGGATGGCGAGCCGGTGCCCCAGATCGTGCGAGATGCCGGTCGCGATGCGCCCTGCGGTGCGCCACCGTTCCTCGGTCTCCAACGTATCGAGGACGCGCCGGGACTGCGCGGCGCCGAGGGCCAGCGTGACGAACAGCGCGGCCACCGCAACCGCGGAGAGACCGATCAGCGCGTTGCGCATCGGCGCCAATGCTTCGCGCTTGGGCTCCTCGACCACCACCGTCCAGCGCGGGTCCGACAGCCGCGCCCACCCGGCCAGGACGTCTTCGCCGATGGCCCCGTGCAGCTGGGGGGGCGCGGGCTCTCCACGCGCTACCCTGCTCGCCAGCGGCGACTCGGCGATTGGCTCGCCGGTCAGCACGTTGGCGCGGAGCGCGGGGGCGCCCGCGGCGAGGAGGCGGCCCTCGGCGTCGAAGGCGAGCGCGAACCCGCTCTCGCCGATGCGGATGCGCTGCACCTGGCGCTGCAGCTCGAGCAGGTCGAGCGTGGCGCACACGGCGGTTCCCGCCGTCGCTCCGGCGGGGACGCAGACGTCCATCGCCGGGGTCAGGTCCTCGCGGAAGTACAGGGCCGAGGCGACCTCGCGGCCGGCCAGCGCCGCGACGACGTCCGCGGGCGCCAGGCGCTGAGGGAGCCGGTCCGCCGGGGTGCGCGGAGTGAGCAGCGTCACGTGCCCCAGGCTGGGGGCGTCGAGCGCTACCTGCGCGAGCCGCCGCTCAGCCTCCGTGATGCCCGTGACCAGCCCGGCGAGGGCGCGCAGCATCTCGCGCTGGTGCGAGAGATAAGCGCCGATGCGCGAGGCCGCCTGCTCCGCGATGACCGCGAGCGCCGCCTGGGAGCTCCGCTCGGCGCTGCGCCGCAGGAGGAAGATGGCGGAGAGACCGACCAGAGCGATGAGAATCCCCGAGCTCGCGACCAGCACGAGGAGCTTCCGCGCCATCTCCTGTCGGCTCGATCGGTCGTTCACTCCGAGATCTCCCAATCCGGCAAAGTCTCCAGATAGCCGTACGGGCCGACCTGGGGATTCTTGACGCGGCTGTCCACGACGGCCAGGCGCTCGGGGGTGCAGATGAAGGCGACCGGCGGGTCTTCGCGCAACTCTTGCAGGGCGCGTGCCCAGTCACCGCCTCTCAGCGCGGCGTCGACCTTGGGATTGCTGTAGCCGATTTGATTATAGGGCGAATCGGACGCCCAGACGAGCGCCGCCGAGCTGGCCGGCCAGACGAGGGGCCGGAGTAACAACAGATCGAAATCCTGACTCTTGGCAAGTCGGAAAGCATCAGCGACAGAAACCAAACGGACGTCGCCCCCGTGCCGTCCCAGGGCTCGCGCGACGGCCAAGGCGGTGCGCTCCAAGGCGAGATCCTGCCGGAAGACGGTGATCTCCAATGCTCTGGCGGGCAGGACGGGGTTTTTATCGCGGCCGACGGAAAAGGCAGGACATTCATTTCCGAAGACGAGCCTGCTGATGCTATCCACCGGAAGCGCCGCGGCGATCGCACTGCGGGTTGCGCGGCTGAGCCGGTTGAGGCCCATGGCGACGGCGATCGCGTTCGCGCCGTGCGCACGAATGATGCGCAACCGGCTGATGCCTTGGAAGAACTCCAGCTGCTTCGGATCGGTCACGATCAAGAGGTCTGCGTCTCCCGCCAGCGTGCGCGCGAATGGATCCCGGGGCGTGGGAAACCCGAGCAAGAGGACCTCATCGATTTTTCCAAGACCCGGGACCACGCGGCGGAGCAAGAGCCGTTCGGGGTCGAACGAGACTCGATCAAGAGGCCGCGTGTCTGCTCGCGGACCTCGAGCCCGGCCTCTCGGAGGGACTGCCGGACGTTTTCTGGCGTGATGGCAGATCCGTCGCTGAACTTCGCCCCATTGCGAATCTCCAACAGCACGCGCGACGGGCTCGAAAATTGGAACCGGCTGGCGAGTCCGGAGATCGCCGAGCCGTCAGATGCAGTGCGCAGTAGCGGCTCGAATACCCATTCCTTCGCATACCCGCTGGCGCTGGGTTGGGCGCCCGGCGTGAGCGCCGTGAGCGGACCGACCAGCGCGATGCGCAGCCGGAATTCTCCCTTCGTCTGCGAGGGCCTGCAGGCGAGAGCTGCGGTGAGGAACGCGAGCAGGAGGCGGCGCACGAGGCCCCCAAGCCTCGTGGCGCCATCGCATTACGTCAAGAAATGTTGGGCACGAGAATCATGATGCAGGGCGCTGCCTTGCGGGTGCTCTTCCGGGCGCTGCGCTTGATCTTCATGGTTCGCTCCATTTGCGGCCCTATGCCGCGGCGGTTGCGGGGGACGACACTTCGGTGACGGGGAATTCCGCGAGGTAACGGCGCACGATCGTCTCGCGGAAGCTCAGCTCGTACTTCTCCTTCTTGCAGGCGACTTCATCCATGCGGCCGGTCTTGAGGTACTTGCCGCCCAGGCATCCGCCGACACAGACAGGGAGGTATGGGCAGTCTCCGCACTTCTCCCAGGGCCGCAGGGCCACGAGCGGCGCGACCTTCTCCGGGCCCGTTCCCGCGACGTGCGCCACTTCCAACCCGGGGATGCCCGCCACTACCGGGCACTTGTAGACGCGGCCCTCGGGGTCGATGGTGTAGTTGTTCTTCCAGTGCAGCTCGCATTGTTGAGCTGCACCAGGACCTGCGACTCCTGTTTGTCGCCGCAGCCCGTGCAGCTCGCCTTCGCCTTCTGCGTGTCGACGATGGGCTTGAAGTTCACGCCCGCGAGCTTTCCGCGCAGGCCCGCCGCCTCGATCCGGTCGAGCAGCCGTTCGAAGCTCTCCCTTTGCTCGGGCAGGAAGTTCCCGTTGACGAGGATCCGGACGAGGTCGGCGCAGGCGACCACGTTGTCGAAGATCTGGTCGAAGCTCCCGCGGCCGTTCCGGTAGACGCGCATCTGGTCGTGCGTCTCGCGATCGCCGTCGAGCGTCACCATGAACAGGCCGTCGCCGAAGCGGCGCATCTCGAGGGCGAAGTCGGGGGTGAGCCCGATCCCATTGGTGGTGCACGACCAGCGGAACCGGCCGCCGCGCGCCTCCATCGAGGCGCTCAGCACCTCCGCGGTGCGAAGCATGAAGTCCTTGCGGGTGAGCGGCTCGCCTCCGAAGTAGTGTACGTGCAGGACGCGCAGCGCGCGCTCGTCCAGCGTGCGCAGGATCCACTCGAGGGTGGAGTCCTCCGTGCGCTCGTGCATCTTGGTGAAGGCCGGGTGGTCCTTCTGGAAGCAGTAGGTGCAAGCGAGGTTGCAGGCGAGCGTGGGCATCAGGGTGACCTGCATGGTCCCCGGTTCGCCCTCGGCGGCCCGGTCGAGGAATGCGCGCAGATTCGCGTCATCCTCCGCGCGCGAGCGCACCAGGAAGCCTTCCTCGAGCAGCACCTGCTGCGTCTCGCGCTCGGCGGCGTCCGCCGGGCGGCGCCCGCGCGTCCAGCGCTCCAGCGCGTCGGACGTGGCGTCGTCGATGCCGACGTAATGATCGGCGAGGACGCTGTAGAGCACGTGCTCGCCGGGTCGGATGTCGCGGTAAGAGACGACGAACCGTGACAGCTGCATGGACGACGCAGCTACGCAACGCGAGTGCCAGGGTGCGCCCGCCGTGCGGCGTGCGAGCGCGGATCGGCGCAAATCGGGAGCCTGCGCAGGAATTCCAATTCGAATAGCCAGGAATCGAGCCCCAGGCCAGGATTCGAGCCGCGCAGGGATGGTCGATCGGGCCCGGAGTCTGGCCGATGGCCGCTTCCATGCCCGCTTCCGCGCACGATAAAAATGTTTTAAAACCAATTACTTATCATTGGTGGCCGAGATCCGGGCCAGTGGGGCCAATCGGCTGGCCTGGGCGATGGCGCGCGACTTGCTCAAGGGAGCCGCGTGACCGATCAAAAGCTCATCGGCGTGTGCCACCTCCGATCCGAAGGCCGCAGGATCCCCGTCCTGCTCTTCCGCAACGGCCCCACCTCGGTCGCGGCGCGTTGCCTCATCCATCCCGGTGACACGCCCATCCTCGACGGGCCCTCGCCGGAAGCGGTGCTCGCGCTCCTGGCTGGCGTGATCGACGATCTGCTGCTCGCACGCGGGGCGATCACCGTTCCGCCGATTTAGTCCGCGCCGCGCATCAAGCGCGTCGCCGGGGCCGGAGCCGCCGCGCCGCAGCCACTCCGATGATCGCGGCGGCGGCAAAGCTGCATCCGACCAAGGCCCAGACGAGTGCTCCGGGGACTTCGTGCCGCTCGAGCGCCGCCGCGCTGGGCACCAGCGATCCCGCCCACACGTACAGCGCAATTCCCGGAGCCATGCCGAACAGCGTTCCCAGGACCAACGCGCGCGGCTTCAGCCCGGTGAGACCCAGCACGGCGTTGCTGGGAGTGAAGGGAAGCAGGGGAGAGATGCGGATCAGGGCCACCGTGGCCATTCCGCCGTCCTCGGCGAGCTGCGCGAGCGCGCGGGCTCGGGGCCGGCCGAGCAGCCAGCGCGCGAACGCGCCGCGGCCCAGCGCTCGCGCGATCCCGAACGAGGTGGCCGCGCTCGCCACGGCGGCAGCGAGCGAGATGGGGATTCCCCACAGACCGAAGAGCCAGCCCGATGCGAGGATCAGCGGAATGATTGGTACGAGCAGCAGCGTGGCGAGGTAGATGCCCGCCCCCCACAGAAGCGCGCCGGCGAGACCCGCGCCCTGCAGCCTCGCGGCAGCCACCGCGATCCAGTGCAGCAGCGGCAGCTCGGCTCCGATGATCCACAGCGCGAACAGCACCGCGACCACGGCGGCGAGCCGCAGCGCGGTACGCGAGGGAGGCATCTATCTCATGTCCCCTTCGGTCGGCGCCGCCCCAGCGTCTTGCGCGGTCCCGCAGGCGCGGGCTCGGACGAGGAGGGTGAGGCTGGAGTCGAGGTCGACGTCGACGAGGACGACGAGGTCGGGGTGGAGGGAGAGGGAGAGGTGGGGGTCGAGGTCGAGGGGGAGGCCGCGCTCGGGGGGAGCGCCGTGCTCGCCGCCACTCCTTTGAAGAGTGGATCGTCGGCCAGCTGTCGGTGCGCTTCGGCTCGCGCGTCGGCGCGGAGCGCCTGGTACTCCCGGCGCTCCGCCTCGTCCATCTGGTCCAGCGCGAAGTTGAGCTTCGCGCGGGCCTTCACCACGCGCGTCCGGGCGTCATCGGTGAGCCGACGGCCCTCCTCGAGCAGATCGGCGGCGGCAACCGGTTTGAGCCCGGGATCTCGCGCGCGCTGCAGCTTGTCCTCGCCCTCGCGCTGCTGGGCTTCCGCGGCCGCGCTGCGCGCGCGCCTGCGCCTCGAGGTGCTGCATCTTCAGGATCAGCTCGTCCACCTCGTCCGGCATGGGCAGAGCCTAGCACGCGCCCGCGGCGCGCAAGCCGGGCCTGACATGGTGAGGTACGCTGGAGAGATGGGTGCGCTCCTCCTCTCGGCCGAGCTGTGGATCGCGGGCGGACGGCTGCTCGATGCGCAGGGGACGCGTTCGGCGGCGCTGGCCGTCGAGGCAGGCCGTATCGCCGGCGAGGCGCGCAGGCCGCCAACCGGCGCCAGGACCGTCGACGCGAGCGGGCTGCTCCTGCTCCCGGCGTTCGTCGACGCGCACGTGCACCTCTCGGTCGCGGGGAACGTGGCCGAGGTCGCGGCGGCCGAGCTGCGCGGAGGGGTCGCGGCGGTGCTCGATCTCGGCGAGCCCGAGCGGACGTTGCCGATGGGCGCGCCTCCGTTGCGGGTGCGCTTCGCGGGTCCGCTGCTCACCGCGCCGCGCGGGTACCCGACGCAGAGCTGGGGCGCGAACGGGTACGGGCTGGAGCTGGCCACGCCCGAAGAGGCTCGAGCGGCCGTGCAGCGGCTCGGCAAATCTGGCGCGCGGTTCGTGAAGCTGGCCTTCGACCGGCGCTTCCCGCTGCTGGATCCCGAGGTGGCGCGCTCGGCAGCCCAGGAGGCGCATCGTCTCGGACTCCGCGTCGCTGCTCACGCGCTCGACGTCGACGCCGTGCGCCGCGCACTGGCCGCGGGCGCGGACGTGCTCGCGCACACGCCGGTCGAGCCACTGCCGGACGACGTCGTCCGGGAAATCGCCAGCCGGAAGCTATGGGTCATCTCCACCCTGCATGCCTTCGGGGGCACCACTGGCGCGCTCGACAACCTGCGCCGTCTGCGCGCCGCCGGCGTGCGCGTCGCTTACGGCACCGATCTCGGCAACCAGGGCACCGCACCGGGGATCGATGCGAAGGAGCTGGCTCTGCTCGGGCGAGCGGGGCTCTCGTTGCGCGAGGCGATCGACGCGGCGACCGCCGCCGCCGCGGAGCTGCTCGGCGAGCGCGATCTCGGGCACCTGCGGCGCGGGGCCGCCGCGTCGGTCATCGGCGTGCCCGAGGCGGCCCTGCAGGACGCGCGGCTGCTGGCCCGTCCGGCCCTGGTGCTGATCGAGGGTGCTCCGCCGCCTTAACCCACCGGCGTTTGCGCAGGAAAAAGTCGCAGCAAGGTAATCTCCGCGGGCGCGAAGACGCGCATCGGTGGACCCCAGAACCCGGTTCCGCGGCTCACGTACAGCTGCGCCTCGCCTAGCCGGTGGAGGCCGGCGATGTACGGTTGCACGAGCGCCACGAGCCAGGAGAACGGCCAGATCTGCCCGCCGTGCGTGTGTCCGCTGAGCGTGAGCGAAACGCCGTGCCGCGCCGCCTCACGGAACTGGCGTGGCTGGTGCGCGAGGAGGACGACGGGCCTGTTCGCGTCACGCCCGTCGAGCGCGGCTGGCAGGTCGGGAGCGTAGCGCCCACGCCCCGTCGGATCGTGGATGCCGGCCACGTCGAGCCCGGGAGCGGCCTCGACCCGCTCGTTGGCGAGCGGCCGGATCCCGAGCGTCGGCAGGTAGCGGAGCCAGTCGTCGACGCCGGAGTAGTACTCGTGGTTGCCGGTGCTGAAGTAGACGCCGCGGGGCGCCTCGGCCAGTCGGGCGAGAGGCGCGACGTGCTCGCGCAGCTCGTCCACCGTGCCGTCCACCAGGTCGCCGGTGATGGCCACCAGGTCAGGCTTCAGCGCGCGGACGCGCGTCACCACTCCCTCGACCCACTCTTTCCGCAGGAGCGGACCGATGTGGAGATCCGAGATCTGCACCACGCGCAGTCCGGCGAGCGCCGGCGGCAGATCGCGAATCCGCACCAGCACGTCCTTGATGCGCAGCCCCGCCAGCGCCGATCCCACGCCGACCGCCGACAACCCGGCGACGACGCCGCCCACGCCGACCGCCAGAGCGCGCGCGAGGAGGACGCGACGCTCGGGGTCGGCGGGGGTGTCGGGCGAGGCGAGCTTGCGGGCCACCCAGGCGAGCGCGCGCCCCGCGTCGGCGAGCCCGAGAAACGCGGAGAGCAGGAACACGACTCCCATCCAGAGGAACGCGATCCAGACCATCGGCCGGGGCGCGCCCCGGGTGCGGGAGAGGACGAGCGTCGCGGGCAGCACCAGCGCCATGGTGGCGAGCAGCGAGGTGAGGAGCCTCGCCGTGGCGGCCGACAGATGGGGATCGCGCACCAGGCGCGCCCACACGTAGTAGTGCATGCCGGTGAGCAGCAGCAGCGCGACGGCGACGAAGGCGAGGAAGGGAAGAAGACGGGCCACTTTTGTCCTCTCGGAAGGATGCCCCAAGACGGGGTCCGATTCACTCTTCTGTCGAAAGGAGCGCGGCCAGGCGCGCGCCGTCGAGGCGCACCCGCAGCGTGCGTTCCTGGGTGGCGATCACCGAGCCTTCCGCGGCGCCCTTCGGCTTCCGCACGTGCTTGCGCCGCGTCCAGGAGATCTCGGCCGCATCCTCGCCACGCGCGCGAGAGAAGTGGGCGGCGAGCAGCGCTGCGTCACCCAGCGTGCGCGCGTCCGGAGCGTCGCCGGCGCCGCGGACGACGACGTGCGACCCTTGCACACCTCGCGCGTGCAGCCAGACGTCGTTGCCGCGCGCGACGCGCAGGGTGAGCTCGTCGTTGTCGCGCGCGCTGCGGCCGACCAGGATCCGCGCGCCGCTGGCCGAGCGGAACGTGCGGTAGGGAAGGCGCGCCATACCCCCCCGATCCGAAGGGCGCGGCGCCCGAGCCGCCAGCGTCGTCCCAGCCTCGGACTCGACGGCGCGCAACGCGGCTGCATCGGCAGCGGCGGCCGCGCGCGCGAGCAGCTCCTCGGCGCGCGCCAGGCTGCCCTTGACCTCGTCCCTCCGGCGCGCGATGCGCGCCGCCGCGGCCTGGTAGCGCTGCGAACGGCGGAACCAGCGGTCCGCGTTCCGGGCGGCCGAGAGGGCCGGGTCGAGCTGCAGCGTCACCTCGCGCGGGGCGCCCTGCTCGTCGAGGTCGCTCCAGTCGGGCACGCGCGCCTCGCGAGCGCCGCGCGGGATCCGCGACTGGTGGGGGACGAGCAGCTCCGCCCGTTTCCGGTCTTCCTTCGCTTGGGCCGCCCGTGCGGCGTCGCCCTCGACCGCGGCCAGGGTCCGGCGCAACCGCTGCACGCGCGCTCGCAGCCTTTTCTCCAGCTCGCGCCTGCGCAGCGCGAGGCCCGAGGCCTCCTCGGCCGCTAGAGCGGCGCGGACGAGCGCAGCGTCGTCGGTCGAGGTTGCCGTCGAGGTCGAGGTGGAGGCGGATTCGCCGGGATGGACCTCTCGCACCTCCGGATACGCGGCTCCCGGCCTGCGCTCGACTCCGGCGCCGGCGGCGGCCCAGACGATCCGCCCGCCGCCGTTCGCCGGCGCGACCAGCAAGAGCGCCGGGCCGTCTCCGGCGATCAGCGCCCTCGGTCCTGCGTCCGTCTCGAATTCAAGCCGCACCGCGATCCCGGTGCCGTGGAGCGGGTGCTCGAGCCGCGCGAAGAGGAGCCGCGCTCCTTCCAGCGCCGCGCGTAGCGTCGCCTGCGAGCGCGGCGCCGACTCGGGCGAGGTGGGCCGGTCGTCCGCGACCGCCGCAAGCCCCAGGCGGGCATCCAGCACGGCGAGCGCGGTGCGCCCCGGAACGCGGAGCTGCAGGACCGCGACCGCGGCCGACGGCAACCACAGCTTCTGGACGTTGGCGCCGGCGAGAGCACGCACGCCGTCGAGCAGGCGCGCACGCCGTTCGAGAGTCAGCTCATCGCCGGGAGGGATGCGGGCCACGCGGTGGAAGCCTACCGCGCCAGGGGCCCGAGGGGCGGCCTCGGACGAGGCCGCCCGGGAGCTGCCGGGCTATTACTTCTTCGAGCCCCTTCTCTTCGTCGACCGCTTCGCGCCCTTCTTCGTTCCCTTCCGTGCGCCCTTCTTCTTCGTCGGCATCGTTTCCACCCTCCGAAAACGTTGTTGGTGGTGCGGAGCATCGCGCGCGCGCAACCACTAGCCGCGCACGATAGAGAGCGCGATCCACACTGTCAAGGAAGCGGCCGCGCCGATCACCGCGATTTTTAAGAGTGAAATCGATTTAACTCACAGTGAATAGAGATCGGCGCCGCGCGCCGCGCTCGCAAACGCGGTGGCGCCGGACACGGCTTCGCGGCGCCAGTCAAGTGCGCTCGATGTGGAGCTCGAGCGCGACGAGCCCCGCGCCGCCGATCCATGTCGACGGATGTGGGCGCGTGCACGACCGCTCGCCTGCCTGCTCACCCAGAGGAAGCGCGAGCACCTGTTGCTCAAGCGATCGGCCTGCCCCTAGAGTGGAAGCCGGGCATGAAACCGACGCAGCTCCCCCTCTTCTCTTCCCGTGCGGCTGACCGTGCCGCAACCCTCCCGGCATGGCCGGAGCCACAAGCCGCCGCATCTCTCCTCGCCGAGCGCATCGGACGCCTGCTCCGCGAGCCGGTGGACGTGCACCTGACCGACAACGCCTGGACCATGGTGTCGTTCAAGCGCCTGCAGGGCCGCGTGCGCTTCCGGCTGCATCACATGTTCTCGGCGGCGAACGACGACGTGGTGCGGGCGCTGGCGGGGTTCACTGGACGGAACCGACGCACGCACGGGCGCGCGATCGACGACTACATCCGGGACAACCGCGACCTGATCCGCGTCGTACCGGAGCGGCCGCAGCAGAACGTCACCGAGCGCGGGCGCGTCCACGATCTCGGCGAGATCTTCGCGCGGCTCAATGCGGAGCACTTCCACGGGAGCCTGGAGGCGCGGATCGGGTGGGGCCGCCGTGGTCCGGGCGGGCGGCGGCGGTCGATCAAGATGGGCGTGTACTTGCACGACCACAAGTTGATCCGGATCCACCCGGCCCTGGACGACGCGCGCGTGCCGCGCCACTTCGTCGAGCTGGTCGTGTTCCACGAGATGCTCCACCAGGCGATCCCACCGGTCAGCGGGCGCGACGGCCGCCGGATGGTGCACGGGCGCGACTTCCGCGCCCGCGAGCGGCGCTTCCCCGGCTACGAGCGCGCGCGCGCCTGGGAGAAGCAGAACCTGCATCTGTTGCTTCGCCAGCGTCCCTGAAGCCGGCGCAGTGCAAAAGTGGCCCGGGCTCGACTACCCTGCTCCGGCCTTGCGCACGACCCTGCCCCTCTTCTTGCTGGCGCTCTGCGCTTGCGCGACGCCCTCGACGCCGTTCGAGGGCAGGCCGGTGCTGGTGGGGATCGACTTCGTCGGCAACAAGAGCATCTCGTCGGGGGAACTGCTCGAACACATCGCCACCGCTCCGACCAGCGGCTTCTTCACGAAGACGGCGCGGTACTACGACGCGGACCTGTTCGCCATCGACGTGAAGCGGATCGTCCGCTGGTACAACGAGAAGGGCTTCTACGAAGCGAAAGTCACCGGCCCCGACGAGGTGCGGGACGAGAAGGGGCGGGTGCGTCTCGTGGTTCGCATCGAGGAGGGCCGCCGCGCATACGTCAAGGACATCTGGTTCGTCGATACGGACGGCGTCACTCCGGACGAGATGGCGGACATCGATCGCGCCCTGGAGCTGCACCGGGGCGACGCCTTCGACGAGGATCAGTACGAGCGCTCGAAGGACCAGCTGGTCGACCAGCTCAAGCAGCGTGGATTCGCCGAGGCGCAGGTGAAAGGGCAGGTGCGCGTGGCGCCGGAGGATGCCACGGCGTTCATCACCTACCAGCTCGATCCCGGGCCCCGGTACACCTTCGGGCGCGTGGTCGTGACCGGGAACCGCGCCATCGACACTTCCGAGATCACCCGCGCGACAGGGATCCGCCGCGGCGACCTTTTCTCGCCGCGGGCCCTGCAGCTCGCGCAGCAGCGGGTTTACAACCTGGGCGCGTTCGCCGGGGCGCGGGTTTCGCTCGAGCCGCTGGGAGACAGCCCGGTGGCGGCGGTGCGGGTGACGGTGCGCGAGGCGCCCTTCCAGACCATCCGGGCGGGCATAGGAGGGCAGATCGAGGAATTCCGCTGGGAGCTGCCGCGCCTTCGCGCCGACTACACCAACCGGAACCTCTTCGGAGGGCTGCGCCGCCTCGAGCTGAGCTCGACCTTCGGCTACGCGTTCGTGCCCAGCCTTCCGGACGTGATCCGGCGACCGCCGAACGTGAACACGCAGACGGGTCCCGTCACCTTGACCAGCGCGCAGATCGTCACGCCCAACATCCTCTTCCCAGGCCTCGACTTCGTCAGCCGCATCGAGTTCGCACGCGAGCTGCAGCAGGGGTTTGCCTACAACGAGATTGCAGGCAGGTTCGGTCCCCTTTACCGCTTCGACAGACACACGATCGCCGCGTCGCTGAACTTCGTGCGCTACTTCGACGCGCTTCTGAACGGCGTCGATTTGACCCAGCTGCTGCAGCAGGGCGGGCCGACCAACCTGGTGGGGTGCGACAAGGCCTGCACCCTCACCTATCCGGAGCTGCGGTACACCTACGACTCGCGCGACAACGTGCTCGAGCCGACCACGGGCTTTCTCGGCACCTTTTCGCTGCAGCAGACCCTCAAGCCTGGCTCCTTCAGCTACTTCCGGCTGGAGCCCGAGGTGCGCGCCTACTTTCCCATGACGCCGTGGCTGGTGTTCGCCGCCCGCGCGCAGTACGGCGCCCTCCTCCTGGAAGGGACTTCGGCGAGCCCGTTCACCCAGCGGTTCTTCGGAGGTGGGCAGAGCTATCAACGCGGGTACGCCTCGTTCGGCCAGGGACCGAAGGTGGGCGGGTCGCCGACGGCGGGCGTCGGCCAGGCGCTGATCACGCCGTTCGGTCCCGTTCAAAGCTACTGGTCGACATACGCCTCGGTCGGCGGAAACGGCGCCGCCTTGCTGTCCGGCGAGCTGCGCTTCCGCACGGACTTCCTGCTTCGGCACAGCGGGATCGTTCTGTTCACCGATGCCAGCCGCATCACGGCCAACCCGAGCCTTCCGTGGGAGGGACGGTTGGAGGTCGCGCCGGGCATCGGGCTCCGCTACATCACTCCATTCGGCCCCATCCGGTTGGACGTCGCCTACGTGCTGAATCCGGCAGCGGTGGTCGCGGGAGGTCTGACGGCCGTGGATCCGGGCACGGGATTACAGCGACCGGTCGCGGACACGCCGATCGGGCCGGATTGCATCGAGGCCACGCATACCTGCATCTTCCAGCGCCGCTGGTCCTATCACCTGACCCTGGGCGAGGCGTTCTGACACTTAGCGTCCGACGAAGCTGCCGCCGCGTTCCACCGCAGCTAAAATTGCAAGCGCGTGAGCGAACCCCACCCGCCCGAGACGACGCCTGTCTACGTGCCCCGGCCAGGCGCGCGGCCGCCGATGCGCCGCCGCCGGCGCCCGGCGCTGCGCGGAATCGGGGTCGCCGCGGCAGCGCTGCTCGGTCTCGTGCTGCTGGCGATCGTGGTGGCGCTCGTCTGGCTGCACACCGGGACCGGTGCCCGCAAGCTGGGCGAAGTCGTCACCGAGCAGGCGCGCAACGCGATCCGCGGCCGGCTGACGGTGCGCGCCCTCGAGGTACGCGGCTTCTTGACCATCTGCGCGGACGGCGTGGACCTGCGCGACCCGGACGGGAACCCGGCGCTCGCCGCCGACCGGGTCTGCCTGCACGTGAACCCGATCGCCCTGCGGACCAACAAGGTGTTGCTCAGCGACGTGCAGCTGATCCGGCCACGCATCGACATCGCGACGGTGACGGGACCGGACGGCAAGCCGGCGACGACGCTCAGCCGCGCGCTCGAGCCGCGCATCCCGCCGGCGGAAACCCAGCCGCAGAGCGGTCCGTTCAAGTGGGTCATCGACGTGACCCGCCTCCGGCTCGAGAACGGCAGCATCGCCCTGCGTCCGGCGCCGCGCGCCGATGCGAGCTTCGCGCTCGAGGGCGCCGCGATCACCGCGCCGCATGCGCGGTACGCCGCCGACGGCGCCGATGCGCGGCTCACCTTCCAGGCCGAGCTGACCTCGCCCGGAACGGACCGGGTCGCGCTGGAGGTCGATGCGCAGCTCACCGGCTCCGCGAAGACTGGCAGCGCCGAGGTGCGCGCGCTCCAGGTGGGGCTGGGGGAGAGCGGATTCTCCGGCCAGGGGCGGTACGACCTCGCGGCGCGTACCGGGGAGCTGCATCTCCAAAAGCTTCGGCTGGCGCCGCGAGATCTCTCGGTCCTGCTGCGCGGCCAGCCATCGCCGCTGTCGGGCGAGGTGCGGGGCGAAGCCGACGCCCGGATGCAGGGCGACTCCATCGCGCTTGCGGCGCGCCTCGAGGTCGGTGGCGGCCGGGCGCAGCTCGACGCCGACGTCACGCTGGGAACGCCTCCGCGGTGGCAAGTGGCGCTCACACTGGACGGCGTCGATCCAGCGCGCGTCGCCGTGGCCGGGCCGGAAGGCGAGGTGAGCGCGCGACTCGAGGCGCGCGGCCGCGGCGTACCGCAGCTCGACGCGCACGGAGTCCGCGGCGACCTGGGCCTGCGCGCCCATGTCGGGCCGGCGCGCATCGACCGCGTCGGCGAGGTGCGCCTCGACGTCCAGGCCGACGTGCAGGGCCGCGACGCGCTGGTGCGCGCCTTCACTGCGACCGCGCTCGGCCTCCAGGTCTCGGCGCACGGCACTGCCTCCTTCGATGCAGTCGCGCTCGACCTCGACGTGAACGCTCCGGACCTGCGCGTGGTCGGCCGCGCAGTGGGCGCTCTGCAGAAGCAGCCTTCGCTGCCGCTCTCGGGCTCGGCGCACCTCGCGGCGCACCTCACCGGGTCGCCGCGTGCGCCCGATGCCCAGGTGCATCTGCGCGTCCCCGAGGTCCGGCTGGACGGCCAGTTCGCCGCCCGGACCCTGGCCGTCGACGGGAACCTGCGCGGGACGCTCGCGGCGCCGGACGGCAACCTGCGGCTGACGGCGGCATCGCTCGACGCCGGTCAGATCGCCTTGCAGTCGCCGCGTATCGACGCCACGCTGCGGTGGCCGTGGGCGAACCTGCGCATCGACTCCGCGGTCGCGCAGGGCCGCGTGCTGCTCGCCGGCGACGCACGCATCGACGACGATCGGGACGGGCTGCGCCTGGCCAACTTCACCGTCGCCTGGCCTGGCAACGAGCTGCGCCTGGCGCACGATACGCGCATCCACTTCCGCGAAGGGGTGACCATCGTCGAGCCGCTCGACCTGGTGGGTGACCACGGATCGCTGCGCTTGTCCGCCCAGCTCACGCCGGTCCGCGTGGACGCAGCCGCGGTGGTGAAGGAATTCGACCTCTCGCGCCTGCCCGCCTTCGCGCTGCCGCCGGATCTGGGACTGCACGGGCGGCTGGACGGGAACCTGGTGGTGAACGGTCCCAAGTCCCGGCCCGAGCTGGACCTGGAGGTGGACGTGCTCGGCGCGGGAGTGCGGCAGACCGTCGATCTGCCGATCGATGCGCACACGCACGCGCATCTGCACGGCGGGCGGTTGCGCGCGGAGGGCTTCGTGCGCGCGCAGCGTGGAGGGCCGGAGCTGCGCTTCGACGCGGACGCGCCCGTGCAGGCGCTGCCGGATCTGCCGCCCACCACGCCCGTGCGCGCCGACGTCCAGCTGCGCGGCGCCGACCTGGCGCAGATCGGCGCGCGCTTGCACCTGGACCGCCTGCGCAGCCAGGAGCTCCAGGGGGCGGTCGATGCCCGTCTGCTGGCGACCGGCACCCTGGGTTCCCCGCGCGCTACGCTCTCCATCGAGGCCCTCGGCGTCGCTACGGCGCGCGTGCGCGACGTGAACCTGCGCGCCGGCGTGGTGCTGGACAAGGGCCGCGCCGCGCTGGACGGCGCGCTCACGGTGGGCGGCGAGCCGGCGGTGAGCCTCTCCGGGCAGACCCCGTTCGACCTCTCCCGCGCGTTCCGGGACCATTCCTATCTCGCAGGGGCGCTGCGGCGCCCCGTGCAGCTCGACCTGGCCGTGGTGCAGCTGCCGCTCGAGCGGCTCGCCCGGGCCCGAGCGCTGCCCGACAATGCGAAGGGGGAAGTGAGCCTCTCCCTCCATCTCACAGGAACGCCGCTGGCGCCGCAGCTCGCGGCGTCGGCGCGCGGCGAGGGCATCACCTCGGGGAAGGTGCGCGGGCTCTCCTTCCAGACGCAGCTCGCCGTCGACGAAGGCGTGAAGCTTTCCTTCGGGGCGCAGTCGAACGGCGACCCGATCGGCAGGCTGGAGGCGACCGCGGCGCTCTCCGGCGCGGAGCTGGTGGAGCTCGCGCGCGCCAAGGTCGATCCGGCGTCGCTCGAGCCGCTGCTCGGGCGCGGCCTTTCCCTGACCCTCGACGTGCCGGGGCTGCTGGTGGGCCGCGTCGCGAATCTCGCTGGCCAGGATCGAAGTCCTGCCGAGGGGCGGCTGCAAGGCCGCCTGGCCCTGAGCGGCACGGCCGCCTCGCCACGCCTGCAGGGACAGTTCCAGCTCCGCGACGTCGAGCGCGAACGCAAGCACCTCGGCAACGCCGACCTGTACGTCGAGGCGACGCGCGACGGCGCCCTGCTGCACCTGGGCATCAACCCGCCGGGGGGCGGCAGCTTCCTGGGCCACGCGAACCTGATCGCGGATCTCGGCGCGCGCACACTGCTGCGCAAGGGAGCCGCCTCCGTGCTCGACGGCGAGCTGAGCGGACAGGTCGACGCGCGCCACCTGGACCTGGCGTTCCTTTCGGGCGTCGCGCCGCGGCTGCGCGGCACCGGCGGTACGCTCGACGCGCAGGTCAAGGTGAGCGGCCTCTTGGGAAAGCCGAAGCCGGAAGGGAATGCGCGTCTGCGCGGCGGCCAGTTCGACGTGGTCGGGCAGGGCGTGTTCCAGGACGTATCGCTTGCCGCGACTTTCTCGCCCAAGGAGGTCGTGGTCGAGCGGCTGAGCGGGTCGCTGAGCGGCGGGACGTTCTCGGCGGTGCTGGTCGGTTCGCAGCGGGCGGGCGCCACCGCCGACGCGGCCGGCGCGATCGATTTCACGGGGGAGGTACACCTGGGCGACGACGAATCGGTGAAGGGGCGCGTCGTCGACGGGAAGCCGGTGCGGAAGGCCGCGGTGCCGCTCCGCCAGGCGGGCGAGGAGCGCGCCACCGTGGAGGGCGAGCTGGACGTGTTCGGCGATTTCACGGACGGTATGCTCACCCTGAACGCCAAGATCCCGGATGCCAACGTTCGCGTCCTGCAGCTCCCGAGCAAGAAGCTCCCCGGCCTCGATCCACATCCCGACGTGCTGCTGGTGCACGCCGGCGAGAAGGCGCACCCGCCGGGCAAGGAGCCCGATGAAGTGGAGCGCGAGATCGAGGCGCAGCGCACGGCGAACTTCCGCCTGCACGCGAAGCTCGATATCGAGCACCTGTACGTCGCCGCCGAGGACTTCGAGTTCCCGGTGGAGAGTCACCTCACCTTCGACTACGACGCGCAGCATCCCGACCAGCCCACCGCCGATGGGACAATCGTCGTGCCGCAGGGTTCGTTCAGCGCGCTTGGCCGCCGGTTCGTCATCGACCACGCGAAGATCACCGAGACCGGCGGCGACCTGGCCGACCCGGAGCTCGACATCCGCGCCCGATTCGAGAGCGCGAAGGCGACGGTGAACATCGTCATCTCCGGCAGCGCCAAGGAGCCGCAGGTCGATCTCACTTCCAATCCAGCGATGGATCAGGACGCGATCGCGTTCTTCCTCGCCACCGGCCGCATCGAAGGGCGCGCGACGCAGAACGGCGGAGGCGTCGACCTGTCGGGCGCGGCGAGCAGCGTGCTGGGCAGCCTGCTGTTCGGCCAGCTGCGCAAGACTCTCGCGAGCGTCCTGCCCGTCGACGTTCTCACCATCGAGACGCAAGGGACGGGAGTGGCGCAAGCCAGCGTGGGCAAGTACATCGGCGACCGCATCTTCATCGGCTACCGGCAGCGTCTCACGCCGGCTCCCAACGAGAACACGGTCGAGGGCCGGCTGGAATACGAGATCAGCAAATCGCTCACTGCCGAGGCCACCATGGGCGACGTGTCCAGCGAAGTGTCCATCCTGTACACGCACGACTTCTGAGGCCCCTCAGCGGTGCCGCACCCGGATGGCCCAGCCCAGCTGCAGGAGGCCCTTCAGGACGCGCGGAACGCGCCGGATCCAGGGCCGGCCGTCGTTCGCGCCGCGCATCGCCTTGGAGCCGACCACCAGATCGGCGCCCTCGGCGATGAGCGGGAGCGCGCGTTGGTAGAAGCCCACGTCACACAGGTCGATCTCGTCGCAGATCACCACCCGGCCGCGCGCTTCGAGGATGCCGCGCTTCAGGGCGCGCCCGTAGTTGGGCTGTTCCTCGTGGAACCAGCGCACGCGCGGATCCGACAGCGCGAGCTGGCGCAGGGCGTCCTCGGTGCCGTCGCGCGAGCCGTTCTCCGCCAGCACGATCTCGTAGTCCCAACCCAGCGCGTCGAGCTTGCGGCCCAGGTCGTGGACGGCGTCGCGAACGATGCTCGCCTCGTTGTAGACGGGGATGACGACCGAGATCTCCGGCGCGCTCATGCCTTGAGCGCCCGCGCGGCGGCCCGGCCGGAGAGGATCGCGTCCTCCATCGAGCTGTATTCCCAGTTCCCGTACCGGCCGGCGACGTGCACGCCGTGCCGGCGCAGGTGCTCGACCACGTACGCCCGGGCGGCGGCGTGATCGTGGTCGAACAGGACGTACGCGACGGGAATGGTGCGGGTGCGCAAGAGCCGCACGCGCGCGCGGTCGAGGAGCCCCAGGCCGTGCAGCGATTCGACCGCATGCGCGGCGAGCGGCTCCGTCTCGATCGCTCCCTGATGCGAGAATTCGACCGCGAAGCTGCGCATTCCGTCGGGCGCGAGGCGCGGATTCACCTCCGACGGCGAGCCCACGCGGTAGAAACGGAAGCGCTCCTCGGGGAAGTAGGCCCAATGGAAGCGCTTCCCGAAGACGTCGTCGGCGCCGATCTCGACCACCGTGACGCTCACCGCGCGGAGCTTGCGTGCGGCCTCCAGCACGTCGGCGGGGCCGTCGAGCAGCCGCGCCACGGCCGAGAGCGGCAGGGTGAAAACGAGCTCGCCGTACGCAATCTCCTCGCCGGACGCGAGCCGCACCCGCCGTCCCGCGAGGTCGAGCGACGCGATGCGCGCGCGCAGACGCACCTCCCCGCCCTTCAGATCGGCGGCGATGCCGCGCGCCAACGCCTCGATGCCGCCTTCCCGCGGATACCAGAAGGTCGCGTTGTAGCCGGCGCCGCCCGGCGGGATCCCCAGCGCCCCGCGTACCACCTCCTCGAGCGTCGGCCGCGGGATGAAGCGGCCGCCCCACTCGGGCGACAGCTCCTCGCAAGGCACGGTGAACAGCTTGCGGTTGTAGGGGAACATGAAATGGCGGGCGAACCCGTCCCCCAGGTGCCGCTGGATGAACTCGGCCGCGTTGCGCAGCGGCCGGTCTCGGAGCGCGCGCCCCGTCTCGCCCGCGGTCGCCTGCACGAATCCGATCAGGCAGTCGGCGACCGTCCGCGCCGGGAGCCCGTGCAGGTTGTGCTGGTAGGGAAATTCCGTCCAAACGCCCTCACTGTGGACGAGCGCGCGCCGCTCGACTTCGAGGAGGTTGCCGCGCAGCCACCGCTCCTCGACCAGCGCGCGCACCTCGGCGTCGCGCGCGTGGAACCAGTGGCCGGTGAAGTCGAAGGAGAAACCCTGCACCACCTCGGTTCGCACGAGGCCGCCCACGCGATCCTCCGCCTCGAGCAGCGTGAAGCCCGAGCCGAGCTCGCGCGCACACGACAGGCCCGCGAGCCCGCCGCCGGCGATCACGGTGTGGGAGAGCGGCACAGGGGGACGCATCTTCCCCGCCATTCCCGTGGGCTGTCCAATCGAAAATGTCCCGAATTTCCGCAGATCGACGTCCGGCCGTTTCGTTGCTGCGCGCTGCGGCCGTCTGTTACCGTCGACTCTCTCCGATGAGCGAGCCGCTGCACGGTCTTTTGCATCTCGTGCGCCGCCACCCGGCGGGGACCGTTCTCTTTCGCGAAGGCGATCCGGGCGAGAAGATGTTCCTCATCCGCGCCGGCAAGGTGAACATCGTGAAGCGGATCTCCGACAGCGAGATCACGCTGGCGGTGCTCGGGCCCGGGGAGTTCTTCGGGGAGATGGCGCTGCTGGAGAAGCTGCCGCGCAGCGCCAGCGCGACGGTCGCGGAAGACGCCCAGCTGATCGAGATCGAGCAGGAGCACTTCGACACCCTGGTGCGCAAGAGCGGAGAGATCGCCATGCGGATGCTGCGCCGGCTCTCCGGACGGCTGCGCGAGGCCGGGCGGCAGATCCAGTCGCTGATGAGCCGCTCCGGCGCGGCGCGCGCGCTCACCCTGCTGCGCACGCTGGCGGAGCCGCCCGATGCGGAGGGAGCGCGCTGGCTGCCCGTCGGGACCACGGTGGCACAGCTCACCGCGCGCGCCGGGCTCAAGGTGGACGAGGCGGACCGGGTGGCGCGGACGTTCCAGCGCGCCGGGCTTCTGGTGCTCCGGGGCGACCGTCTGGCGCTCGGGCCGGACAAGCTGCTGAACGAGTTCCTCCTCTACGTCGATCTTCAGGAGAGGTACGATCCGCTCGACGTGAGCGAGCTGGCCGAGCTGACCGGGCTCGCCGAGCAGGAGGCCCACGCGATCGTCAAGCGCGTCCTGGCGGCGCGGCTTCTGGAAGCGCGCGGCCGCGACCCGGACACCTACACGACCTATCTCTCGCTCAAGCAGCGCTTCGAGTACGCCTGAGGAGCGACGGACGGCGATGCGGATCCAGTGCCCCAACTGCCCCGCGGCATATGAGCTGGACGACGGCCGGGTTCCTCCGGCGGGCCTGTCCATCAAGTGCCCGAAGTGCAAGACGCCGTTCACCGTGCATCGCCCGAAGCCGGGCGAGGGCAAGGCGGCGGGACAGAAGGTGCCGCTGCACGGGACGGGAGCGCCGCCCGCTCGGCCGGCCGGGGCGAAGCCCCCGGCAAAGGGCGTGGTGCCGTTGCCGGGGACGCAGGCATCCGCCGCGGCGCCGAAGAAGCCGGCCGGCGCCGTTCCGCTGCCGGGACTCGATGACGAGATGCCCGCGCCCCCGCCGGGCGGCGCGATGGATTTCCCGCCGCCCCCGCAGCAACCCGACCTCGATGCGGCGTTCGCGTCCCCTCCCGGGAGCGGACAGGGCTCGCTCGACGACGCGTTCCCGGTCCCGGACGAGACGGCGCTGACGCCGAAGAGAGAGCTGGGGGAGACCGACCTGGCTCCGAAGCAGTTCGCCGGGCAGGGCGATACGCACCTTTCCGCTCCGCCGGCTGACGACGGCGCCCCGAGCTTCGACTTCGTCGATCCCGGTCCGGCGCGGCAGCCGGCTCCCCCCGCCCCGCCGGATCCACCCGAGGTGCTCGACTTCGGCGGCGAGCAGCCCCGGCCATCGCCTTCCACGGGCCGCGCTCCGCCGCCCATGATCGCGCCTGCCTCGGCGAAGGCAGACAAGAAGCGCCCCGCCTTCCGGGGAAAACCATCGCTCCTGCGGCCGCGCAACGTGGTCGTGTTCCTGCTGCTCGGAGGCGTAGGCGCCGCGGCGGCGCTGGGCGTGCGCGCGCGAGGCACTCCGGCGGGCCTGTTCTGGCGCAACAACCTGCTGGCGGTCTCGCGCGCCAGGCCGAGCACCGCGACACTGGCGGTGGTCGCTGCCGGGCAGGCGAAGCTTGCGCAGGGAACATTCTCCTCCGCGCGGGAGGCGCTCGGCGCGGCCGCACAGCTCCTCGGCTCTGCGCCGGACGACGACGACGCAAAGGCCTTCTTCGTGCTCTGCGCGGCCGAGCTGAAGGTCTGGTACGGGCAGGGCGGCGGCGACTGGGACCAGGCGAAGCGCGTGGTGGAGAGGATCAGGGGCAACGCCGCGCCGCAGAACCGGGCGCGCGGCGCGTTCGCCCTGGCGGTCGGCGACACGGGCAAGGCCCGCCAGCTCCTCTCCACGCTCTCGGAGTCCGACCTCGAATCGGCCTGGCTCTTCTCCCAGGCGCTGACTCGCACAGGCGACGTGCAGCGCGCCGCGCAGGTGCTGGATCGCGGTCTCAAGGGGGAGAACGCTGGTTCCCCCAAGCTGCTCATCGCCCGCGGCATGGCGGCGAAGGCGCTCGGGGCGCTGCCGGAGGCGACCGCGTTCTTCGAGAAGGCGCTCGTGGCGCAGCCGGATCACGGGCGCGCGCTGGTCGAGCTGGCGGACGTGAAGCTCCTGCAGAAGGACACCGAGAAGGCTGCGCAGCTGCTCGACAAGGCGCTGGGTCAGGACGCGCGCAAGACGCTGGACGCCTCGGAGGAGGCGCGCGGCGCCATCTTGCGGGGCAAGCTGCTCGTCGCGCAGCACCATGGCAAGGAAGCGGAAGCGGCGTTCGAGCGCGCCGTGCAGCTCGACCCCAATTCGGGCGACGCGCACGCCGCCTATGGGGCCTTCCGCCTGTACCGGCGCGAGTCCGAGAAAGCGCAGAAGCAGCTCGAGGCGGCGCTCGTGCTGGACCCGGGGAACGCGCGCGCGTTCGCCGACCTGGCGCGCGCGTACCTGGGCACCAACCGGCTGCTGGAAGCCGACAAGCGGATCCAGGAAGCGGTGGCCCGGGACGCGAACGATCCCCAGGTCCTCTTCGTGCAGGGGCGGGTAGCGGAGGCGATCGGAAAGCAGGAGGACGCCTACAAGGCCTACGAGAAGGCGCTGCAGAAGAAGCCCGACCTGGCCGAGGCGCTCATCGCCCAGGGGTCGATCTGGTTCTCGCGCGGCGACAAGCAGAAGGCGCGCGAGAGGCTCGAAGCGGTGCTCAAGACGCCGTCGCGCACGGCCCGCGAAGAGGAGGCCGCCGGGGATCTGGCGCTCGACCTCGGGGACGGCAAGACCGGGAAGGAATGCTACCAGCGCGCGCTGCACCTCGATCCGGAGGACGCGCAGGCGCACTCGGGCCTGGGCCGCGCGCTCGCCGCGCTGGGCGACCTGCCCGGCGCGCGTGCCGAGCTGGAGTCCGCGCTGCGGCAGGTGGATACGGACGCGGTGCTGCACTACGAGTACGGATCGCTCCTGCGCCGCATCGGCGACGGGCAAGGCGCGCTCTCGGCGCTGCAGCGCGCGGTGCAGCTCGATTCGAAGGACCACCGCTTCCGCGCGCGCCTGGGGACGCTCCTGGTCGAGCGCAAGGAGTACGAGAAGGCGGAGGTGGAGCTTCGCGGGGCTCGCCTCGGCAACGACCGCTATGGCGAGACCTGGTTCAACCTCGCCCGCGCGCTCGCCGGGCAGGGCAAGCTCGGGGAGGCGATCGACACCATGCGCCGCGCGGTGGAGATCGAGCCGGACAACGCCGAGTACCTCTACTGGCAGGGGCTGATCTACGAGCAGGGACAACAGATTCAGGACGCCGTGGAGAGCTTCGAGAAGTCGATCGCGAGGAACCCGAAGAACGCCGACGCGTACGAGCACCTCGGCCAGAACCTGAACGTGCAGAACCGCTTCCTCGAGGCGGTGACCGCGTTCAAGAAGGCCACCGGGCTGGATCCGTCGCGCGCGCGCTTGTGGGCGCAGATCGCCGACTCGCAGCAGCAGGCCGGCGATCTCGACGGCGCCATCGCCAGCTACCAGAAGTCGCTCGCGCAAGACTCCAACCAGCCCGGGGTCTGGAGCCGGCTCGGGATCGCGTACAAGGACCGCGGTTGCACCGGGTGCAAGAACCGCGCGATCGAGGCGTTGAAGCGCGCGGAGGTGGTCGATCCCAAGGACTGGGTGGCCCACCACGAGCTCGGCTACCTGTACAAGGACGACGGGCGGAGAGCGGAAGCGATCGCGCAGTTCCGCAAATACCTCAACCTGCGTCCGGACGCGGGCGACGTCGAGACCGTCAAGGACGACATCTACTTCTTGCAGGAAGAGAGCCGGCGCACCCCTTGATCTTCAGCGTCTCGGTCGACCTCGATGGACTCGGCTGCTACGCAGCCATCCACGGGCTCGATGCCGCGTCGCTGCCCGAGCAGGCGCTGCAGGCGGTGCCCGTCGTGGCGGTCTCCCGGCTGTGCGATCTGTTCTCGACGCTGCGGCTCCGCGCCACCTTCTTTGCCATCGGCGGCGAGCTGGGCATTGCCGGCAGCGCGCGCGCGTTGCGCGCGGCGGCGGCCTCCGGGCACGAGGTCGCCTCGCACTCCCACGGTCACGACTATGCGCTCTCCCGGCGGACGGCGGACGAGATCGACGGGGACCTCGCGAGGGCCGAGCGCGCCATTGCCGAGGCGGTGGGAAAGGCGCCGCGCGGGTTCCGTGCGCCGGGATATACCTTGTCTCCCGCGCTGCTCGAGGTGGTGCGGACGCGCCGCTATCTCTACGACAGCTCGCTGTTGCCCTCGCCGCCCTACTACGCGGCGAAAGCGGCGGCCATCGCGCTGCACGCGCTCCGCGGGCGGCGCAGCCGCAGCATTTTGGGCGGAGCCGGACAGCTGTTCTCGCGGCGCGCTCCACACTGGCGGGGCGGGGTACGCGAGCTTCCCGTCGCCACGCTCCCGGTGCTCCGCGCGCCAGTGATCGGGACGGTCGTGCTCGCCGCGCGCGAGCGCCTCGCGGCGGGGCTCGCGCGCGCGGCCGCGGCTGGAGGTCACTTCAACCTGGAGCTGCACGGGATCGACGTGCTCGATGCGTCCGACGCGACTCCGGAGCTCGCCGCCCTGCAGCCGGGCCTGCGCCTCGCAGCAGCGGAGAAGCTCCGGCGCCTCCGCGCGCTCCTCGAGTCACTCCGCGCGACGGCCGAGCCTCTCACTCTCGAGCAGGCTGCGCTGCGGCTGCTGCCGCAAGGCGTGAGCCACTAGCCGCAAGCCGCGGATCGGTGGGTTGACCCGGTCCGCCGCGGGGACTACACCCCACGGACCATGGCCTTGCGCGCTCCGGTCGAGAGCCAGTCCACCGCGATGGTGCGGTTCGATCCCGAGCGGCCGAAGGGGCTCCTGGGCCGCCTGCGCGGCGCGATGGAGAAGTGGACCCTGCAGCAGGGCGGCAAAGACCTCGAGGCCCGCCTCGCGCGCCTGGTCGCGCCGCAGAACGAGTACGGCGTGGACCCCTTCGGCCTGGACCTCGAATTCACCAAGGCCGCCCTGGCGCCGGCGCTCTGGCTGTACAAGAACTGGTTCCGGGTCGAGACGCGCGGCATCGAGCACATTCCCGCCGGACGAGCGCTGCTCATCGCCAACCACTCGGGGCAGCTCCCGTTCGACGCGCTGATGATCGGCATCTCCATGCTGGTCGAGGCCGAGCCGCCGCGCATCTGCCGCGCCATGGTCGAGAGGTGGGCGCCCACCCTGCCGTTCGTGGCGCCCTTCTTCGCCCGCATCGGGCAGGTGGTGGGGACGCCCGAGAACGCACGCCGGCTGCTGGCGGCCGGCGAGACGCTGATGGTGTTCCCCGAGGGCACGCGCGGGCTCAACAAGACGTTCGAGAAGAAGTACCAGCTGCAGGATTTCGGGCTCGGCTTCATGCGGCTCGCGCTCGAGATGCAGGCGCCGATCGTGCCCGTCGCCGTCGTCGGCGCGGAGGAGCAGGCGCCCGCGCTGTGGGACTTCAAGGCCGCCGCGAAGATCCTCGGTTTTCCCTCCCTGCCCGTCACGCCGACGGTGCTGCCCGTTCCGCTGCCGGTGAAATACCGGCTCCACTTCGGCGCGCCGATGAAGTTCGAGGAGCGGAAAGCGATCTTCTTCTAGCCGCCGCCAGTCGCCCCACAGGGCGGCGCTGCGCTTTTTCGAGGCCTGGATGCGCGACACCGTCCTCATCACCGGCATCAGCGGCAACCTGGGGCGGACGCTTGCGCGCAGCCTGCACCGGACGGAGAAGGTCGCGGGACTCGACCGGCGCCCGTTCGCCGGGAAGCCCAAGGACCTCGAGCTGCACCAGCTCGACATCCGCAAGAAGAAGGTCGAGGACGTTTTCCGCAGGGGCGAGATCAAGGCGCTCCTGCACATGGCGATCATGCACGACCCACGCCTCTCGCAGAGCGAGCACCACAGCTTCAACGTGCTGGGCACCAAGGCGGTCCTGGAGTACGCCGCCAAGTACGGCGTGGAGAAGGTGGTGGTGCTCAGCTCGACGAACGTCTACGGCCCGCGCCCCGACAACGACAACTTCCTCACCGAGGACGCGCCCCTGCTCGGCTCGCAGAACTTTCCCGACATCCGCGACCTGATCGAAGTCGACATGTACGCGCAGCAGTACATTTGGAAGCACCCCGAGGTGGAGACGGTGATCCTCCGGCCGGTGCACATCGTCGGGCCCCACGTGCGCAACGCGCCTTCCAACTATCTGCGGCTCAAGCGGCCCTGGGTGCTGGCGGGTTTCGACCCGATGGTGCAGCTCATCCACGAGGAGGACGTCGCGCGCGCGATGCAGCTGTCGCTCAGGCCCGGAGCGCGCGGCGTCTACAACGTCGTCGGCCCGGGCGAGGTCCCGCTCTCCACCATCCTGCGCGAGCTGGGGCGTCAGCCCATCCCGGTGCCGCACCTCCTGGCGCGGCCGCTGCTCGACCGGCTCTGGACGTATCGCATCACTGGCTTTCCCCCGCCCGAGCTCGATCACCTCCAGTTCCTCTGCACGGTGGACGGTTCCAAGGCCGAGAAGGACCTCGGCTATCGGCCTTCGTCCACCCTGCGTGAGACGATCCGCAGCGTGCTCGGCGAGACTCCGGCTCGCGCGAATCTGTCGGTGGTGACCTGATTCCCCGGCCGGGCGGCTGGCGCGGGGTTATCTTCCTCGCATGCGCGATCAGCTGCTCGTCTTTGCAGCCGCCGGCGCTGGAGCCCGCCTCGCCGTCTGCGTCGCGCCGAAGCTTTCGCGCGAGGCCGCTGGCCGCCATGCGCTCGCCCCGGGTAGCGCCTCCGCGCTGGCGCAGGCGCTCGCCGGGACGCTGCTGCTCGCAGCCTCGGAGCGCAGGCCGCCGCAGGCGCGCGTGGACGTGCAGCTCGAGTGCGGTGGGCCGCTCAAGGGGCTGCTGACCGACGCGGACGCATCCGGCGCCGTCCGGGGCCTGGTCCGGGTGAACGGCCTGCATCGCGACGGCTCGCGTGCGGCATCAGCCGGCGGGCCCGCCTCGGGGGAGCCGCTGCAACGGTTCGATCCACGGCCGCTGCTGGCCAGCGGGCACGACGAGCGCGCCGGCATGCTGTCCATCGTGCGCGCCACGCCCGGCTCGGACGAGCTGCATCGGGCCGCCTTTCCCTTCGCCGGCGCGGATCTGGCAGCGGCTCTCACGCTCTTCCTGCGGAACGATCGCGCCCGCGGAGGCGAGATGGCGCTGGAGGTGCTCTTCCGGCCCGGGGAGCCCCTCGCCGCGGTGGCGGGGGCGCTGCTCTGGGCGGAGCGAGAGGACGACGCGGACGACCTGCGGGCGCTGGGCAAGCCGCTGCGCCAGCGCGTCCTGCACGAGTCGCTGCTTAGAGTCGAATTGGCGGGAGCGAGCGGGGACGCACGCGCGCTCGCCGAGGACCTCGCGCGCGCGCTGGAGCTGGGTTCGCTCGAGCTGCAAGGAGAAGTCAAGCCGCGGTTCGCCTGCCGCTGCTCGCGCGACCGGGTAGTGCGCGCGCTCGCCACCCTGGCTCGGGACGAGCTGCGCGACATGGCCGCGCGCGACAATGGCGCGGAGGCGAGCTGCGATTTCTGCGGCGCGCGCTACGGCATCTCCGCCGCCGAGCTGCTGCAGCTCGCCGGCGACGGCCCTTTGCCGGCCTGACGTTAGTCCGCGCCGCCGAGCCAGGTCTTCAGCCTCTGCACGGCGTGATGGAAGTCCACCTTCGCGTTCACTTCGGTGATTCCCAGCGCCCCCGCAATCTCGGCGAATGGCAGATCGCCGTCGATGCGAAGCAGGAGGACCTCGCGTTGCCGCCGCGGGAGGCGCGCGATCGCCGCGCGGAGCGCGCGCTGCCGCTCTGCCCGCTCGAGCAGGTCGTGCGCCTCGGCCGGTGCCGGCGGCGCCTCACGCTCGTGGGCCTCCTCGCTGCGGTCGAACCGCGCCACGTCGCGCAGGTGGTTCTTCGCCAGGTTCACCACGATGCGAAACAGCCACGACTTGAACGAGCCTCCCCGCCAGCCGGCCGCGCGGCCCGCCGCGTTGATGAAGGCGCGTTGCGCCAGGTCCTCGGCATCGTCCTGATCGCGGGCGAAGCGGCGCGCGATCGCCAGCACCGGCGCCTGGTAGCGGCGGACGAGGGTCTCGAACGCGCGCGAGCTCCCCGCGCGGAACGCGGTCAGGAGCTCGGCGTCCGAAGGGGATCGCTCGTCCGGCATCGGAAGGGGAACACCTGTAGCAATTGACGCGAGGCGCCGCCACACTCTAGATCGCGTCGCGCCATCGGCGGCGCGGCAAGGAGAGGCGGCGTGCTCGATCTGCGCTGGGTGGTGGCGAACCTCGACGAGGCGAAGCGGCGGCTCGCGACGCGCAGCGCTGACGCGGCGGCGGCGCTCGCGCCCATCGAGCAGCTCGCCGCGGAGCGCAAAGCGCTCATCCAGGCGACCGAGACGCGGCGGGCGGAGCAGAAGAAGGCCAGCGAGCAGATGCGGACGCTGCGCGGCGTGGAGCAGTCGCGCCTGCGCGCGGAGCTGAAGGTCCTCTCGGACGAGGTGAAGGAGAAGGAGGCGCGCCTCAAGGAGGTCGAGGAGCAGATCGAGGCCGCGCTGCTCGCCGTGCCCAATCTTCCGCACGAGTCGGTGCCGGTCGGAAGCGATCCGAAGGACAACGTGGTGGTCCGCTCCTGGGGGGAGAAGCCGCGGTTCTCCTTCGCCCCGCGCCAGCACGACGAGGTGGGCGAGCGGCTCGGGCTCCTCGACTTCGCACGGGCGGGGAAGGTGTCGGGAGCGCGGTTCGTCTTCTACCGGGGCGACCTGGCGCGGCTCGAGCGGGCCCTGGTGAGCTTCTTCATCGATCTCCACCGGGAGCGCGGCTACGTCGAGATGATCCCGCCGTACCTGGTGAACGCCGACTCGATGCGCGGCACCGGACAGCTGCCCAAGTTCGAGGAAGACCTGTTCAAGACCACCAGCGGCCTGTACCTCATCCCCACGGCCGAGGTGCCAGTCACGAACTACCACCGCGACGAGATCCTCGGGTCGCTGCCGATCAAGTACTGCGCCTTCTCGCCCTGCTTCCGGAGCGAGGCGGGCAGCTACGGCAAGGACACCAAGGGGATCGTCCGCCAGCACCAGTTCCACAAGGTCG
>VBKO01000430.1 GCA_005888115.1 Deltaproteobacteria bacterium
CCAGGCGGCTCCTGTTCTTCTCGCGCAGTCGTGCGCCGCTCATTCTCGTCGTGTGTCGACCGGCGTGTGGCACTGGCCAGGAGTGCGACGACGGCGTCTGCAAGGCGCACGGGCATTGAGCTTGGTGCGCGAGGTGGGTGGCGACGTTCAGGTTGGATCGAGCGGCTTGGGGCGTGATCAGCGCGGTGGGCCTTCCACGACCGCGATCGTGGCCATCATGCCTTTGTCCTCGTGTTCGAGGATGTGACAGTGGAACACGAAACGGCCCAGCTTCGGTCCGTCGAACCTGATCATCACGAAGACGCGCGCTCCAGGCGGCAATGGATAGTTGTCGTGCAGTACGTTCCGATTGATCGGCGGCGCCAGCCCTCGATCGCCGAGGCACTGCGCGGCCGACGTCCGCCCGCCCGCCGAGAAATCCGCGTCGAGGACGACGAACTTGGTCTGGTGGATGTGGAAGTTGTGGCATTCGTCGCTGTCGTTGACGAGCAGCCAATACTCCCGCGCGCCATAGGCAGCGGTCACGTTCGGATCGCCGTCCATCGTGAACGCAGGGTAGAACTTTGCGAACTCCGCGGGACTTCCCTGCTCCCCGGCGGCCGCCTGCCAGCATGGATCTTCCAGCGAGATGGATGAGATCCCGGACGGGTGCTTCTCCGGCCGTTCGAGTCGACCTTCGGCGAGGAGAGCGCCGACCGCGATGGATCTTCCCGCCTGGTCCATCATCCGGAAGTTCTCGACGTGGATGCCGAACAGCTCGCCCCCGTGCTCGCCGAAGTCCCGATTGTTGAAACGGATCAGGCGCACCAGGTTCGAATCGACCCTGAAGTCGGCGGGCCCCGCCTGGTACCGGCGGTAATCGCAGGCCGTCGGCCCCGCAGACGTCGGAGGCGCGGAAACAGGGCTGACGGGCGGCGCAGAGGGTGGGAGCGTCTCGGCGCTGGCGGGTCCAGACCCCGGCGGCCGGGGCGGCGGCGCGGGGACCGATCGGGTCGTGGCGCCTGAAGGTCCCCGCGCCGCCTCGAAGACGACCGAAGCCAGATCGACGGAAGGCCACTGGTCGCCGCTGTCGGCATCGATACCGGTCGCGACTCCTGCCGTTCGCAGCCTCGCCTCGACCCTCTCCGACGGATCGACGCAATCCCGGAGGGCGTCCGTGCTCGACGCGCCGGTCTGGCTGCAGCGCTGCACGAGCACCTCCACGCGGGCGCCGGGCATCAGCACGATCTCGGTGTGCCTGCGCCTCGTCCAATCGGGCGGGAACGCGGCTCCGTCGAGCGCCCGCACCTCGAACGCGAGACGCCTCGGGTGTTTCTCGAGGGTCTCCAGGCGGAGGCGATAGGTCACGTCGGCGCCGATGTTGGCGAGGTGCCACACCTCGGCCTGCCCGCCCTTGACCGTGATGCGAGGATGGACCTGGCCGGAGACGGTGAAGATCCACCGCTCGTCGGGACTCTCCTTGCGCCAGCACTGGCCGGGGACCGCGATTCCATCGACGTACGCCAGCTCGCCGTTGCCCGAACCGCTCACCACCAGCTTGCCGCAGCGATTCTTTCGCGCGTCGGTCTGGTCGCCAAACGACTCGTTCGCCGATCGATCGCGCGAATCGGGTCGCAGAGGGAACTCGATCAGCCGGAACCTCGGTTTGCCCGGTCGGTCCGGACGATCCTTCAGCTTCGAAACCTGGACGTCCTTGAGACCCAGGTATCTGACCTCGAGGGAGCGACCGGCTGCGTCCGCTCGGCGCTCGGCCTCCAGCTCCTCGCGTTGCGCTTCTTGATCCCGGCAAGCGGCCAACCCTGCAACGTCTGGAGAAGCGGTGACGCGACAGTTGATGTAGGAGGTGTCCCAGAAATTACCGATGGACAGCAGCCCGGAAAGGCCATTCGATACTTGCCCCTCCGACAAGCCGTGCGGATGCGGGTGGAACCAGTACATCCCGCTCGGATGGTCGGCGGCGATCACGTAGCCGTAGCGGATGTCGCCGTTCTCGAGGCGCACCAGCTCCGCTCCGGAACCCAGCGAACAGGGATCTCCCGGCGGATCCGCGCGGCCCCGCGTCTGAGGTCCGTGTGCATGGCCTGTCGTGCCGGTGCCTGCAGTGGACGCCAGCACGAAGATGCAATCGCCATAGACGCGACCGCCACCTGCCCCTTCGAGTCCCGTCCCCTTCGGTGAGACGAGCAGTCCGTGCGTGTGCAGGTTCGATTCGGTCGGCTGGCTCTTCCCCGCGACGTCCGTCGTCCGCAACTCGTTGCGATACAGGATTCGCAACGTGCTCCCGCGGTCGACGGAGATGACCGGCGGCATCAGCTCGATGGTCGTCGGCCCGGAGCCCTCGCGCGGGAACGCGGTACCCCGGCGCACCTCGTAACCGTAAACCTGCTCTACATCGCCCAGCCCCGGAACGGACGCCGTGCCCCGGCGCGCACGGATGGTCAGGTCGCCTCCTGGCGATCGAACCTCGACGACGGGCGGGTTCTTGAACTCGTCCGCGCTGCCGGGGGCGGCTGCCAGGACGCACGCCGCGCTGATCAGGAGAAAACCCGGGCGCATGGGGACCTCCGAACCGGCTCAGCATAATCGGCGAGGCGCGTCATTGCGATGCGAGCCGCGAGGCCTCCCACCCCCCGCCCAGGGATCGGCTTGACGAATGTCTTCATGGCGTCTCCTGCCCATGAAGAGTCCGCAGCGCACCGATCGTTTTCGGCCGAAACGCTACCGAAACGCAGCCACGGACCGAATGCAGCCGATCATCCATTGATCAGGTCATGCAGTCGTGGAAGTGGCTGAACCCTCGCCCCGAGCATCCAGTCCGAGCCGGGCGGCGCTGATGTCGGAGTGTCCGTGGCCTTGCGCGACGAGGCGGCGCCAGCGCTCCGCGATCGCCATGACGACCGGCGTCGTCTCGGCGTGAGAGGCGGCAAGGGCGAGGTCGAGGTCCTTCAGCGCCCATTCCAGCGAGAAGTCGGCCGAGTAGTCGCCGCTCTCCATCTTGGCCAGCTTCGCCAAAGCCGTCGCAGACGCCAGTGGACCGCCGACGACCGCATCCGCGAGGACCGCGTACGGAACACCGAGACGCTCTGCAAGCGCGCTGGCCTCGGCGGCGGCCTCGATCTCGAAAGCGAGCCATGCGTTGAGCACCAGCTTCAATCGGCTGCCGGTTCCCGCGGGCCCGACCCAGAGCGTGCGCTGGCCAAGGGCGGCGAGCGACCTCCGCCGCAAGGCGCTCCGTTGCCTCGACGCCGATGGTGCCCATCTGCGCCCACGTCGCGTTGGCCCGTAGCGCGTCCAGCGTGCCGCCGCGCAGCATGACGTCCGCGACGGCGTCGGCGTTGGCCAGCATGGTCACGACGATCTCCGCGGTGGCCACGGCCTCGGTCGGTTTTGCGCGGACAGTCGCACCGTGCTCGGTCAGCGCAACGACTGAGCGCTGCGTGCGATCCCAGACGTTGACGGGAAAGCCCACCTCGAGCATGCGCTCGGCCATGCCGGAACCCATGGTGCCGGCACCCAGCAGCGCAACCGTGAGGCGTGAACGCTCAATGGTCGTGATCATGCGTGTCCTCCGCGTCGCGCACTACTCCTCCGGGGCGAGGTGTGCCTCGACCATCCAGAGCCACTTGTCGACGCCTCGCGAGACCTCGATGAAAATGTCGTTGGTATCCGCGTCGCCGGCGCGATTGCTGTCCGCGATGGCGGCGCGGATGACCCTGCCGAACCAGGCCAGCGCGGAGGAGAGGGCGTCGACATGCTGCCGCCCGGTCACCGCGTTCAGAGGGTACTGGGCAAGCGTCGATCGCGCCGCGACCGAGCGGACGGTGGCGTCGACCGTTCCACCGAGCTGGACGGCCCGCTCGGCAATCAGATCGACGTAGTCCTCGACGTCCTCGTTCACCTTGTCGAAGAGCTCATGCAAGGCGATGAAGTGCGGCCCTTTCACGTTCCAATGCGCTTGCTTGGTCTGCGTCTGCAAGTCGATGGCATCCGCCAGCCGCGCGTTGCACAGTTCGATCATCTCGCG
Organism: Deltaproteobacteria bacterium; assembly: GCA_005888115.1. Classification (GTDB taxonomy): domain Bacteria; phylum Myxococcota; class Myxococcia; order Myxococcales; family 40CM-4-68-19; genus VBKO01. The sequence continues at coordinate 4,025 of VBKO01000430.1, forward strand.
CCGCGTGCCTTCGGACAGATCGTTCTTCGTTGGGTACATCGGTCACTCCCCTGGGATGAGGAGTGGACGTGTGGGCGGCCGGATCGATGCGACGGCGATGGTCCGAGTCGATCGATACCAACGTATAGGCGGCGATCGACCCGCCCCTCCGCAGCCTGCGTGCTCCCGCGCTCGGCGCGGAGCTGCGGCGGCGCCCCTGGGCGAGGCGCTGCGCTTGCGCCAGCGTCAGCACGGAGGGTTGCCGACGGTGCCGTCCTTCGGTTCCTTCATTGCACTGCCTGCCAGGTCGAATCCGGCGTGTATCGGGTCATCGACGTCGCGGCGCTCGCCGTTCGGGGGCCGAGGTCGCGCACAGTGCCCAGATCGATGCTCTCATCACGATCTCCGTGGCCCCGCAGGGGACGCCGACCTGCGCGTTGCAGCTTGCGCGCCAACCGCCAGACGTGACCTGGATCCCGGACGGTGCGCCTCGACGAGGCGCGTGCGTTGTCTGGCGATCGGCCATGGTGTCGGCGCGCCGTCGCGGATCGATCAGCGGACGACACTCCGGCGGTCCGGTCGCAGCGGATCGATTGGTGGCACATGATCCGCTGCCAGCTCGCGGGCGAGCGGCGAAGGTGATCGGATTCCAGACATCTATGTCAGTCCGCCGCGCGATCGCTCAACTTGCTGCGACAGATTCGACATTGCTTCAAACCGGCGTGGCGCAGAGGGGACGGAGGTGGCGCGACGCTTGCACATACCTGTCTCCCATGAACTCCCAGAACAGAACGACCTTCCTGTACCGCTCGTCGTTCGCCGTGATGCTGGGCCTCGCCCTCGCTGGCGCCGCCCAGCACGGACACGGCCATGCCGGCGGCGCCGATGGGTTCCAGGCGATGATCGCCGACGCGAACGCTCGCATGCACGCGGGGATGGACGTGCCCTTCACCGGCGATGCCGACAAGGACTTCGCCCGGATGATGATCGCCCACCACCAGGGAGCCATCGACATGGCGGTCGCCGAGTTGCGCTACGGCAAGGACCAGCGCCTGAAACGCCTCGCCCAGGGGATCGTCGTCGAGCAGCAACAGGAGATCGCGGTCTTGCACGTCGCGCTCGGCGATGCTCCGCCGCCGGGTACGCCGGCGCCGACGCAGACCACACCCGAGTCTCGGGAGCAGTGACGTGGCCCCCGGTTTCGGTTCTCTTCGCGTTCACATTCCTTGCTGATCCAGCACGGGCAGGTGCGAGGGTCAGAAAGCCTGCCGGATGGCGAGGGCGCCGCCCCAGTCGAACTTGCCGCCGGAAGCCCATCCCACCCCATAGCCCGCGTCGAGCTGGAACTCGTCGATGATGAGGAGATGCGCGCCCAGGCCCACCGAGTTCGCGGCGGCCAGCTTCTCTACGCCGCTGGCGCGATCGAGCCGCGAATAGGCGACTGCGTTGTGGAACAGACCGACTTTGAAGACGTCTCGCAAGAGCGCGAGGCGATACTCGACGTCCAACGCCACGAGCCGCCGGGTATATTCCGCGCCGAAGGGCCCGCGGAGGAAGTCGCCGCCGCCGATCGACTCTTCCTCCGGAAACACGACGAACCCGGTGCGCGAGATCCCCCGCGCCTCGAGCGAGAACTCGTTCCATCCCAAGTGCCACAATTTCTGGTAGCTCGCGGAAAGGTGGAGCGCGCCCTCGTCACCCGAGTGCGGCGAGCCGTAGAGGCGCGCGCCGAGGGCGAGCTGGTGGTGGTGGTCCCGCCGGATCGATTGCGGATCGAAGGTCAACGAGAGCGTCGCGTCCGCGTAGGGCCGGGTGTGCGCGAAGGAGTACTGCGGCCCGGCGACGAGGGGCACTCCTGCCTCCGGCTCCGCCGAGTAGAGCAACCGGCGCTGCGCGCCGATTCCCAGCGACGCGGATACCTGAGGCACGGGCAGGAACAGGAGCTGCACGCCGGCCTCCAGCGTCGCGAATCGAAACGCCTCGAGGTGCAAGTCCGCGCGCTGGCGGTCGCTCAGGTCGGCGCGCTCCCGTCGAGCCGCCCCCGCAGCGCACCTGCCACGCGTCCGCCGATCCGGTAGCGGTCTTGCTCCGACAGCAGGCGTCCCGATTGGTACGTCGCGCCGACGCCGCCGCCTTCGAGCGAGTCCACTTCCAGCTCGGGTGAGATCCCAGGCCGGAGCACGCCGGGCTGCACCAGGACGTGCAGCTCGTACGGGCGACCCAGGCCGGCGAGCCCCGGCGGTGCCTGCCCGATCGAATCGACGTCCAGCTGCAACCCGGGCGGCTCGACATGGGCCACCGGGACCACTTCGTAGGCGAACTCGCCGAGCCCGAGGCGCCGCCCCAGCGCCCTGAGCTGCCGCTCCAGCTCCGGTTTGTTGAAGATGCCCTCGCGGAGGTTCAACTCGAGGCGCAGCCGCAGCGTCTCGAACGCGCCGCCGCCGAGGAAGATGATCTTGTCGAGCCGGCCTTCGTCGATGTCCACGACGATCTGCTCGCCTTCGGCACGGGCGCGCACCGTGGCCAGGGCGTAGCCGGAGTCGTGCAGGAACTTCTGCAACCTCGAAGCGACCGCGCGCGCGGTCGCGGGCGTGGCTTTCGTTCCGGTGGGCAGGTCGAGGACGGTCCGGTACACGTCCTCGACCAGACCGACGTTGCCGTGGAAGACGAGCAGCGGCAGCGCCAGCAGGAGCGCGAGCATCAGCCTGGCTCGGCGGTTGCCATGCTCCCGCGCGCGGTCACTGCACGAGCAGCACGCCTCCCATCATTCCCATCCCGCAGGCGTAGCGGATCTCGCCGGCTTTTTCGGGAGTGAAGTCGATCGCCACCGCCTTGTTGAGCGGCAGGTCCTTGCGGATGCCGGCGTCCTTGATGTCGATCGAGGTAGCGCAAGTCTGATCCGTCTTGCGCGTCACGACGAGATGGAGTGGTACTCCCTTCTTGACGGTGACGTTGTCCGGCTCGAAGCCCTTGTCAGTCACGCTGAGCTCGACGGTGCGCGGCTTGTCTGACGTCGCGGCGGCCGGCCCGAGGGCCAGGAGCGCGGAAACGATGAGAGCGGTCATATGGAGGCTCCTTCGAATGCCTGGGCGAAGGATAGCAGGCACGGCCGCTTCGCCCAGCTCTATTTACCTACCGGTGAGCCACTCCCCGACGCCGCCGTGCCGCGAGCATGTGCCCGAACGGTGCTGGCTGTACGAAAGGCTCCCGTCTTTGCATCGAGCAGTGGGCTGAGAGGTGGTTCCGCTCCGCGGAGCCGTCACCTCGGGTGCGGGTGCCCGGCCGCGCGGCTGGGAATCGGCACGCGCCGCCGGGTTGGCGGAGTCTTTCGTGCTCGATTGGCTTTCACGCCCCGGTGCGGCGGCGGAATCCTTTGCTCGGGATTGCGTTTCGCGCGCCTCCGACGTCGCGTTCTTTGCGACTCCGCCGTGGTGCGAGCACGCTCCCCGGCCGGCTTTCGACGTCGTGCCGTCGCTGCACTCGACTTGCGCGGCCTCTTTTTTCGACTTGGACTTCGCCTCGGCCGCGACGGGTACCAACCCGAAGCACAGGGCCGCCAACAAAGCCTTCGTAAGGATGGATCTCATGGGCACCTCTCTGTCGAAAGCTGCCCAGCGCAGCCAGCGCACGCGAGCTACGGACGAACGGGTGCTGGGCCGCCTCCGGAGCGAGAGGGAGCATCTGTCTGGCTATCCGACAAGTAACATATCTGAATTACTCGGCTTTCTAGCCACTACCTTCCTTGTCGGCATCTCGAGGTCAGGTGAAACCCGGAGAGCCTCCGGTCGAGCCGCCGCGCTCCTATCCGGATTCGTCCTGCGAGCTTTTCGGGTTCCAGCCGATGTCTCGAAACGACCCCCTCCGCTACTGATACCCCATGCCGACGCGACGTGCGGCGGCGACACGGAGGTCCACATGAACCCGCTCTTCGCCGCCCTCGTCCTCACCGCAACGACGCACTTCAACATCGGCGCACA
>VBKO01000415.1 GCA_005888115.1 Deltaproteobacteria bacterium
GAGCTGGCGCCGCGCGGCGTGCGGGTGCTGTCGCTGGCCCCCGGCAGCGTCCTCCATCCGGGCGGCTCCTGGGAGCGTCATCTGCGGAGCGACCCGCAAGGAATCGCCGGGTTCGTGCGCCGCGAGATCCCGTTCGGGCGTTTCGGCACGGCGGAGGAGGTCGGTGACACCATCGCCTTCCTCTGCAGCGCCCGAGCGAGCTGGATCGCGGGCGCCTGCGTGGTCGTCGACGGCGGGCAGTCGCG
>VBKO01000416.1 GCA_005888115.1 Deltaproteobacteria bacterium
CCGTACTGTCCCTACTGCGTGCGCGCCAAGCGACTCCTCGAGCGCAAGGGCGTCTCCTACCAGGAGATCGACGTCGCCGGCGACGACGAGGCACGCATCGCGCTGGAGGAGCGCACCGGGCGTCGGACCGTGCCCCAGATCTTCATCGGCGAGGACCACGTCGGCGGATCGGACGACCTGCACGATCTCGAGGAGCAGGGCAAGCTGGACGCCCTGTTGCAGTAGCTGGCGCTTCGCGCGTCAATAAAACAGGGCGCGCGCCAGAGCGTTGGTCGCGGCGACGACCCTGGGGGCATCGAGCAGCGCGGGCGCCGATCCGAGCGCGAGCAACGCGACGAACAGTGGGAGGCGGCGCGCGCGGTCCGGGAGCTCGTCGATGAGAAGGAGCGGGGGAATCGCCACCGTCGCCGCCATCACGAACGCCAGCGCCGGAGGCAGCCCGTTCACCAAGTACGCGGTCCCGAGTACCGCGACCGCGCCGGCGTGAAAGACGTCGCGTCCGTTGCCCGCGTACCAGCGCCCCCGCGCTACCTCCGCCAGGGTGCGCGACAGCTCGAACAGCCCCGCGCCCACGAGCACCGCGAGCGCGCCCGCGGCAAGACCCAAGCCGGGAGGCAGCCACCGTTCGTAGCTCCCGAGCGGCTCCACGGAAGCGGTCATAGCGCATCTTTGGACCCGCCGATCCGGGCGTGGCCCATGGTATGGATCCGCGCCGTGCGCCCGACGCTCCTCGCGCTCCTCGCGCTGTGTGCCTGCATCGAGCGGCCCTGGCAGGACACCCCGCAGAAGCGCGAGGTCGACCGGGGCGCCCTCGCCGACGTGCTGCTCACGGCGGTGCCGCCGGGGCTGACGCCGGTCGGCGCCGTCTTCGGCGGCTCCGCCGAGCTGGTCGGCTACAGGCTCGAGCCCGCGGCGCTGGTGCCCGGGCAGCGCATGCGCCTGACGCTGGTCTGGCGCTGCCGTGCCGAGTTGGACTCCTGGCGCATCTTCGTCCACCTGGACGACACTGCCGGCAGCCGCATCCACGCCGAGCACGATCCCGCCGGAGGCCGCTATCCGACCGACGCCTGGCGGCCTGGCGATCTGGTCGCCGATCCAATCGTGTTCACGCCCGGGACCAATCCACTTCGCTTGTACGTCGGGCTCTACACGCAGGGAGAAAACCGCCTCCACCTCGACTCGCCCGGGCGAGGGCGCGACGACGGCCAGGATCGCTTGTTCGCGGGCGTCCTGCCGACCGGCCGATGAAGCGCGCCTGGGCCGTCGTGCTCGCCTTCGCGGCACTGCCCGCGCAGGCGCACCAGCAAAGTGTCTCGGTCGGTGAGGTCGACGTGCGCGGCGACCGCGTGTCGGTGCGGTTGCGTTTCGCGGGCGCGGACCTCGCCACGCTGCTGCAGCTTCCGCAGGGTCCCGATGGCGCGTACACGCAGCGTGGCGTGAATGCGGTGCTGCCGGCGCTCCTGCACCTGACGCTCGACGAGTACGCGGTTTCGACACCTGACGGTCCCTGCCGGCGGGATGGCGGCGGGCGCGCCGAGGTGGAGGGGGGCGATGGGATCGTGGTGGAGGGATCGTGGACGTGCGCCCGGGAGGTCGAGGCGCTGCGCGTCCGCGTCGGGTTCGTCGAGGTGCTGCCGGCGGGTCATGCGCACCTGGCCAAGGTGTCGTTCCCGGACGGGCAGGTCTCCCAGCGCGTGGTGCAAGCCGACTCGCCGCGATTCGACGTCGAGCGGCGCGCCGGCTTCTGGGGCGCGGCCGCCCGATTCCTGCGGCTCGGCATCGAGCACATCTTCACCGGCTACGATCACATCGCCTTCCTCATCGGCCTGCTGCTCCTGGGAGGGAGCTTCAAGGAGCTGGTGCAGATCGTCACCGCGTTCACGGTGGCGCACTCGATCACGCTGGCGCTCGCCACGCTCGCCGTGGTGAACCCGACTCCGCGCGTGATCGAGCCGCTCATCGCGGCAAGCATCGTCTACGTCGCCGCCGAGAACCTGTGGGCCCTGCGGCGGGGCACGAGCGCATCGGCCTTACGGCACCGCTGGATGCTGACCTTCGCCTTCGGCCTGGTGCATGGATTCGGTTTCGCCACCGTGTTGCGCGAGCTGCACTTGCCCCGCTCGGGGCTCGCTGCCGCGCTGGTCACCTTCAACCTGGGCGTCGAGGTCGGCCAGGTCTGCATCGTGGCGCTGGCGGTCCCGCTGCTCGCGGCGCTACGCAGGACGCGGTGGTTCGAGCCGCTCGGCGTGCGGCTCTGCTCGCTCGCGGTGGGCTGCCTCGGCCTGACCTGGCTGGTGCAGCGGATCGGCTCCTGAAGGGGAGCCGATCCGCCTGTGCCACTCAGGGCACGAACAGGTCGATGCAGTGGCCCGCCTGCTTCCCCGGGTTCGCGGCAATTGCGCCTCGGCGCGGGACGCATTGCGACGGCGGAAGCGCAGCTCGTTGTTCGACCGTGTCCACCAGCAGATCGAACGCCCTCTGCGCGTGCGGCTGGATGAACTCGAGCTGCGGGAACGTGCCGCGGAACGTCTCGATGTGGTTCCCGTTCTGCACTTCGTACAGTCGGTACTGCGCGCTGCGGTGCTCGTCGTTCCCCTTGCGCGAGGCAGCGACCCGTGCCTCGTAAGCGCGCGCCTGCGTGCGG
>VBKO01000417.1 GCA_005888115.1 Deltaproteobacteria bacterium
CGGGAGTGATGGTCGACCTCCTCTTCGGCTGCAATCTGGCCAGTCCGGCTGCCGACGTCGCGGTCGCCACCACCGGAGCGATCCTCATCCTCCTTGCGATCGGTCCCACCATCGACGGCGTCGAGCTCAGTCCGTTCCGGCTGCGCGCCATCGGCATCATCGCGATCGCCGCGGTGATCGCCAAACCGGCCGCCGTCATCGTGGCCGCCCCCTTTGCGCTCCATGCGGCGGCGGAGGCCTTGCGCGGGGAAAGAGCGCGAGGAACATGGCGGCGCACGGCCTCGGTCCTGGCGATCGCCGCCGGTGCGCTGGTCGTGCCTTGGCTCGCGCGGGGTGCGGTGCTCAGCGGATACCCGCTGTTTCCGTCAGAGATCGGCGACCTCCGGCTGCCGTGGCGCCTTGCCGCCGGCGTGGGGCACCGCGAGCTGCTCTATGAGCGCGCCTTCGCGCGCATGCGCGCCGATGCGGACTTCACCACCGATTACCCGTGGGTGCGACACTGGCTCGCTTTGGAGTGGCTCGAGAACCGCGAGTTCTTGATCCCGGCGGCCACGCTGCTCGTAGCGGGATCGCTCGCAGCGGTCCTCGCTTTGCGTCAGCGCCGCCAGTTGCCGATGGCGCGCTCAGCGACGGCAGTCGGGTCCGCGCTCGTCGTCTGGTGGGCGCTCGCACCCGATCCGCGCTTCGCCATCCCGGTGATCTGGTGCGCTGCCAGCCTGGCGGTGTTGTTCGCCCTCGAGCTCGCGCCCTGGAAAACGCTCTTCGCGCCGCGCGCCGCCCGGCTCTTGCTGGCGCTCGCCGTCGTCGCGGGGGCATTCGCCGAGCCGTGGAAGATCTCCCTCTCCTTCGCGAAGGACTTCGAGCCGCCAGGACCCGAGCGGGCCGTGGAGGGTCGCCTCGGCTCGGGCGAGCGCATCCGCGTCTCCCAGGGATGCTGCCTCGACCCGACCTGTGTCTGGGGGGACCCCGCAAAGATCTACCTGCGCAGGCCCGGCGACCTCTCCTCGGGTTTTTGCGCCGGCGCCGGCTGCAACCGCTAGACTCCCTGGCCCTGGAGCGACTCACAACGAGGAGAACACCGAGATGCCCAAGATCAGCCCGTTCCTGTGGTTCGACAATCAGGCCGAGGATGCCGCGAATTTCTACACGTCGATCTTCAAGAATTCGAAGATCGTCGGCATTGCCCGATACGGAGAGGCGGGGCCCGGCAAGAAAGGGTCCGTCATGACCGTCGCATTCCAGCTCGATGGACAGGACTTCGTCGCGTTGAATGGCGGTCCCCAGTTCCAGTTCACGCCGGCCGTCTCGTTCGTCGTCAACTGCAAGACCCAGGAGGACGTCGATCACTTCTGGCGGGCGCTTTCCCAGGGCGGAAGGACCGACAGGTGCGGGTGGCTGACGGACAAGTTCGGCCTGTCGTGGCAGATCGTACCCACGGTGCTCGGGGAGTTGCTGCAGGACAAGGATGCAAGCAAGTCGAAGCGGGTGATGGAAGCCATGCTTCAGATGGACAAGATCGACGTCCGGAAGCTGAAGCAGGCATACGAGGGGGGCTGAAGCGCCGGCTCGAGGCCCTCCAGCAGCGCGGAATTCACGCTGGATCGCTCATCCCGTGAAGAACGCGTGCAGCGCGGAACTCGTCTCTTCCGGCGCTTCCTCGGGGATGAAGTGGCCGCTCTCGATCGCGGCGCCGTGGACGTCGTCGGCCCAGTCGCGCCAGACGCCGAGGACGTCGTACCAGGCCGGTAGCGACCCGCGCGCGGCCCAGAGGGCGAGGACCGGAGCGGCGATCTTCTTCCGCCCCCGATCGGCTTCGTCGAGCGCGAAATCGTAGGTCGCCGCCGCGCGGTAATCCTCGCACGCGGCGTGGATCGTCTCGGGATTGCGATAACAGCGCACGTAGTCCTCTTCCGCTTCCGGCGTGAAGACCGGGCGTCGCCCGGGACGGTGACGGAAGAACCATCCGGGATCGGCGCCGATGAGCTTCTCCGGCAATGGGTACGGCTGGGCGAGGAAGAACCAGTGCCAATACCCGAGCGCGAACCGCATGTCGGTGCGGCGAAAGTGCTCGCCGGTGGGAAGGATGTCGAGCACGGCGAGCTTGCGGATACGCGCGGGATGATCGAGGGCGAGGCGGTACGCGACGCGCCCGCCGCGATCGTGCCCGGCGAGGTCGAACCGCGTGAACCCGAGACGGTCCATGACGGCCAGGCAATCGCGCCCCATCGCGCGCTTGGAGTACGGTTCGTGGTCTTCGGTGGTCGGTGGCTTCGAGCTTTCCCCGTATCCGCGCAGGTCCATGGCCACGACCGTGAATTCGCGCGCAAGCCGCGGGGCGACCAGGTGCCACATCACGTGCGTCTGGGGATGCCCGTGCAGGAGCAGGAGCGGCGGGCCGTTGCCGCCGTGCCGGACGCGGATGGTCGCCTCGCCCGTGTCGATCCGCTCGAGGGTGAATCCTTCGAACATCGCCTGCGGCAGACTAGCAGAGCCGCGATCCAGGCAAGCATCGAGGTGGCGGGCGCGCCACCG
>VBKO01000418.1 GCA_005888115.1 Deltaproteobacteria bacterium
TGCCCGGACTGGACGGCTTGCCGCAACCGTCGATTGAAGTCCGCAAGGCGCAATTCCCATGGGGCCGGCGGGCGACCTTGGCTCCTGAGCCGCTCTTCAACCCGGTCGCTCCAGGAAAGGGCTCGCTCCACATCGCCGACATAGGCGCTCAACGCCGCCAGGCCCGTCAAATAATTGGCGTTTGCCTGCGGAGAGAGGGCAACCTCCTGTTCTCCGAGCCGCAGCACTTCGACGACGTCGAGCGGCTTCCGGATCGACGGTTGAAACTGTTCCTCCATGGCCCTGACCACCTGCCGCCACTTCCCGGCATGTTCCCGCGGCAGGATTTCCCGGTGCTTGATATCGAGGAACCGAGGCAGGATGCCCACGTCAGGAGCGATCAGGACGTCCATCGAGTGCGATGGCCGGTACGTTCCGTCTCTCAGAGCCTCGAATGCGATGCGCTGCTTGAGGGGCTCTTGCTGGCGGGTAAGAACGACGTCGTGCTCCACGGCCCAGTCGGGGAATTCGCGCCGATAGTCGCTGAAATACTTGGTGAGCTCTTGCTTGGTCAGGGGCCTGATCTTCACTGCGGCTTCACCTCGATGACCGGAACATCCGCGCCGAGGCCTGCACCCGAACGGATTTCGTCGATCCGGCCCGGCGTCAGCTTGGCGCCACCGAACTTATAATCGAATACCGTAGGCGGCGCGTTGAGCTCGCCTTCGACCACGTCCAATTTGATCGAACCTTTCAGCGGCATCCCGGGCTGCCAGAGCTGGCCATTGAAGTATCGGACTTCCGTGCTCAGGCCACGCTCGCCGAACATCCGCTGATACCGGATGAGCAGCCGCTCCGAGTAGCCATGCAAGAGCGTGCCGGTCCGTGAACCTTCCAGAGCAAGACCTTCGCGAGCACCCCATGCGCGCGCCCTGTTCGCGACGTCCTGGACCAACTGCGCGTTCGTTCGAGATGCCGCGGACTCGACGGCACTGGCAGCGGCTCCCAACTCGCGCGACAGAAGCCCGCCATACAGGAGCGTCGCGGCCCGGAAATGAGCATCCTGGATTGCGCGACCGTCGCCGGATCGGTAGGCGTTCACCAACTCGACGGTGGCGTTGTACGGTTCGGCAAGCGCCTGGAACGGCACTGCTGCCATCCACACTACCCGGGCAATCTGGGCGTCGAGGAAGCTCAGCGCGGCCAGTCCCACGCTGCCGCGTCCCCAGTACTCATAGGTGGCCGCGTCATAGTGGGCGACCATGGCGGCGGGTGCAGCCATGCAATTGATCTCGCCGTTCGCCGCGGTCGCGCAGCGGCCGGTTGGATCGCGGAACAGCAGCGGGTTCCCGCGCGCGTACGCATAGAGGTTGCATTCGAGAGGGCTCTTCAGGCAGAGCGCGGGATCCTCGATGAAGAACGGATCTGGCGTCGTAAATCGGTTGACCGCGGGGTCGTAGTCGCGCACGCCCATGCGCACGAGTCCGAGATCTGCGTCGAAGCCCCTCTCCACGTAATCCAGCGCCACCGATGACGCCGGGTGCACGTCGCGGTGTCCGAAGGGAGATGCGAGGCGAGGCGTGCCGTCCCGTTCCGCGACCACGGTGCCGCGCAGGTCGGTGGCCACCGTCTCGTAGGCGCCGTTTCTCACGAGTCCCACGACCCGACCGCCGATCGTCACGGGCTCGGCGAGACCGTTCGCGTCGACGTATCCCTCTTCGAAGTAGGCGGCGGCCGGAACGCCGTCCTCCAGCTTGACGCGGCGCTCGCCTTTCTCGTCGTAGATGAAGGACCAGATCTTCGCGCCGCGTCCGGCCATCTCGAGCTGGCCATCTGGACCATAGCTCAGCGTGAGGTCGCCACGAGACGCGGTCCGGCCCAGGGCGTCGAACCGCATGACGAGAGTACCCGCGGCCATCGTGTCGCCGCTTTGGACGATCGTGGTTCTCGTCCCGTCCTGGTCGACCCAGCTGGGCAGCCCGAACCCATCGAACCCATAGCCGTAGGCGTGTTGGGCGTCACCTGCAGTCGCCACGAAGCGCTGCGAGGAGTATGCGTATCGGCGCAAAGAGCTGGTCCCGCCGGCCTGGAATTCCTCGTGGTCTACCAGGCCGCGCGCGTTCATCTGCTGCGCGGTGGCGGTGGTGGCCATCGCAGTGGACTGCGCGGATCCGACCGGACGCCGCGTGAGACCGTCGTAGCTCAGCGTGAGCGCGTCGCCGTTCTCGAACGAGGCCGAAGCGAGCAGATCGTTCGCGTCGTAACCGAATGTCGCGAAGGTCGAGCCGTTCAGCGTCAGGGCAGCGGGACGACCGAAGGAATCGAAGCCATACCGCCAATCGTGCACCGCCAGCTGACCGCCGAGTGCGTCGAGGAAACGTATCTTGCGCGCCGCCAGGGCCCCCGACTCGGTGTAACCGAGAGTAGTCTCGACCGTGCGCCAACCTGCGAGCGACACCGTGCGCCTGGTCAGCGCGCCGTCGACCCGGTGCTCGAGAAGCTTCGTGTACCGATCTCCGGCCACCGCGGTGAGCAACCCCGGTGCAGTATTCGCCAGCGGATTCGCGGGCGTCGCGCCGTCGTAGTAGCTGACGTATGACTTGCTCGCGCCGCTCGTCAGATCGTCGTGTTGCTCTCGCGTCGTCCGTCCGATGGCGTCGTAGGACCAGCTCACGGTCCGTTGCAACACGCCGGCAGGCGTGGAGAAGCGCTTCGTCGACGGCAATCCAGAGACGGCGTCGTAGGTGATATCGATGGTGGAAATGCCCTCGCGGACGATCCGCGAAGGCCGGCCGTACGCGTCGTAGCTCGCGGTGTGCCGGCGCCCGTCAGGCAATACCACTTGGCGAACGCGGCCCAGGGCGTCGTACGTGTACGTATAGCGGACGTTCGCCTCGTCGTCGAAGGTGAGGACCCGCCGGGAGGCATCTGCTCGCGAGGTGGTCGAGTTGGTCCCATTTTCCGTGGCGGTCCGGACCAGCACGCCTCCCGCGATGCTCTGCGCCGTCGTGACCTGCCGTTCGACGCCGGCGTGGAAGGTGGTGCGCTCATCGACGGTCCGCGCGAGGGCCGAGGTGCCGGCGAAGTCGATCGCTGACGTCCCGGTGAAGAGAGCACTGTAATCCATCGCGGTGGGGCTGAGCGTGGACGCGGCTCCATCGCGCAGCGCGCCTTGCGCCTCGGAACGAGCCCTGCTGCGGCTGACTAGCCGCCCGAATGCCCAGCCCTCCGGAATGCGGGTCACCGTGCCGATAGCCTCACCCGTGCTCGTGGCGAGTTCGACTTGATCGCGCGCGCTCGCGGAGGTCGCGTCGATGAGCGTCGAGAGGTAGACCGACGCGGGCGTGGTCGCCGTCGCGTACTTGTACGTGTACGTCTCGTTCGGATTCAGGGCGGTGGCGCCGCCCAGGTCGTCCCGGCGCGTCGCCAACCGCTCTTGACCGTCATACGTGAAGAATTGCTGCCA
>VBKO01000419.1 GCA_005888115.1 Deltaproteobacteria bacterium
CCTCCGCCGCGCGCCTCTGCGAGGAGCTCGGCCATCGCGTGGAGGAAGCACGCCCCGAATGGGACGAGCCCGCGCGCGCCGCGGCGGCCATCGTCATCGTCGGCGCCCACACGCTGGCGCACCTCCAGCTTCGAGGCGAGTCGCTCGGGCGCGCCGTCCGGCCCGACGACGTCGAACCAGGCGCCTGGGCGGTCGCCGAGATCGGAAGGAAGAACGGCGCGGCGGACTACGCGCGGGCCATCCGCGTCGTGCACGGGGCGGGGCGCGCGGTAGGGCGCTTCTTCACGCAGTGGGACGCGCTGCTGACGCCCACCATGTGCAGCCCGCCGCACCCACTGGGCGTCCTGAGCCTGTCGACCCGCGACACGGACGCGTACCGTGACGCGCTGTTCGGCAGCATCGCCTTCACGGCGCCGTTCAACGGGTCCGGGAACCCCGCCATGTCCGTTCCGCTGCACTGGACGCGGGACGGTCTGCCCGTGGGCGTTCAGTTCGTGGGACCGTTCGGGGGCGAGGCGGTCCTGTTCCGGCTGGCGGCGCAGCTCGAGCGCGCCCGACCCTGGGCGCAGAAGCGGCCCCCGTTGCCACGGAGCTCGTCATGACGCAAAAGAACCAACAGATCCTGCTCGCGCGCAGGCCGTCCGGCGCGGTCGACGAGCGCGACTTCCGGCTGGTCGAGACCGACGTGCCGCAGCCCGCCGAGGGCCAGTTCCTGGTCCGCAACCTGTTTCTATCCCTCGACCCCTACATGCGCGGGCGCATGAGCGACGCAAAGTCGTATGCGAAGCCGGCGGAAGTCGGCGAGGTGATGGTGGGCGGCGCCGTCGGCGAGGTGGTGGCCTCGCGCCATCCGAAGTTCAAGCCAGGAGACAAGGTGGAAGGTCCCTTCGGCTGGCAGCTCTACGCGCTCACCGACGGGAAGGGAGTGCGCAAGATCGAGGACCGCGGCATCCCGTTGTCCGCCTATCTCGGGGTGCTCGGGATGCCGGGCGTCACGGCGTACATCGGACTGCTCGACATCGGGCAGCCGAAAGCCGGCGACACGGTGGTGGTGTCGGCCGCCTCCGGCGCGGTGGGCGGGGTGGTCGGCCAGATCGCGAGGATCCACGGGTGCCGCGCCGTCGGCATCGCGGGGGGAGCGGACAAGTGCCGGTTCGCCGTCGAGGAGCTCGGCTACGACGCCTGCGTCGACTACAAGGCGGGGCGCCTCGACGAGGAGCTGCGGCGGGCCGTGCCCAGCGGCGTCGACGTGTACTTCGACAACGTGGGGGGCGAGATCAGTGACGCGGTGCTGCTCCGGATGAACGCCTTCTCGCGAATCCCGCTCTGCGGCCTCATCTCCGAGTACCAGCACCCCGAGCCACGGGGGCTGAGGAACGTCCGCAGCCTGCTGGTCAACCGGATCAAGCTGCAGGGCTTCATCGTCTCCGACCACCTGCAGCGCTGGCCGGCGGCGCTCGCCGACCTTTCGCGCTGGGTCTCGGAGGGAAAGATCAAGTACCGGGAGACCGTCGCGGAAGGTCTGCGGAACGCTCCCGCGGCGTTCATCGGAATGCTCTCCGGCAAGAACCTCGGCAAGCAGGTTGTCAAGCTGAGCTGAGTGTCACCGGTGGAGCACGACGAGCGCATCCGCGGCCTGGCGGGTGCCGAATAGCGATTGCCCGAGGAGCGTCTCGCCGTCGACCGGTTCGGAGAAACCGAGGAGGACCTCGGGCTGCGCCCCGTGGTCTCCCAGCGCGAGCGACCACGCCCAGCCGACGCGCACCGCCGTCGCAGGTCCCGAGAAGGTGCCGCAATCGAACGTGCCGATCGCGACGAACGCGCCCTCGGTCCGCAGGTCGACCCTGCACGAATTGGTGGCGACACCCAGATCGAGTCGCCAGCGCCCGGCGAGGCCGTCCGGGAGCTCGCCAGGCGGGACGGTGGTGCAGGCCGCGGAGACGATCAGTGCGGCGCGCGCGATGAAGCGCAACGACGGTGCCGTTTCCATCTCGCACCTCCGCTTCTCATCAGTCCAGGAGGTCGGGCTCCTCGCGGACCATCTTCTCGTAGAGCGGCTGGAAGCTGAACCAGCCGGCCACCTCGGACCCGACCTGGGACCGCGTCAGGCGCGCCTGCTCCGGGTCGATCTTCACCGGCTTGCCCGCCGCTTCCGCGAGGAGTTGGGCATGGCAGCTCCGCTCGAGCGCGAGGAACCAGTAGACGGCCTCGTCCACGGTGCGGCCGACGGTGAGCAGGCCGTGGTTGCGCAGGATGATCGCCTTCATGTCGCCGAGCGTCTTCGCGATGCGGCGGCCTTCCGAGGGGTCGAGCACGACACCCTTGTAGTCGTCGAAGAGCGCGTGGTCCTCGAAGAAGGCGCAGGAGTCCTGCGTGAGCGGGTCGAGCAACCGCCCCAGCGACGACCACGATTTCCCGTACAGGGAGTGCGCGTGCGCCGCCGCCACCACGTCTGGCCGAGCGGCGTGCACCTGCGAGTAGATGGCGAACGCCGCCGCGTTCACCGGGTGCTTGCCCTCGACCACGTCGCCGTCGTGGTTGACGAGGAGGAGGTCCGAGGCGCGGATGTGCCCGAAGTACATCCCGAACGGGTTGACCCAGAAGTGGTCCGTTTTCTCCGGGTCCCGCGCGGTGATGTGCCCGGCGACTCCCTCGTCGAATCCGTACCGTGCGAAGAGGCGGAAGGCCGCGGCCAGCCGTTGCTTGCGATGCAGCCGCTCCTGCGCGGCGGTCTGGAAGTCGGGTCGGGGAGGGGCAACCAGAGTCAGCTCGGCCATGTCCGCAGTATACCTCCGGCCATGGCGCTTGCCCTCGACGACGTGACCGTGCTGGATCTGTCCCACGCGCTGGCCGGG
>VBKO01000420.1 GCA_005888115.1 Deltaproteobacteria bacterium
GGCGCCGGGAAATCCACCCTGGCCACCGGTCTCGCCAACCGCCTGCGCCGCCTCGGGAAAACTGTCGAGGTACTGGACGCCGGCGAGGCTGAACAGTTCCTGAACGTCGCGCACGGGCAGAACAAGGACGAGCGCAACCTGGAGGCTCGCAAGCTCGCCTGGGTGTGCCGCCTGGTCACGCGGGGCGGCGGAATCGTGCTGCAGTCCGCCATAGAGAGCCCGTACAAGGAAACGCGCGACGAGGCCCGGCGGCAGATCGGCCGGTTCGCCGAGGTGTTCGTCGAGTGCCCCATCGAGACGCTCATCCATCGCGACAAGACGGGCCGGTACAAGAAGGCGCTGGCCGGCGAGCTGAAGAACCTGGTCGGCATCAGCGAGCCGTACGAGCCGCCGCAGCACCCCGAGGTCATCGTCGACACCTCGAAGACGACGGTGGACGAGGCGGTGGAACACATCCTCGGGCAGCTCGTTGCGCAGCGGCTGATCGACCCGAACGTCGCGGCGATGAAAAGCCGGCCCAAGATCTCGGCCCGGAGCAAGCCCACGCCGGCGCCCGCGCCGCCCAAGGCGGTGAAGCCGGAGAAGGTCCGGCCGGTGAAGCTCCGCAAGGCGGTGAAGTTGCACAAGAAGGCGGCGCCGAAGCACCGCGCCGCCGCGCGGACTGCCCGGGTCGAACCCCGTCGCGCCGCGGCCGGCGGCAAGCGCAAGCGCTGATAGGGCGTGTTAGAAGCCCGCGCATGGAGCTGTCGCGCAAGCGGGAGCAAGTGATCGAGCGCCTGCGCGGGCTGGGGAGCGCCCTGGTCGCATACTCGGGCGGAGTCGACTCGGCGCTCCTTCTCGCGCTCGCCCGCGAAGCTCTCGGCCACCGCGCCATCGCCTTCACCGCGGTCTCGCCGGCGGTCCCGCGCGACGAGCTGGAAGCCGCCCGCGCGCTGGCCCACGATCTGCGCGCCGAGCATGTGGAAAAGCCCTCCGCCGAGCTCGAGGACCCCGACTACGTGCGGAATCCGGCGGACCGGTGCTACTTCTGCAAGACGGAGCTCTACGACCTCGCGCGCGAGGAGGCGCGCGCCCGGGGCCTTTCCGCCGTGGTCTCGGGCACCAACGCGGACGAGCTGCGCGACTACCGGCCCGGGCTGAAGGCGGCCGACGAGCACGGTGTGGTGCAGCCGCTCGCCGAGGCGGGGCTCACCAAGGCGGAGATCCGCGAGCTCTCTCGCGAGATGGGGCTGCCCACCTGGGACAAACCCCAGCAGCCATGCTTGTCGAGCCGCATCCCGTACGGGACCGAGGTGACGCGCGAGCGCCTCGATCAGCTCGCCCGGTCGGAGATGGCGCTGCGTGCGTTGGGGCTGCGCGAGTTCCGCGTCCGCTGGCACGGCGAGGTCGCGCGCATCGAGGTGGCGGAAGCAGAGTTGCCGCGCCTCCTCTCGGTGCGCGGCGAGGCGGCGCTGGCGCTGCGGCAGGCTGGCTTCAAGTTCGTCAGCGTGGACCTCGAGCCGTTCCGCTCCGGCCGGCTGAACGAGGCTGCCGGGCTGGTGCCGCTGCGGCCGCCGCTCACCTGAACGGGTCGAGTTCCGGCGGGTACAGGACCTCGAGGAGCGTCAGGCCGTGCGCCGGGGCGGTGGCGCCGTGCCAGGGTCGCAAGCCCCGGGCGAGCTGGCCGAGCGATTCCGGAGTGGCGAGCCCGAGCGCTACCGCGGCGAGATGACCGGCCAGGTTGCGGATCTGGTGCTTGCGGAACGCGGGCGCACGGATCGTCAACTCCGCCGTTTCCGCCTCCGCCGACAAGCTCCACTCGTCCAGCGGGGGCGCCGGCCTGCTTCCCCGCGAGGGCGACGCGAGCCCGGCGAGGTGGGGGAGTCCGCGCAGGCCCAGCAGCGCCGCGCGGGCGCGATCCCAGTCGGGCGTCGTGCGACCGAGGTCCCAGGCGAGCGGGCTGCCCGCCGCGAAGCGGTAGCGGTACCGCTTTCCGTTGGCGCTCGAGCGTGCATGGAAGCCAGGGCGCGCCGGGGATGCAGCGACGATCCGCAGCCGGTCCGGAACTCGCAGCTCGTACCAGGCGCCCGGCGGAAGGGAGCGCCGGACCGCGAAGCTCGCGACTTGACCCTCGGCGTGCACCCCTGCGTCGGTGCGAGCGGCACCGTGCACCCGCACTCGCTCGCCGAGCAGAGAGGCGATCGCGTCCTCCATCGCCTGCTGCACGGTGGGAAGCCCCGGCTGGCGCTGCCATCCACGAAAGGCCGCGCCGTCGTAGGCGAGCTTCATGGCGTAGGTCAGGCGGTGCATGGCGTCGACGATCGGACTCCCTGGCGACAGTGTAGGCGAGCGTCGAGACGCGGTGCGTGAGTCCGTGCGCGGGCCGCCTGGTCCCACGGCCGCGCTGGCGTGCCGCCTTGCACGTGCCCGTCCGTGCGCTCCGCGGGTCGTTGAGCGTGGGTGACGCGTGCGGCCGCCCGCCGGCGGCACGGCGCCGCCGCGTTTCTGGCGTGACGGGTCGCACATCTATAGATTCGGACAGTGGGACTACGTGCGCCCAGAACCGTGGTTGCCGGCCCTCGCGCTGCCCGCGTACACTTGCGTGAAGAGGAGGTGACATGAGCAGAAAGGACAGCCACCACCACGGCAACCTGTCCTGCTCCTTCTGCGGGAAGGGGCAAAGGGAAGTCCGCAAGCTCATCGCCGGCCCCACCGTCTACATCTGCGACGAGTGCATCAAGCTCTGCAACGACATCATCGCCGAGGAGTCCGAGCGCGAGGAGAACCGGCCCGCAGTGGCCCTGCCCGCGCCGGTCGAGATCAAGAGCTTCCTCGATGACTACGTGATCGGCCAGGAGCGCGCGAAGAAGATCCTCGCCGTCGCCGTCTACAACCACTACAAGCGCATCTATTCGCGCAAGCCCTCGCGCACGCGCCCCGGAATGCAGGCCGCGCGTCCCCAAGGCGACGGCGACGTCGAGTTGCAGAAGTCGAACATCCTGCTCATCGGTCCCACCGGCAGCGGGAAGACGCTGCTCGCCCAGTCGCTCGCCCGCTTCCTGAACGTCCCCTTCACGATCGCCGACGCCACCAGCCTCACCGAGGCCGGCTACGTCGGCGAGGACGTGGAGAACATCATCCAGAACCTGCTCCACGCCGCCGACTACGATGTGGAGAAGGCCCAGCGCGGCATCGTCTACATCGACGAGATCGACAAGATCGCGCGCAAGGGCGATACGCCCAGCCCCACCCGGGACGTCGGTGGCGAGGGCGTCCAGCAGGCCTTGCTCAAGATCATCGAAGGCACGCGCGCGAACGTCACTCCGCGCGGCGGCAAGAAGTACAACCAGCAGGAGTACATCCAGGTCGCAACCGCGGCGTGGGCGAGCTGCTCGCGCTCATCGAGCCCGAGGACCTGATCAAGTTCGGGATGATCCCGGAGTTCGTCGGCCGGCTCCCCATGCTGGCCACCCTCGACGACCTCACCGAGGAGGACCTGGTCACCATCCTCACCCAGCCGAAGAACGCGCTGGTCAAGCAGTACCAGAAGCTGTTCGAGATGGAGCGCGTGAAGCTCAGCTTCAC
>VBKO01000421.1 GCA_005888115.1 Deltaproteobacteria bacterium
AGCCGCGAGCCGCTCGCCGGCCTCCTTCCAGGCGCCCGCGGTTTGCATCTCCTCGATGCCGGCGAAGTCCACTGAGCACAGCACGCAGTCGGCCGAGTGCAACCCACCAAGGCGGTCGCGCGTCGCTTCGTTGATTAATCGGTAGTACTCGGCTGAGGACTCCCAGCTCATGCCGCCCAAAAGCCCGATGCGCTTCATCGCCGACAGCATGCCATCACGAGCGCTCAGCTAACAGATGAGCCGGACTCCTCGCCGCAATGGATCTGGCGCTAATGCTTGTGCGTGAGAGCGAGCGTGCGAGCCGGGGCCGCGCTCACGCTCGCTCTGGCTCACGCTCGCTGTGGAGACGAGCAGGAGCACTGAGCGCACCGACACGCCACACTTCCGCATTGCCATGCGTAAGCAGGCGTGAACCTAACCTCACGCGACGCGCTCGGACTTCGTCCGATCCGAGCGTGAGCGCGCGGCCCTTGGTTGGACGCTCGCTCGCCCACGAAACCGGCACTGTGGAGTCTTGTGCCGGCGACCCGCTGGTTGCCGCGGGTGGATCGATGTAGGGGAGCGCGTAGTGGTCGTGGTGCCCCGCGTCGAGACCGACAGGTCGCCGGAATGACACCCAGCCAGGGTCAGTTTCGCGGCACGCCAGGCCCGAGCAGCACACCCAACCTCATCTTCACTGTTCGACGGAAACGGTGTCCTCGAAAGCGGGAGATGTCCACGTTCGTCGAGCGCGTGAGGTGGGATCAGGCGTCCGCGGCCGCCGGAATGACCGGTTCGACAGCGGGCTGCTCCGCAACTGACGGCGGGGACTCACTGGTCGTTGCGTGCAGCGCGTCGCCGGGCCGGTCTGGATGATCCGCCGGCGCCTGCTTACGCGCGTCCCTCTTGGCCTGCTTGGCCAGCCGACGCTCGCGCAGCCTGCTTTCACGGGTGAGCTTTGCCATCGTGGTCTTCTTCTTGCCGCTTGAGGCCATGCCTGTCCTTCCCTTGTTGTGGAGTCCCGAGGGCGTCCTCGCCGGGTCATCGGGTGTGATGAATGCAAGGCCCTGCTCGTAGTTGAACCACTTCACGGTCCTTGCGGCCTGCAAGCCGGTCACGGCCGGCAGGTCCAAAGGGCGCTAGACGAGCTGGACGTTCGCGGCCCTGGGTCCCTTGTCGCCGGCCTCGGCGTCGTAAGAGACCTTTGCTCCGTCGGCGAGCGAGCGATAGCCCTCACCGACGATCGCGCTGTGATGGACGAACAAGTCCTTGGACTGGTCATCGGGCGTGATGAAGCCAAACCCCTTGTCGTCACTGAACCACTTGACGGTACCGATAGTCATTGCTGTTTCCTCCTGCGTTGATCGTGCTGCGAACGCGGAGATTGCTGAGCAAAGGCTACGGCCGCTGGCACTGCGATGTCGGGCGAATCACCCAACCCGATCTAGCAACGGTAGCAGCAGCCACGATCAGCGCTCCTTCAGCGTCCCGGCACCGGGGTTCCGGGTCCGTCGGCCTCCCGCCTCGCGGAGCGCTCAGGCCAGCGCGCCGGCCGGGAGCACGAAGCGCAGAGGGGTCCGTGGCTCGGTGCCGCCCGAGAGGCTCAGGCGCGGGCCGTGCAAACCTCGTCGGGGAGCTCCGGAAACCATCGCCTCGGCCACGCCGCCGTGGTCGGCGATCCACGCCATCGCCGCCGCGAAGTCGCCTGACGCGAGGAGCGCCGCGCGCTCGACGACATCCCCGCCGGAGGGGTGAGGCCGTGCGAGCCGCTTCACGAGGGCACGGGTCTCAGCGTCGCCGGCCGCGTCCTCCGCGCTCACGAGAACTCCGTCACCGAGTAAACGGGATGATTGACACGCGCTAGCTGGCTCTGGCGGCCGTCGTCGGTATGCACGCAGAACGCCTCGAAGCGCCCATGGTCGAGAATCGCGACCACGATGCCGCCGCCCTTTGAGAGGGGCCTGCCGACCTCGATCTCCCTGTCCTGTCCATCGAAGCGACAGCTCAGCTTGAAGATCCGCCGCGACCGCGCAGGGCAACCGGCGGCGAGCTGCGAACGCTCGCGCAGCTCGCTGTAGGCCTCCTCGGCGCGCCCTCCCTCCGATTCGATGCCCGCGACGAAGAAGCTGGTCACCTGCGCCGCGCCTTGACCGGCATGGCGGGATAGCGCCGGCGCTCGTCGGGCGTCATCTTGCGGATCGTCAGCGAGCCGTCCTTGACCTGGCGCTGGATCTCCTCCAGCTTCACGCGACGGCGCTCGGCCGCGCGATCTGCCTGAGTAAGCATTAGCGATTCAGTCCGCGTGGTAGGCCGGATAGCGCGGATTGCTCGCGCACGGCGATTAGTGCGCCGTCGGCCACTCTGCCACCGCTTCGCCGCTGACACTGCCGCCCTCGTCCGACCAGCGGTCGGCATCAAAACCATCTCGCAGCAACGCAGCCTCGCGGCGAGCGGCGAGGTCAACCGGTTGCCCGGGCGTGGGTGGCGGACCGCTCGACCCTTGCTGTGAGAGCACGTCCAAGTCAAACGAGCGGAGCCCGATCACGCCCGAGGCGGACGAAACCGCTCTCAGCGTCGCTTCACAGATCGGGCAACGACCCTCCAGTAGAGCTATCTCCGGCGCGTCCGCCCGCACGCGGATACGACAGCCCGGGCAGCTGAGATGGGGTGAGGACATCACACGGCTACGAGCTCGCGCTCTTCGGCCACGTGGAGCTCGAACCGCGCCGAGCCGGCGCCGTCGTACACGCGCCGTGCGGCGCGCTCCGCGTCGTCGTGGGAGGCGAAGCTCCCGCATTGAGCGAGGCTTTCGCCATCGCCACCGACGATCTCCCAGTGGTAGTCGCCGCCGTTGTTTTGATGGACGAGGAACTCCAGCGACGCCGTCTCGGACACGTCGCGCGCACCGCGAGCGACCGGCCTGGCAGCGTGAACCTTCTTTGTTGCGGTGGCCATGGCCTACCGCCTCTCTGCCCTTCCGAACGAAGTCTTCGCCCGGAAAGCGAGAAGAGCTGGGCTCACTGGACGCACCAACAACATAGCGCATTCCGACTTGTGGACTCGGAATTTTGGCGCCGCTAATCATCGCCGCCGTGCAGCCTTGCCAAGGGATGCTGCCTTCCTGTGACTCCGAAAGGGCTGGCGGGCAGCCGGCTCACTATCGAACAGGACGAGTCTCGACAGCGCCGATCGAGGACCGGAACACGCCCGCCTGCCTCTCGGATGCAGTCGTCTACCGCGCGCCGCACGACACGCCCGGAGCTCGTCCTAAGCAGGCATGTCCTGACCGCCGACGCGCACGCTCGCATCCACGCGAAGGGAGGCGCCAGCTATGAAACGGTCTTCCGCTATGAGCCGGAGCGCGCGGCGTTCGACATCCTGGGAAACAAAGATCTGACGCGGAAGTCCCCCGCCCCGGTCGCAACCGCAGCGGCTCCAACAAGCGCCAAGTACAGCCCAA
>VBKO01000422.1 GCA_005888115.1 Deltaproteobacteria bacterium
GGTCCCCATGCCCTCGAGGAGGAATTTCCTGCAGGCGGCAGCGGGAGGTGTGCTCATGGCTCAGGCGGTCCAAGCGGCGAAGCAGGCGGGTGGCGCGCCCCAGGGGAACGTGCCGAAGGGCAAGTACAAGATCCCAGCCGGCGCGCGGGTCCCCACTCGCAGACTGGGTCGAACAAGCGTCGATGTCTCGACCGTGGGGTTGGGCGGGTACCACCTGGGCCTGCCCTCGGAGCAGGAGGCGATCCGGATGGTGCGGACCGCGCTCGACCACGGGATGAGCTTTCTCGACAACTGCTGGGATTACAACGACGGCGAGAGCGAGCGCCGGATGGGCAAGGCGCTGCGGAACGGGTGGCGGTCGAAGGCGTTCGTGATGACCAAGCTGGACGGGCGCACCGCGAAGTCGGCCAGCGAGCAACTCGAGCAGTCGTTGAAGAGACTGCAGACCGACGTGATCGACCTGGTGCAGATCCATGAGGTCATCCGCCGCGACGATCCCGAGGTGTGCTTCGCGCCCGGAGGGACCATCGAGGCCCTGGTCGCCGCGCAGAAGGCGGGCAAGCTGCGATTCGTCGGGTTCACCGGGCACAAGGACCCGGACATCCATCGCCACATGCTCGACGTGGCGCGCGCGAACCGATTCTTCTTCGACACGGTGCAGATGCCGATCAACGTGCTCGACGCCCACTACCGGAGCTTCGAGCGCGAGGTGATGCCCGCGGCGCTGCACGACGGCGTGGCGGTGCTGGGGATGAAACCGATGGGCGCCGGGTTGATCCTGCAGAGCGGCGCCGCGACGGCCGAGGAATGCCTGCGCTACGCCATGAGCGTGCCCGGCGTGAACGTCACCATCACCGGCTGCGACAGCGAAGGCGTCCTCGAGCAGGCGCTGTACCTCGCCGTCAACTTCAAGCCGATGACCGAGGACGAGCGGCGTGCGCTGCTCGAGCGCACCAAGCCCGCGGCCCAGGGCGGCAAGTGGGAGAAGTTCAAGACGACACAGCAGTTCGACGGGACGGAACAGAACAAGCGCTGGCTGACCAGCGCGCAGCTCTGAGTTTCACGGCTGCCCGGTGTTCTCCCGGCTGTGCGGGTGCCGCACGTCGGTGCCGCGCACCATGTACACGACCATCTCCGCCACGTTGGTGGCGTGATCGCCGAGGCGCTCGAGGTGCTTGGCGACGAAGAGGAGGCTGTTCGCGCGGCGGATGTTGCGCGGGTCCTCCATCATCAGGGCGAGGAGCTCGTTGAAGAGGTTGTGGTAGAGCGCGTCGAGCAGATCGTCGTCCTTGATCACCGCCTGGGCCTTGTCGACGTCCGCGTCGACGAACGCATCGAGCGCCTTGCGCACCTGTGCCTGGCACAGCTGCTCCAGCCGGGTCAGGTCGTGCACCGGGCGCAGCGGAGGGGACTGGTTCAGATCGATCGCCCGCTCGGCGATGTTGACCGCCAGGTCGCCGATCCGTTCCAGGTCGACAACGATCTTCAGCGCGGTGGTGATGAACCGCAGGTCGCTCGCGGCCGGCTGGCGCAGCGCGAGCAGCCGGCGGCAGCTCTCGTCCACCTCCAGCTCGAGCAGGTTCACCTCGCGGTCGGACCCGACCACCTGCTCGGCGAGCTTCGAGTCGCGCTCGGTCAGCGCGCGCATGCTCTGGGCGATCTCGGCCTCCACCTTGCCGCCCAGGGTGAGGAGCTTCGAGCGCAGCTCCTCCAGCTCGGCGTCATAGGTGCGATCGGTATGCTTCTTCAGGGCCATCGCTTTCTCCTCAACCGCGTCGAACCGGGCCGCGCTGTGAAAAGCAGCGCCGCCCCTCGGCGGCGGCTTCAACCAAATTTCCCGGTGACGTAGTCCTCAGTGCGGGACTCCTTGGGATTGGTGAAGATCTGCTCCGTCGGGCCGTGCTCGACCAGCTCGCCCATGTAGAAGAAGGCCGTCGCGTCCGAGACGCGCGCGGCCTGCTGCATGTTGTGGGTGACGATCACGATGGTCAGCTGCTCGCGCAGCTCGCGGATCAGCTCCTCGATCTTCGCGGTCGCGATGGGGTCGAGCGCGCTGGCCGGCTCGTCCATGAGCAGCACCTCGGGCCCGATCGCCAGCGCGCGCGCGATGCAGAGCCGCTGCTGCTGTCCGCCCGACAACGAGAGCGCGCTGGTCTGCAGCCGGTCCTTCACCTCGTCCCATAGGGCCGCCTGGCGCAGGCTCGTCTCGGCGACCTCGGGAAGGTTGCCACGGATCCCGTTCAGCTTGAGCCCCGCTACCACGTTGTCGAGGATCGACATGGTGGGGAACGGATTGGCGCGCTGGAAGACCATCCCGACGCGGCGGCGCAGGTCGACCGGATCCACGCCGCGCGCGTGCAGGTCCTTGCCGTCGACGAGGATGTGGCCGCTCTGGTGGGCGCCGGGCACCAGCTCGTGCATGCGGTTGATGCAGCGGACGAACGTGCTCTTGCCGCAGCCGGAGGGGCCGATGATGGCAAGGACCGTGTTGGCCGGGACGGTGAGCGTGACGCCGCGAAGCGCGTGCACTCCGCGGAACCAGGCGTTGAGGTCCTGCACCTCGACCTTGGGACGGGCCTGCGAGCGGATCACCGTTGCGCTCCGAATCGGCTGCGCGCCAGGAACCGCGCCACCAGCGAGAGCGCCCCCACGAGGAGCAGCAGCACCAGCGCCGCCGACCACGCCTTGTCGTGCCAGTCCTGGTACGGGCTGACCGCGTAGTTGAAGATCTGGACGGTGAGCGAGGCGGTCGGCTGATCCGCCCGCCAGTTCCAGTACTGGTTGTTGAGCGAGGTGAACAG
>VBKO01000246.1 GCA_005888115.1 Deltaproteobacteria bacterium
CGAGGCAGGCGTCCAGACAGCGAGCGAGAAGCTCGACGAGATGGCCAAGGCCGCGCCCAAGATCCAGGAACGGCTTGCGAAGAAGGCGGTCAAGGCGAGGGGCAAGGCGACCAAGATGGCCCGCACGGCCGGCGGCAAGGCCCGCAAGGCGGTCGCGCGCGGAAAGGCGGCGGCGAAGGCCGGCGCCAAGGCCGCGCGGAAGGGGGCGCAGGGCGGCCGCAAGAAGCAGGGCGGGAGCGCCGCCGCGAAGGGAAAGCGCCGCGCGTCGGGGAAGGGTGGCCGCGGCAAGACGAGCGCGGCCCGGCGGGGATCGTCGCGCGGAAGAGCTGTCAAGGCTCGCCGCGCGCGGCGCGGCAAGCGCTAGCCATGCCAGTGCCGCTGGACCTGGGGCGGCACGGCGACGCGGTTGGCCGGCTCATCGAGCTGGCGCTGGAGGAGGACGTGGGTCCCGGCGATCGCACCGCCGAGGCCTGCGTTCCGGCCGATGCGCGCGGCACCGCCCTCATCGTCGCGAAGGAACCGCTGGTCGTCTCCGGAGTGTCGGCCGCCGCTCGCGTCTTCCGGGCGCTCGACGGCGAGTGCCAGCTGGAAGCGCTGCTCGGAGAAGGCGGTCCCGCGGACGCGGGCGCCGGCGTCCTCCGGGTGCGCGGGCGGCTGCGCGCCCTCCTGAGCGCGGAGCGCACCGCGCTCAACTTGCTGCAGCGGCTGTGCGGCGTGGCCACGCTGACCCACAGGTATGCGCAGGCGCTGCGGGGGACCAGGACGCGCCTGCTCGACACGCGCAAGACGAGCCCGGGCATGCGCGAGCTGGAAAAGGCGGCCGTGCGCGCCGGCGGAGGCATGAACCACCGGGGGGCGCTCTTCGACGGCATCCTCGTCAAGGACAACCATGCCGCGGCCGCGGGGAGCATCGGCGAGGCCGTGCGCCGCGCCAAGGCTGCTGCATCGCCCTTCCTGCGCGTCCAGGCGGAGGTGAGCACTCCCGACCAGATCGAGGAGGCGCTCGCGGCGGGCGCCGATCTGCTCCTCCTCGACAACCTGGGAGATCGCGAGCTGGCCGCGGCGGTGAAACAGGTCGCCGGGCGCGTTCCCACCGAGGCGTCCGGAGGAATCACCCTGGACCGCTTGCAGCGCATCGCCGCCTGCGGGGTAGACTACGTGTCCGTGGGCGCCCTGACGCACTCCGCTCCGGCCGTCGACCTGAGCCTGGTCGTGGAGGGCCGCGCTTGAGCCCGCTGGTCTCGCCCGCCCCCGGCGAGGCCGAGTTCGCGCATTGGACCGATGACCGTCAGGACGCGTTCGTCCTCGGCATGCTGCTCGAGTGCGACGACGACTTCGTCTCCGGCTCGGTGCTCTGCGACAAGCTCGACGTGCCGCGCGCCGAGCTGCTCAAGCGCCTCGACTCGCTCCGGGCGCGGGGGTACGTCATCCAGGCCTCCGGCGGGCGCGGCTACCGGCTGGCGGGAATGCCAGCGGGGCTGTCGGAACGCGAGATCGCTCCGCTCCTCGGGACGGCGGAGATCGGCCGGGTCATCCACCATTACGCCGAGCTGCCCTCGACCAACGACGAGGCGCACCGCCTCGCCGAGCTGGGCGCACGGCACGGCGAGGTGGTGATCGCCGAGCTGCAGACCCAGGGACGGGGCCGGCGCGGACGCCCGTGGCTCGCTCCCCCCGGCAAGTCCATCGCGCTCTCGGTGGTGCTTCGCCCGTCCATCTCCGCCGCGCGTGCGCCCGAGGTCGCGCTGGCCGCCGCCGTGGCGGTGTGCGAGGCGGCGCGGGAGCTGGGCGCGGGGACCGCGCGCATCAAGTGGCCCAACGACGTCGAGTGCCAGGGCCGCAAGCTGGCCGGGCTCCTCACCGAGCTCCGTGCCGACGCAGAGCGCGTCAGGCACGTGGTGCTCGGCGTGGGGGTCAACTGCGGCCTCATCCCGGAGGACTTCCCGGACGAGCTCGTGGACCAGGCGACCAGCTTGCGAATCGAGAAAGGCGAGGAGGTCCCGCGCGCGCTCGCCTGCGCGCGGCTGCTCGAGGCGCTCGACGAGTGGCTGGCCCTGCACGAGGTGGAGGGGTTCGCTCCCGTGCGGGACCGCTGGCGCCAGCTCTCCTCCACCCTGGGCCGGCGCGTCCGGGTGGAGATGGAGCCGGGCGTCCTGGAGGGCGACGCCGTCGATCTTGCCGAGGACGGGGCGCTGATCGTCCGCACGAAGGATGAGGCATTGACTCGGGTGATGGCGGGCGACGTCAGCCACTGCAGGGTCCTGTAGGGTCCCGACCTACGGTCCTTTGTTGACCGGCACTCTCGCGCTGCCGATACTCGCGGCATGCTCCTGGCGATCGACGTCGGCAACACCAATACGGTGCTGGGGCTCTTCGATCTCGCGCCGAAGCCTACGTTGCGCGAGTCCTTCCGCTTCCAGACGGAGAAGGATCGGACCGGCGACGAATACGGCCTGCAGCTCCGCTCGCTGTTCGACTTCGCGGGACTGAAGCTCGAGCAGGTGCACGACGTGATCGTCTCCAGCGTCGTGCCGCCGATGCAGTTCCCGCTCGAGCAGATGTGCAAGCGCTTCTTCGGCAAGAAGCCGCTCATCGTCGGCCCGGGCATCAAGACGGGAATGCCGGTGCTCTACGACAACCCGCGCGAGGTCGGCGCCGACCGCATCGTCAACGCGGTGGCCGCGTACGACAAATGGCCGCAGGGCCTGATCATCGTCGACTTCGGCACCGCCACCACCTTCGACGCGGTGACCCCGCGAGGCGAATACCTGGGCGGCGCCATCGCGCCCGGGATCGCCATCTCGATGGAGGCGCTCTTCCACCGCGCGAGCAAGCTCCCGCGCGTCGCTTTCGAGAAGCCGGACAAAGTGGTGGGCCGCAACACCGTCGCCTCGATGCAGAGCGGGCTCGTCTTCGGGTACGCGGGGCTGGTGGACTCCATCTGCTCGCGCATGGCGGAGGAGCTGGGGTTCCCGGTGAAGATCGTCGCGACGGGCGGGCTCGCGCCGCTGATCGCGGACGTCTCGAAGCGGATCGAGGTCGTCGACGATCAGCTCACGCTCGACGGGCTGCGCATCATCTATCAACGCAACCAAACCTAGGACGGGGCTCGCGGCCGCCTCGCGGCCTGCGGGAAAGGCGAGATGGACGAGGGGCCGAAGGACTCGAAGCCGGGGGCGGTGCCGCGCGGGGCGTCGCCGTCGGAGCAGGATCATTTGCGCGCGGTGGTGAAGGTCGCGCCCCGGCCGACGCGCACGCCCACGCGCATGAACCGTCCGACGCTGCCGCCTCCGCCCATGCACGCGCCCCAGCACCAGGCGCTGCCCGCGGCCGAGGTGAACAAGATCATCGACGAGGGGCGCGCGCTGCTGGATACCGACCGCGCCTCGGCGCACCAGATCTTCGAGAAAGCATACCGGCGCAACTTGAACGACGTGCGCGTGCTCTCCAATTACGGGCTCACGCTGGTGCTGGTGGAAGGCGACCGGCAGCGCGGCATCCGCTTCTGCGAGGAGGCCGTGCGGCGCGGCCCGGCGACCACCGAGATGCTGGTCAACCTGGCCAAGGCGCTGGTGGTGACCCGCAACAAGGAGCAGGCGGTCCGGGCGCTGCACCGCGCGCTGGAGCTGGCGCCCAACGACCCGCGCGTGCGCCACGAGTTCCTCGCGCTCGGCCTGCGCCGCCCGCCGCCGATTCCCTGGCTGCCACGCAACTTCTTCCTCAACAAGTGGCTGGGAAAGCTGACCTGGAAGATGTCCGGGAAGCGCTTCGATCCGACGCTCTCCTTCGAGGACCTGCCCGACACCGACCCGGAACCCCAGGCGCTGCCGCCGCGGCAGGCCGGGTAGAGCAGCCGCATGGCCGAGGCGATCGCGCAGCCCGCTTGTCCGCTGCCGCTGGACGTGCTGCCGGCGACCTTCCAGAAGCACGTCGATCCGAAGGCGCCCGCGCCGTTGCGCATGATGGGCGCCAAGGCCCTGGTCCCGATGGGCCCCAAGGACATGGCCACCGCCCTCTTCATGCTGACGTTCGACGCGGACGCGAACGTGCGCGAGACGGCCGCGAAGAGCGCGGCGGGCCTCCCCGACCGCATGCTCTCCGTCGCGCTGCGCGACGAGACCGCCGACCCGCGGGTCCTCGATTACTACGTCTCGGCGCTGGGCTCGAAGCTCGAGTACCTCGAGATGCTGGTGCTGAACCCGTCCACGCCCGACGAGGCCGTGGCCCGGGTCGCGGCCCTGCCGGAGGAGAAGCTGCTCGAGATCGTCGCGCAGAACCAGCTCCGCCTGCTGCGCCACGACGCGATCGTGCGGGCGCTGGTCGCGAACCCGGTCACGCGCCCCTCCACCGCGGACAGCATCACCGATTTCTGCGTCCGGTCCGGTCTGGTGCTCGCAGACATGCCCGCCTTCCAGGCCGCGCGCAAGCGGGTGCTGGGCTCCGGCGTGGACGAGAAGGCCGCGGCGGAGGCTGCTGCCCAGGCGGCGCTGGAGGAGGCAGGCGCGGAGGAGGCGCTGGAGGAGATCGGCGCCACCGACCACGCGAACGAGACGCCGGAGGAACCGAAGGACGACGAGGAGCTCGACGCCGACGGCAAGAGGAAGCGGCTCACCATCCAGCAGCAGATCCAGAAGCTCTCGATCGCGAAGAAGATCGAGTGGGCGAACAAGAAGGGAAACAAGGAGGTCCGGACCATCCTGCTGCGCGATCCGAACAAGCTGGTGCAGCTGGCCGTCGTGCAGAGCCCGCGCATCACCGACGGCGAGATCGCCAAGATCGCCAACTCGCGCACCTCGCCCCACGAGGTGCTGCAACACATCTACAACAACCGCCTGCTCCTCAAGAACTACACGATCAAGGTGAGCCTGGTGAACAACCCGAAGGTACCGGTGGCGGTGGCGATGCGCTTCCTCTCGCTCCTGAGGCAGAGCGAGCTCAAATCCCTGTCCAAGAACCGGAACGTTTCCAACGCGCTGCAAACCCAGGCCAAGAAGCTCTTGGAAAAAAAGGCCTGAAGGTCCAGGGCTCCCCCCGGCGGGCCGGTTGCCTGCCGGGCGCGCGATGCCGATCCTCGACAGGGAAGGAGCTGTCATGGGCCATCCGGTCGAGGGCTCGGCTGCCCTCGCGCAGCAGGACATCCGGTTCGATCCGCGGCGCGTGGAGAAGCCCTGGGGGTACGAGCTCATCTGGGCCCACTCCGAGCGCTACGTGGGAAAGATCCTGCACGTCTCCCGAGGGAACGCGCTCAGCCGGCAGTACCACCGGCAGAAGGACGAGACGATCCACCTCCTCGCCGGGGAGATGCGCCTCGAGTTCGACGCCGGCGGGGGAGCGCGCGAGGTGCTGCTCAAGCCGGGCGATTCGATGCGCATCCGCCCCGGGACCATCCACCGCATGGTGGCGCTCACCGATTGCGACGTGCTGGAGGCGAGCACTCCCGAGCTGGACGACGTGGTGCGGCTAGAGGACCGCTACGGCAGGACTTGATGGAGCGGCTGCAGCCGGCGCGCGCCCTCGCCGTGCCAGAGCCTCTCGGGTGGGACGCGGCCGCGCTCGCCTGGCCGGCGCTCTGTGCCTTCGCCGCCGTCGCCTCCGTGGTGCCGCTCTGGGCGGGGCGCTTCCTGCCCTTCCAGGACGCGCCCCAGCATCTCGCCGCCATCCGCGTGCTCGCCGACTACGCGAGTCCGCCGTTCGGGTTCGAGCGGTTCTTCGAAATCGATCTGGCCCGTTCGCAGTACCTCGGCTTCTACCTCCCCGCCGCGCTGTTCGCGCGGCTCTTCGGACCGGAGGCGGCCTGCCGCATCGTCCTGTCGCTCGTCGCCTTCGCGCTGCCGGCCGCGTGGTGGACGTTCCTGCGCTCGTTCGATCGCGACCCGCGGCTCGCCGTGCTGGCGCCCGCGCTGTTCCACACCGCTCCGCTGTACCTGGGCTTCTTCAACTTCGTGGAGTCGGTGCCCGCCACGCTCCTCGTCATCGCGCTCGCGGAACGCGAGCTGCGCTCGCCGCGGACGGGAAGGGCGGTGGCGCTCGCCGTCCTCGCCGCGGGGCTCCTGTACTTGCATCCCAGCGCGCTTGCGCTGGCACTGGGGTCCGCCGTGCTGCTCGCCGCCACGGCGGGATCCGGCTGGCGGCGCGCCTTGCGCGCGATCGCGCCGTTCGCCCCGGCCGTTGCGGTGCTGGCCGCCTGGATGGCGACCTCGCTCTTCACCCAGTCGCCGGACGCGGTCGGGCAGGCAGTCGCGACCTGGCAACCCCTTCGCGAGCGGGTGCTCGATCTGCTCCGCTTCGAAAACGTGCTCGCGGGGCACGCCGACGAGGCGTTCGCGGCGGCGCTGCTCGTCTTGTGGCTCGGCGCCGCGCTCGTCCCGGGCCGGACGCGCGAGGCGCGATGGTGGCGCCTGCCGCTCCTCGGCGCGTGCCTCGGCGCCGCCTGTTTGTCGTTGCCGGAGACGGTCGGCGCGGCGGGCTCGCTGCCCCTGCGGACGCTTCCGCTGCTCGCGTTCGTCGTCCTGTCCGCGCCTGCGCTGGCGCCGAGGCGCGCCACTTCGGCGCTGCTTGCCGCGGCGGTGGCTCTTCAGATCATCTACGGTGCGAAACTCTCCGCGGTACACCGCGCCTTCGACGCCGAGGCGGAGGCACCGCAGCTCGAGCAGGTACTGCGCGCCGCCGAGCCGGGCCGGCGGCTCCTTTCACTGGTCCCCGACCGGCAAAGCCACCAGGTGCAGTTCCAGGCCTACCAGCACTTCGGCATGTACTACCAGGTGGAGAAGGGCGGACGCGCCCGCCGCAACTTCGCGGAGCTGCCTTGGAGCCCGATCCGCTTCCGCGCCGGCACGTCGGCCGTCCCGCTGCCGCCCGGCTGGGAAGAGCATCCCGAACGTTTCGATCCGGGGCGGGAGGGGGCGGAAGCCGATTACTTGCTGGTGCGCGGTCCGGCGGCGCAGCCGCCGGGGCCCTTCGGCGTCAAGGCGCGGGCGGGGCGGTGGACCTTGTACGAGGCGCGCGCGCGCTGACTTCAGGGCACGGCTGCGCGGCGCGGCGCGAGAGGAACGGGCGCAGCGCGGCGGGCCACCGGAGGCGCCCAGCTGAACGCCTCGTTCATCCAGAAGTTCCACGCGGTGACGAGCGCGATGGCGACGGCGTTCGCGAAGTAGCGGTTGACGCCGAGCACGTCGACCTGCAGCGCGAGCAGGAGCACGCTCAGCGCTAGCCCCATCGCGCAGATCAGGTTGAACCGGGCGAAGCGTTTCAGCCGCGCGGCGCCTCCGCCGAGCTGCCGCGCCACGTCGCGGAACGTCCACGAGTCGTTCCAGATGAAGTTGTTGATGATCGCCGCCTCCGCCGCGAGGATCTTGCCCTGCGTGAGCCCCCAGCCGAGGGCGCGCGGATCGGCGAAGAGGAAGAGCAGCGCCATGTCGACGCCCACGCCGCTCAGCCCGACGGCGGCGAAACGGGGAAAGCGCGCGGGCAGCGTCGCGAGCCGCAACCGGATCAGATGCCGCAGATAGTCGGCGTAGAGCCGGGCGGTGACCTTGCTTTCGCCGGCGAGGCGCTCGCGGAAGACATAGCCGACCTCGCAGATCGTCCGGATGCGACCGCGGCCGAGCACCTCGATCAGGATCTTGTACCCGAGAGGGCTCAGCTCCACGCCGGCGATGGCGGAGCGCCGGATCATGAAGCAGCCGCTCATGGGATCGCTGACCCTGCCGACGACGGAGGGCAGCACCAGGAGCCCGAGCAGCTGCGCGCCGCGGGAGAGCGCGCGCCGCAGCGCGCTCCAGTCGCTCACGCCGCCTCCTTCTGCGCGCCGGCTGGCCACGGCGAGGTCGGCTCCCGCTTTGACCGCTTCCCACAGCCGCGCGAGGACCTCGGGCGGATGCTGCAGGTCGGCGTCGATCACCGCGAGCACCTCGCCCCGCGCCACCTGCCAGCCACGGATGACCGCCGTCGAGAGTCCCTTCTCGGATCGCCGCCGCATGACGCGGACGGCGGACCACCGCTCCGCGAGCCGCATGGCCACGGCCCAGGTCCCGTCCGGGCTGTCGTCGTCCACCACCACGATCTCGTATTCGCCCGACAGGCGGGGCTCGAGCACCGCCGTGAGCTGCCGCAGCAGCTCCTCCAGGTTGCGCGACTCGTTGTAGGTGGGGACGATGAGCGAGAGGCGGATCGGCGGTTCTCGCCCGGGATCCACGCGCAACGGCCCGCGCGGGACTTCCACCACTGCCGCCAGGCGAGTGCCCACGGGCGGTCGGACGACGCGCATCGAACGCCTCCCGGGATCCGGCATCTCCCTCGGCCGTCACCCTCCGAGGCAAATCTTCGGCGCGCCCACGCTGTCGGCAATCGCACATTCTACGCTGACGCGTTCCGTCGCTTTTCACAGCCGCGCCGCACGGCGCAGCGCCCGCTCGGGCTTGCCGTGATCTGGCGCAGGACGCGCCCCTCCGTCAGGCGGACTTCTTCCCCGGTTCCGACCCGGTGCCTGCGTCGACGACGCCGTCCTCGAGAAGCGCCAGCGCGATCTGCAGGGCCTTGCGCATGCGTTCTCGCAGCTTCTCGTCGCCCTTCATCTTCTGGTACGCCCGGATCGCGCGCTCCTCGTTCTGCTTGGCCGCGGTCTGCGATTCGTTCAGCTGCTTGCGCAGATCGTCGCGCTCCTCGCGCAGCAGGTCCTTCTCGCCGGTGAGCGCCGAGATCTCCTCTCGCGCCTTCTCCAGCTCGACGTCGAGCCTGGTGGCCTGCGACTTGCCGCCGCCCGCCTTCAGCTGGTCGCGCGCGGCGGTCAGCTCGCGTTCGAACTTCTTCGCCGCCGCGGCCAGGGCGTCGGCGCGCTGCTGCAGCGCCTTGGCGGATGCGTCGCGCTTGATCGCCTGGTCCTTGAGCTGTTGGGCTTGCTCCTCGAGCGCGCCCTGCTGCTCGTGGAGGTCGGCGAGCTGTTGCTCCTTGTCGTCCAGCTCCTGTCGGAGCTCGGCGACGCCCCTCTCCCCTCCGGAGCGGCCGCGCGGCGCGGCCTTCGCAGCCGGCCGGGGCGGGGAGGGCGGCTTGCGGACCGGCGCAACGGCCTCGAGCCCGGCGAGCCCGGACTCCTCGTCCAGGCCGAGCAGCTGCTCGTCGGTGGGGGCGGACAGCTCGGTCGGCTCGCGCCTCCGCTCTTCCGGCTCGGGATCGGGAGCGACGCGCAGCCGCGGCTTCTCCACCGGAATGCGTCCGCTCCCGCCGGCCGGCTTGAGCGCGTCGAACGCCTGGTCGAACATGTCCAGGTCCTCGTCGCCGCGCGCGGGCACGGGCGCCGGCGCGTCGTCCATCTCGACCAGCTCCTCGAGCTCCACCAGCGGGTCGTCGTTCGCGCTGTGCGCCTCGGCGGCTTCTTCTTCGCCGAGCTGGATGGGCTCGTCTTCGCCGGGGATCTGGTTCCCCAGCCCGAGCGACTCGTCGTCGATGGCCACCATCTCCTCGTCGCCGGCGGCGGGCGCGCCGAGCAGGCGCGCCGCCATCTGCAGCATCGCCTGCGCGCCGAAGGGCTTGATCAGGTAGTCCTCGGCGCGGGTCTTCAGCTTCTTGTGTTTCTCGAAGCTGTCCTTCGTCGCGTTGGCGGAGGTGAGGATCACGGGGACGTCCTTGAGGCGCTCGTCCTTCTTGAGCCGCGTGCAGAGCATGTAGCCGTTGGTAGGCTGCGCTTCGACGCACACCACGATGAGATCCGGGTTTTGTTGATGCGCGAGCGCCATGCCCTGCTCGCTGTTCGTCGCCGTCAACGCCTTGAAACCCCCGGCATTGGCCGCCGCCGCGAGCCCCTGCGCAAAGGACTCGTCGGAATCGATGAGCAGGATGCGCTTGGGCATGACGCGTTTGGAAAAGACTACGGGTCCCGCTGACGGGGGTCAACGAATCGTGCAGGGGCCTTGCAGAATTACCGGAGCTCCACCGCTTGCACGAGCTGCAGGACGTCGCTCTCGTCGAGATCGGAGATGAGAGAATACACGATCTCGTCCGTCCTCCAGGAGACCACATTGTATCCGCGGCTCCGACTGAGCCACACCTCGCGGCCGGGAAGCCGGCGCACCGAGCCGGGCGGATCGCCGTCGTCCGGGTCGTCGACGATGAGCAGGGTGACCCGGCGGCCTTCGGCTTGCGGCACGGAGTAGGAGAGCGCAGCCGCCGAGCGGGAGTGTAGCTGGGAGAGGCGCACGCCCTGCAGCGCGGGGCCCTGGCGGAAGCGCGGAACGCGGGCGGCGAAGTCCAGCCGGCCCTGCAGCCACTGCTGCACCGAGCCGACGTCGCTCGCCGTGTAATCGAGCGGGAGGCCGCGCCGGTGCAGCGCGATTCCGTCGTCGACCAGGCCCGAGTGGTGGCGCGTCGGGAAGAGCGGATGCGACATCCCCCCCGCGAGAAACCACACCGCGGCACCGACCGCCGCCGCGAGCAGGCCCACCGATCTTGGGTTGCGCAGCACTCCGTCCCAGCGCGATCCGCGCGGCTCCTCGTCGCGCAGCGCGAGGCGCACCGACCGGCGCAGCTCGATCGGCGCCACCGCCGGTGCAGCCCGCTTCACCGCCTCCTTCATCGCCGACTGGATGCGGACCGCGCGCCGGCAAACAGCGCATTCCTCGATATGCGACTCTACGGCCGCGTGCTCGTACGCGTCGAACTCGCCGTCCACGTAGGCCGGCAGGAACGACTCGAATTCGCGGCAGTGGCGAGCCATGGTCAACCGCCGGCGCGGCGCTTGAACTGGAGCACGTCCGCTTCTTCCTCGGCCTCGGAGCTCAGCTCCATGGCGCGAGGCGCCTGCAGGACGCCCTGCTCGACGGCATAGGACATGAGATTTTTCTGCAACAGCTTCCGCCCGCGGTAGAGGCGGCTCATCACCGTTCCCACCGGGCAGTCGAGGATCTCGGCGATCTCCTTGTAGGAGAACTCCTGCAGGTCGGCCAGGATCACCACCAGGCGGAAGTCGATGGGCAGCCCGTCGATGCTGCGCAGCACGTCGTCGGAGAGCAGCTTGTCGAAAAAGTACTGTTCCGGGTTGACCGCGCTCTCGGCCGTCTCGCGGACGATGAACTTCTCGCTCGACTGCTCGCGCGCGGCGCCTTCCACGACGGTGCGCTCCTTCACGCGGCGGCGGTAGCGGTTGATGAAGGTGTTGGTCAGGATCTTGAAGAGCCACGCCTTCATGTTGGTGCCGCGCTCGAACTTGTCGAAGAACCGGAAGGCGCGCAGGAAGGTGTCCTGCACCAGGTCCTCCGCGTCCCGTTCGTTCTTGGTGAGCCGGAGCGCCGCGGAGTAGAGCGGGTCGAGATGCCCGAGAGCCAGTGCTTCGAACTCCCGGCGGGTCCTGTCGGTGTGCTTGAAGTCGAGCATCCCGCTCCCTGGGTGTGCGTACCGCGGGTCCCGCACGGCCAATCTAACTGGCCCCGATGACCCTGGAAACCGAGGCTCCCCCTCCTGCATTCCTGCTATAGGAGGGCCCGCTCGCCCGCCTGCTCCTATCCGTACAGAATCACGACAAAAAAGCGTGAAATCTGTTTGGCTTTCACCGACGCGTCGCGAAGGCTTTCTCGAGGGGGGTATAGGGGAGATCGAGCGCTTCGGCGACCGCCTTGTAGGTGCAGTGGCCGTTGAAGGTGTTCACCCCGAGGGCGAGCGCTCGGTCGCGTTTCGCGGCTTCGACGATGCCTAGATCGGCGAGCTTCACGCCGTAGGCGATGGTGGTGTTGGTCAGCGCGAAGGTAGAGGTCTGCGCCACCGCGCCGGGCATGTTGGCCACGCAGTAGTGGACCACCCCGTGCACCGTGTACGTCGGATGATCGTGGGTCGTCGGGCGGCAGGTCTCGATGCAGCCGCCCTGG
>VBKO01000247.1 GCA_005888115.1 Deltaproteobacteria bacterium
TCTACGCCAGCCCCGGGACGCTGACCGGCTCGATCGGCGTCATCTGGACGCACTTCAACGTGCGCGGGCTGCTCGAGGCGGTGAAGATCGAGGAGACGACGATCAAGGCCGGCAAATACAAGGATACGCTTTCGCCCTACCGGCCCCTGAACGAGCTGGACCGCGAAGAGTTGCAGGCCATCTCCGAGGACACCTACGGGCAGTTCATCCGCGACGTGGCCGAGGGGCGCGGGCTCAAGGAGGAGGAGGTGCGCAAGCTCGCCGAGGGGCGCATCTACACCGGGCG
>VBKO01000248.1 GCA_005888115.1 Deltaproteobacteria bacterium
CTGTGGGCGCCGTGGCGGATGGAGCTCGTCTCCAAGGGAGAGACGCCTTCGGGCTGCATCTTTTGCGAGCTTCCGCTCGAGCGCGACGATCGCAAGAACCTGATCCTGGGCCGGACCGGGCGTACCTTCGCCATGCTCAACAAGTATCCGTACAACAACGGGCACCTGATGGTGATCCCGCGGCAACACGCGAGCGACGTGCATGCGCTGTCGGAAGGCGACTACCAGGAGCTGTCCGAGATGCTCCGCGTCGCCCTGCGGCTCGTCGGCCGCGGCTACGCGCCGCACGGCGCGAACCTCGGGATGAACCTCGGGCGCGTGGCCGGAGCGGGAATCGCCGACCACCTGCACTGGCACGTGGTTCCCCGCTGGGGTGGCGACACGAACTTCATGCCCGTCCTGACGGACACCAAGGTGATGGTCGAGCACCTGAACGCGAGCTGGGAGCGGCTGCGGCCGCTCTTCGACGCCGAATATCGCCGCGGCGCAGCGGTGACCTCATGGTGAAGGAGGAAGTGGCGCGGGTGCTGGAGCGGGCGCTGGACCGGTGCGCGCGCGACGGGCTGCTGCCGGCCGGCGAGCGGCCGCCGGTGCAGCTCGATGCGCCCAGGAACCCGGCGCACGGGGACTTCGCCTCCAACGCGGCCATGGTGCTGCAGAAGCAGCATGCCCAGGCAACGGGAGCGGCGAAGCCGAACCCGCGCGCGCTCGCGCAGGCCATCGTGGAACGAATCGAGGATCCGGACCGCATCCTCGAGAAGGTCGAGATCGCCGGTCCCGGGTTCCTGAACCTCAAGATTTCGCCGGTCGTGTGGCATCGGGCGGTGGGGGCGGTGTGGCAGGAGCGCGACCGGTTCGGACGGAGCGCAGCGGGTGGGCGGCGCAAGACGATGGTGGAGTTCGTCAGCGCCAATCCCACCGGCCCCATGCACGTGGGCCACGGGCGCGGAGCGGTGATCGGGGACACCGTCGCCCACTTGCTCGACTGGGTCGGGTACGACGTCTTCCGCGAGTTCTACGCCAACGACGCCGGTGGACAGGTGTTCCGGCTGGCGCACGCGGTCTACGCCAGGGCCACCGAGCTGGACGGGAACGTGCCGCTCGAGCCGCTCGATCCGGACGACTACCAGGGCGAGTACGTCAAGGACGTGGCGCGCGCCTGGCTCGCCACGCGGCCCGACCTGCGCAAGCCGTTCTCCGAGCTGCGCGAGCCGTTGCGGCAGTTCGCCACCGGCTGGATCCTCGATCACCTCATCAAGCCGGACCTGGAGCTGTTCGGGATCCGCTTCGATCGGTTCTTCAGCGAGAAGACGCTGCACGACAAGGACGCCATCCCGCACGCGGTGGAGGTGCTGCGGAGCAAGGGGGTGCTCGCCGAGGAGGTCCTGCCGCCGCCGCAGGGGACCGAGCGCGACCCGGACGAGGAGGCCACGCCGAAGCCGCTCCTGGTGATGAAGACCACGCGCTTCGGCGACGACCGGGATCGGCCCATCTACAAGACCACGGGCGAGCCGACCTACTTCGCGGCCGACCTCGCCTATCACTTCGACAAGCTGGAGCGCGGGTACCGGCGGCTGATCGACGTCTGGGGCGCCGACCACGGCGGCTACCTCACGCGCATGAAGGCGGCGGTGGGGGCGATGGGCGGCGAGCTGGAGGTGATCATCGTCCAGCTGGTGAACCTGCTCAAGGAAGGCAAGCCGTTCAAGATGAGCAAGCGGGCGGCCAACTTCGTCACCTTGCGGGAGGTGCTCGAGGAGGCGGGCGCGGACGCGACGCGCTTCTTCTTCCTGCTCCGCCGCGCCGACATGGCGCTCGATTTCGACGTGGCGCTCGCGCGCAAGAACACGCTCGATAATCCCGTCTTCTACGTGCAGTACGGGCATGCGCGTTGCGCCGCGATCCTCCGCAAAGCGCAGGAGGAGCGCGCCGTGTCTCCCACCTACGATCTGGACACGCTGTCGGCGCTAAAGCTGCCGGAAGAGATGGACCTCATCAAGCGGGTCCTGCACTTCCCCGACCTGGTGGCGGCGGCTGCGCAGTCGCTGGAGCCGCACCGGATCGTCTTCTACCTGCAGGAGACGATCGCCGCCTTCCACGCGTACTACACGAAGTACAAGAAGACGGAGCGGGTCATCTCCGACGACGCGCGGAAGACGGCCGCGCGGCTCTACCTGGTGTGGGCGATCAAACAGACGCTGCGTAACGCGCTGGCGCTCCTCGGGGTGTCG
Source organism: Deltaproteobacteria bacterium (assembly GCA_005888115.1). Lineage (GTDB taxonomy): Bacteria > Myxococcota > Myxococcia > Myxococcales > 40CM-4-68-19 > VBKO01. The sequence continues at coordinate 2,232 of VBKO01000248.1, forward strand.
GCACCGGAGAGGATGGAGGAAGCGGAGAAGGAACCCGACGCCGTGTAGACGATTGAGCACCGCGTTTTCTGGCCGGCCCCGGCGCTGGCGGTCGGTGCGCTGCTGCTGCTCGCCGGAATGTTCGCGCTGGGGCTGCTGGTCGGGATGCAGCTCGCGCGGCGATCGACCCAGCCGGCGCTGGCCGGCGACCTGGCCGCGCTCGACGAGCAGCGCGCCCACGCCCAGCGCAATGCGGCGCCGACGCGGAGCGACGAGCAGGTGGCCCGTCCCGAGGCAAGGAGAGAAGTCTCGCCGCCGCCCAGCACGGTGAACGTGGCGGCTGCCCGCACCGTCGCGGTGAAACCCGAGCCGGCGAACCTGCCGGAGCCGCCGGCCGACCCGGGCAATTTCACCGTCCAGCTGGGCGCCTCGCAGGACGGCGCCGACGCGGCCCAGCTTGCCGCGCGCGCGAGCGCGGCCGGGCTCAAGGCCTACGTCGCCGAGGCGCGCCTGCCGGGCAAGGGTATCTGGTACCGTGTGCGGATCGGGGCTTTCGCCGACAAGGATTCGGCGGAGCGCTTCCGGCGCGACGTGGAGCGGGAGCTGCGCACGTCGGCCGTCGTGATGCCGACCCGGTGAGGGACCTCGAATGCCCGAGCACAAGCCCGTCCGCGTCGAGAAGCCCTGGGGCTACGAGCTCATCTGGGCGCACACCGGGCGCTACGTGGGCAAGATTCTCCACGTCCGCGCGGGCCAGGCGCTGAGCCTGCAGTACCACCGCTCCAAGGACGAGACGATCCATCTGCTCGCCGGGCGCCTCGAGTTGCAGACCGGCGAGGGCGCCGCGCTGGAAGCGCGCGTGCTCAGGCCGGGCGAATCGTTCCACATTCCTCCGGGCCTCCGCCACCGCTTCATCGCGCTCGACGATTCCGACGTGCTCGAGGCATCGACCCCGGAGCTCGACGACGTCGTGCGCCTCGAGGACCGCTACGGAAGGGCGCCGTAGATGCGGGCAGTGGTGCTGGGGGGCGCGGGATTCATCGGCAGCCACCTCGTCGATCGGCTGCTGGCCCTCGGTCACGAAGCCGTTGCGGTGGACAGCTATCTCACCGGGCGGAGGGAGAACCTCGCCCATCTGGCCGGTGCTCCGCGCTTTCGCGTCGTGGAGCACGACGTCTGCCGCCCGATCCCGGTGACCGGCCCCGCGGACGTGGTGTTCAACCTGGCCTCGCCCGCCTCGCCGTTCGATTACGAGCGGCTGCCGCTCGAAACCCTCGAGGTCGGCTCCGCGGGGACGCGCAACGCGCTCGATCTCTCGCGCGCCGCGGGCGCGGTGATGGTGCAGGCCTCGACCTCGGAGGTGTACGGCGATCCACTCGAGCACCCGCAGCGCGAGACCTACTTCGGCAACGTGAACCCGGTGGGCGCGCGGGCCTGCTACGACGAGGCGAAGCGGTTCGGGGAGGCGCTGGTCACCTCGTATGCGCGTGTGCACCGGACACCCGTCCGCATCGCGCGCATCTTCAACACCTACGGACCGCGCATGCGCGTCGACGACGGGCGCGTGGTTCCGGCCTTCGTCGCGCAGGCCATCCGCGGCGAGGACTTCACGCTGTTCGGCGACGGACTGCAGACGCGCAGCTTCTGCTACGTCGACGACATGGTCGAGGGCCTGCTCGCGCTCTGGCAGCGCGGCGACGGCGCGCCGGTGAACCTGGGAAATCCGCACGAGTTCACCGCGTTCCGCTGGAGCGCGGGCTGCAGCCCACCGTGGAGTGGTTCCGGCGGGAGCTGGCGGCAGCTCGGCTCGCGCCTGCTTGACTTAGCCAAGCCTCCGGCTTCCGGAAGCGCCAGACCGCTACGTCCCCGACCGTCTCGCGCTGAGCATGACGCGCATCCTACCCATCGAGCTGCGGCACGCGTTGCACGTGGCGCAGCTTCCGCCCCATCACCGGGATCCATTCGACAGGATGCTCGTGGCCCAGGCGCTGATCGAGCGGATGCCGGTGCTCACCGCCGACAGGCGTTTCACCGCGTATGGCGTGGAGGTCCTGGCCCTCTGAAACGCGGCGTCGCCGGACCGCAAGGCGGCATCTGAAAGCACAGCGCCGCCCTGTCGGCGGCGACTGATTGTGCCACCGGGATCGCCGTGTTAGACCCCGCCCTTCGCCAATGCCCGCCGAGAACCAGCACCTGCGCAACTTCTCCATCATCGCGCATATCGATCACGGAAAGAGCACGCTGAGCGACCGGCTGCTCGAGAAGACCGGCACCGTGAGCGCGCGCGAGGCGCAGGACCAGTTCCTCGACAACATGGAGCTGGAGCGGGAGCGGGGCATCACCATCAAGGCCCAGTCGGTGCGGATGAACTGGCGCAGCAAGCGGGACGGCAAGGACTATGTGCTGAACCTGATCGACACGCCGGGCCACGTCGACTTCGCGTACGAGGTGAGCCGGTCGCTGTCCGCCTGCGAGGGCGCCGTCCTGGTGGTCGACGCCTCGCAGGGCGTCGAGGCGCAGACGCTCGCCAACGTGTACCTCGCGCTCGAGCACGACCTGACCGTCGTTCCCGTGATCAACAAGATCGACCTCCCCAGCGCCGACGTGGAGGGCACCCGCCGTGAAATCGAGGAGGTGATCGGCCTCGACGCGTCCCGCGCCGTGGCGGCGAGCGCGAAGGAGGGCGTCGGCATCGAGGAGCTGCTCGAGGAGATCGTCCAGGACGTGCCGCCGCCGAAGGGCGATCCGGGGGCTCCGCTCAAGGCGCTCATCTTCGACAGCTGGTACGACAGCTACCGGGGCGTGATCATGCTGGTGCGCATCGTCGAGGGGACGGTGCGCCCGCGCCAGAAGATCATGTTCATGTCGAATCGCCGCGAATACGAAGTGAGCGAGGTCGGCGTCTTCGCGCCCAAGGCGCGGGGAAAGGAGAACCTGATCGCCGGCGAGGTCGGTTTCGTCGTGGCCAACGTGAAGGTCATCCACGACGCGAAGGTCGGCGACACGCTCACGGACCCGCTCCGACCCACCGACGCGCCCGTGCCGGGATTCAAGGAGATCAAGCCGATGGTCTTCTCCGGGATCTTCCCGGTGGACTCGGCCGATTACGAATCGACGCGCGACGCGCTGGAGAAGCTGCGGCTGAACGACAGCGCCTTCGTCTACGAGCCGGAGACCTCGCAAGCGCTTGGCTTTGGCTTCCGCTGCGGGTACCTCGGCCTTCTGCACATGGACATCGTGCAGGAGCGCCTCGAGCGCGAGTACGGCCTGAACCTGATCACCACCGCGCCGTCGGTCGTCTACAAGATCGTGAAGAAGGACGGGAGCGAGGTCCTGATCGACAACCCGGCCAAGCTGCCTGGCGAGGGGGAGATCGAGAAGTTCCTGGAGCCCGTGCTCCGCTCCCACGTCTACGTGCCCAACGAGTACGTGGGCGCGGTGCTGCAGCTGTGCCAGGACCGGCGCGGCACGCAGAAGGACATCAAGTACATCGGCACCAAGCGGGTGCAGATCACCTACGAGATCCCTCTCGCCGAGGTGGTCTTCGACTTCTGAGAGCCCGTAGATGCGCTCTCCACCATCGTGCACCGCGAGCGCGCCTACCAGCGAGGCCGCGTCATCTGCGAGAAGCTGAAAGAGGAGATCCCCAAGCAGATGTACGAGGTGGCCATCCAGGCGGCCATCGGCAGCCGGGTGATCGCGCGCGAGACGCAGAAGGCGATGCGCAAGAACGTGCTCGCCAAGTGCTACGGCGGCGACATCTCGCGCAAGCGCAAGCTTCTCGAGAAGCAGAAGGAAGGCAAGAAGCGGATGAAGGCGGTCGGATCGGTGGAGATCCCGCAAGAGGCGTTCCTGGCGGTGCTGAAGGTGGAGGGATGAACCCGGCCAAGGAACGCGCCGCGGACGCCAAGCGCGAGGAGCGGGACCGCGAGGCCGAGTTGGTGGCGGCGGCCGACCGCGGCGCGCGCGACTTCTACAAAGTCTCCGGCTACGGGCGCCTCCTCGCCATCGCGGCCGGCGCCGCCGCGCTCGCGCTCTTCGCCCAGTGGAAGCTCCGCCACCAGGACTACCTGTTCGGGTCGCTGGCCGTCTTCGCCGCGGTGTTCGTGCTCTCCATGATCGGCTCGGCGATGCCGTACGGCGTGCGCAAGCGCGCGCGCAACGAGGCGCGGTCGGTGCGCCGGGCGGCGGCGCGGATGCTGCGCCGCAATCGGGCGCGCATCCCCGACGCCGCCGCGCAGGAGGTGGAGCGCGGCATGCGCGGGGTGGACGAGGCGCTCAAGGGCAGCCGCACCGGGACGGCCGCGCTGGAAGCGCGCGGCCGTCTCGACTCCTCGCTCGATCAGCACCTCGCGTTCGCCCGCAAGAGCGCCGCGCGCGAATACACCGAGAGCATCGGCGGCGCCATCCTGGTGGCGCTGCTCCTCCGCGCGTTCGTCTTCGAGCCGTTCCACATCCCGTCCGGCTCGATGATCCCCACGCTGCTGGTGGGCGATTTCATCTTCGTGAACAAGATGGCGTTCGGATTGCGCGTCCCGTTCACCGATCCATCCCACGTCCACAAGCTCGGCGAGCGCGCGCCCAGGCGGGGCGACGTGGTGGTGTTCATCGTCCCGCAGCACCCGGAGGTCGATTACGTCAAGCGCGTGGTCGGGCTCCCCGGAGATCACATCGAGATCCGCGACAACGTGGTGTTCATCAACGGAGTCGAGCAGAAGCGGCAGTACATCGGCGAGTACAGGTACACGGAGCACTCGGAGTACACGGATACCGACATCGAGGTCACGACCGACGAGTACATCGAGGACCTGGAGGGCGTGACCCACCCCGTGCTGCAGCGCAAGGACGCCGGGTTCGCCCGCAACATGTCGTTCGTCGTCGATCCGGGCCGCCTCTTCATGATGGGAGACAACCGCGACAACTCGGCCGACAGCCGGGTCGAGGGCGGCATCGGGCAGATCCCGTTCAGCTACGTGAAGGGCCGCGCCAGCATCATCTGGATCTCCTTCGGAGGCCGCGCCGGCATCCGGTTCGAGCGCATCTTCCGCGCGGTGCACTGACAGCCACCCACCTCCGATTTCTTGAGGCGCAAGACCCGCGAGTTACAGTCGCGGCATGCGGCACCCGCGCGGGATCACGCTCACGACCGTGCTGATCTTCCTCGCCCTGGCCGGAGGGGTGTACTGCCTGTTCGCGTTCGGTCAGGCCTACTGGGAGAACTTCGAGGTGAAGGGAATCCTCCGCCAGGCCGCGAACGAGTGCTACCGGCAGCCCGACGACGCGCAGGTGAAGCAGTTCATCTCCAACAAGCTGCATTCCACTTTCGACGTCGCGGGCGAGGACAAGTTCGGCCGGCGGGAATCCCGCATGCCGATCGTGTTCGACGAAGGCGAGCTGCAGATCCAGCGCACCGAGGTCCCCCGGTACGTTCACATCTGGCTCACCTACCACCGCAAGGTGACGCTGCCGCTCGTGAACCAGGAGCACATGCTGACCTTCGACGAGCACGCCGAGCAGGACCTGTCGCCAGTCCGGTGGTAGCCGCCGTCGTGACAGGGACTCATCCCGGGCTCAGAGTCATCGCTCTCACGGCCTGACGCGTTGCGTCCCGTCCCGGAGCGGGACGCCTTGCGTCAGAAGCGCGGCTTCTCGGTGCGGACGCTCAGACCGCCGGTTCGGACCCGCGCACTGTACAGCCAGTTCAGCCGGCTGAACTGAATGTCTCCTTGTCGACGAATGCTTTGGGTGCGAGTCGAGATCCTCGTTGCGCTCGACATTCCCTGAAAAGCAAGGGAGACCCACGGTGACGTGCCCTCGGACGCGGAATGCACGCTCTGCTCGTCCTCGAAGTCGCCTGGCGCGCACGAGGCAAGAAAGCGACCGCCGAGTTGGAGCCGGGAGTGTTGCGACGGATCCCAAGGCAGCGTCGCGTCTTGCGCGTAGTCGATCAGCGTCGCTGGCGAGGCTGGCCGGCTGCCGTCTGGGCCGGCGCCGGAGCCCGTCCGGGCTGCGCCGGAGGCTGCGTTGCCTGAGGCGCGACCGCGGGCGCGGGCGTCTGGATCGGCACGGCCGGAAGCGGGATGTCGTTGCGCCTCACTGCCGGGGGCACCCCGAACGCCTTCCCGTCGGTGACGGAGAGGTTGCCAGCTCCGCTGCCGTTCTGCTTCATCAGGACCGCGTTCTGCACACCGCGCGCGCGCAGTACCTGGACCAGCGCGGCGATCGCCTGCTCCTGGTTTTCGGCGAAATCGGACCCCAGCGTGACTCGCGCGTTCGATCCGGAGACCTCGATCCGCGCCACTCCAGGGACCGGCGGCAGCTCGTGGACGCGCGGGTACGCGAAGAACATCACGTTGATGAGCGCGGCGCCGAGCGCGAGCATGCACACCACCAGCGTCCGCGACCTGCGCGATTCGGCCGACCCCTCTCCCAGTCCCTGGAACTCGCGCAGCTCCGGCCTGACCCGCGCCGGCTCGGCCGCCTTGGGCGGCGGCCGCCAGGATTGACCCGGCAGCACCACGTCGGGGTCGAGCGAGCCCGCCCCGAGGCGGGGAGCGGATCCCACCCCGCGCAGCCGGTCCGCCATTTCCTTGAAGCCGTGCAGGTCGCGGGAAAGCGCCGCGCTGGAAGCGGTGATCAGCTGCAGGCTCTCCACCTCGCCGCGGCTGATGGCGCCGTCCGCCTCCTTCTGCAGGCGTGCGGAGGCCGCGTCCACCACCTGGATCATCGTCTTCACCGAGGCGTCGTCCACCAGCGCCGGTGGCTGGTGGCTGAAGAGCCGGGTCGCTTCCGCGCGGCATACGTCGAGCGCGATCCGCGCGGCCAGGGCGTCGGCGAAGTGGGACTCCGTCCCCGCCTTCTCCAAGGCCGCGCGCTCGTTCAGGTTCAGCACGCCGGTGATCTTCTTCGCCGCGGCGGCGATGTCGGGCGGTGCATCGGCGGGCGCCTTCTTGTCGCGTACCAGCGCGATGCCGACGAGCAAGCATTCTTCGGTCGGTGGGACCTGCGGCCACATCGGCGGGGGCTCGCCAGGCTCCGGCTCTGCGGCCGGCGGCGCGCTGCCGTCGTCGAAGAGATCGTGGAGTCCGGGCGCGGCGGCGGCCTGGGCGGGCGCTGAGGGCACGGCGGCGTTCGCAGCCCGAGCAGGAGCGCTGCCGCCCCCCGGCCGCGCGCCATTGCCGCCCGCCGGAGCGCGCACCACCGTGGGCGGAGGGCGGACCGGAGTGGAGTCCTTCACGCGCGGCCGCTCCGCGAAGCCCGGCGGAGGCCCTCCCTGCGATCCCGGGGCGCTCGCCGCTGCCGGCGCACCGGGCCGCGCGGGCGGAGCGGGCGTCATGACAGGCGCGGCGCGCGGCATCATCTGTGGCGGGGGCCGGGGCGCGACCGGCGCGGAACCGCGGGCGGCGGGACCCGCGGGCGCGGTGCCGGGACGCGCGGGAGGAGCGGTCCGGGGCGCCGCCGCCGGAGCAGCGGGGACCAGGGCAGGACGCGCGGACGCGCCGCCCAGCGCCTGGCGCAACCAGTCGCGGATGCGCGCGTCCTCCTCCGGGGTCACGCCGGCGAACCGGACCTGCGCGTCGGGAGAAGCGCGGACCACCAGGCCCCAGGTCTCCAATCCACCCCAGGACAGGCGTACCGTCTCGCCCGCCTGGAAGGGCAGCCCCGCGGCGGCGTGCACGCCTGCTGCGGTGACCGTGGCCTGCGCGAGTTGGACGAGGTTGCCACGCGCGCCGACCTGCACCGCGGAGGGCGCGCCGCGCTCCGGCGCGTAGGTAAGCACCACCGCATCGGCGAGCCGGGCCACGAACTGCTCCTTCGGCATCGGCATGAAGAGCAGATCGCTGGCGCCCGCCTTGAAGCAGTCGTCGCGCTGCGCCGCCTGCTCGCGCTGCAACACCGCGACCACCCGTCCGCCGCGCCCGCGGACCGCTGGGGCGAGCGCTTGCAGCGCGGTCTGCAGCGGGCGGTCAGGCATGCCGTAGAACACCGCGAGCGCGTCGGCACGCTGAGCGGCGGCGCTCGCGCCGGCGTCGCCGAACGGAAGCGTGAGCACGTCGAATCTGCCGCCTTCGCGCAGGCCGCTGGCCAGCGCAGGCAGCATCTTCGGGTCGGCGAGAACGAGAAGACGAGTGGCCGGCACGATGGTCGGAAGCCTACTCTACGGCTCTGCGACTGCAAAAGAATGGTTCCACACGGAGATCCGCCCACACATGCCGCTGCGCACGCGCCGATGGAACGACCCGCAGCAGCCCGGCGACGGGCTTCGCCTCCTCATCTCCCGGTACCGTCCCCGAGGGCTGCCGAAAGGAAAGGAAACGTGGGACGGGTGGCGCAAGGAGCTGGGCCCCACCCCAGAGCTCCTCGCCGCGTTCCACGGCAAGCGAGGCGCGCCGCCTCTGTCCTGGCCCGAGTACCGCAAGCGCTACCTCGCCGAGATGCGCGAACGGACCTCCGCCATCGACGAGCTCGCTCGCCGGGTGGCCGCCGGCGAGGCGCTCACGCTGCTCTGCTCGTCAGCCTGCACCGACCCGGCGCACTGTCACCGAACGCTCTTGAAGGGCCTGATCGAGGCGCGCCTGGCAGCCGGCAAGCGTTCATCGAGCGACAGGGGTGGGACCCGCCGGCGCGGGAGCGGAGCGCTTCCGTGATACGCGAGAGGCCAGGAGGAAGCATGGCCCTCTGGTTCTTCCAGCGGACCGCTCCAGGAAACATCCGCCGCATCCCCCTGCCGTCGATGCAGCGCTTCCTCGCCGGCGAGCGCGCGCTCGCGCACGACGGCGACGGGTACGTGCGCTGCATCGGCATGGCCGTCGAGCTGCGCAACCGCAAGCCGAGCGCGGTCCGCAGGGTCTGGTTCTCCAAGATCCGCGTGCGCGGCGATGGCCGCGTCGATCCCGAGCACCGGGCGCGCGTGGTGCGCGAGGCTGGCTCCCGCGGCCACGGCCACGGGGCCGTGATCCACGCCGCGCACCGCTTCGCCGAGCGGCGGTTGGCCCACCTCGCCGAGTGGCGTCCGGAGGAGTCCGACCTGCAGGCGCTGCGGAGCGCGGTGAATGGGCGCGCGGGCAAGGAGATGATCTAGCCGCGGGCGCATCGGACGGCGTTACGCTTTTCCGAGCCGCCTGGGGCGATTCGCTTGCCAGAGCGCCGCGCAGGCGATTTACAAGGGACGCCATGCGCGAGCGGATCCACGCGCCAGACCTCGCGGGAGCGACGGCCTGGCTGAACGTCGACCGGCCGCCGTCGATCCGCGACCTGCGCGGGCAGCTCGTCATTCTCGACTTCTGGACCTACTGCTGCATCAACTGCATGCACGTCCTGCCGGTGCTCCGGGACCTCGAGGAGAGGCACCGCGAGGATCCGCTGGTGGTCATCGGCGTGCACTCCGCCAAGTTCGACGCGGAGAAGGACACCGAGCAGATCCTGCGCGCCATGCAGCGCCATGGCGTCGCGCACCCGGTCGCGGTCGACAGCGAGATGCAGCTCTGGTCGCAATACGCAGTGCGCAGCTGGCCGACGCTGGTGATCATCAGGCCCGACGGTACGCTGGCGGCGGTCGCCCCAGGCGAGCCCGATCCGTCCGTGCTGGAGGCGTTCGTGTCGGACCAGCTCTCGGAGGCGCGCGCCGACGGGAGCCTTTCGTCCAAACCGCTCCGCCTGGAGAAATCCGAGCGGCGCGACGAGCGGACGCTCTCCTTTCCCGGCAAGGTCGCCTCCACCTCGCACGGGCGGATCGTGGTCTCCGACTCGGGGCACCACCGCGTCCTCGTCCTCGGCTCCGACGGAGCGGTGCAGGACACCATCGGCAGCGGCCTGCGCGGTCACCGGGAAGGACGCTTCGCAGAGGCCGCGCTCGACGACCCGCAGGGAGTCGCGCTCTCCGGGGATTCCCTCTACATTGCCGACGCGCGCGCACATGCCGTGTTCCGGGCGGACCTGCGGGAGCGCACGTTGCACCGCCTCGCCGGGACGTACGAGCTGGGGCGGACGCCTCTCTCGCAAAGGACGCGGGCGCTGGAGACGCCGCTGCGCTCGCCTTGGGATCTCGCGCTCCGCGGTAGCGAGCTGTACGTCGCCCTGGCCGGGTCGCACCAGGTCGCCGTCATCGCGCTCGACGAAGGTACCCTCGAGCCGGTTGCGGGTAACGGCCGCGAAGCGCTCGTCGACGGTCCCGGGCGCGAGGCGGCGCTCGCGCAACCCTCGGGCCTCTCCTTGCAGAACGACGTGCTGTACGTCGCGGACAGCGAGTCGAGCGGCGTACGCGCCATCGACCTGCGCACGCGCCGCATCTACACGCTGGCAGGCGGCCCCGGCCTGTTCGATTTCGGGGACAAGGTGGGCAAGATCGAAACGGGGATGTTGCAGCATCCGCTCGCGGTGGCCGCCACGCCCTCCAGCGGTCTGCTCGTCGCCGACACCTACAACGGCAAGCTGAAGCGGTTCTCGCCCGACGGGTTGCGGCTGGAGGCGTTCTTCCAGGGAGCGGCGGATTCCAGGCTGTCGCAGCCCGCCGGTCTCTCGGTCCTGCCTTCGGGCGAGGTCCTGGTCGCCGACACCAACCACCACCGCATCGTGAAGGTGAGCGCGAACGGGGAGCGCGCGTACGAGCTGACGGTGCGCGGCGCTCCGGCTCCGCGGTACGGCGTCGCGGTGGAGACGGCGCCCCCGCCAGCCCGAGGCGGGACGAGCGTGGGATGGTTCACCGCCATCCTGCCGGCGCCGCGCGAGGTCGGTTTCGCGCCTGGCGCGGGAAAGCTGCTCCTGACCGTCGCCGCGCCCGAGGGGCTGGAGCTGTCGGCCGGAAGTCCTTGGTCGGCGTCGATGGAAGTGTCTCGCCGCAGCGACCTGCTGCGGGTCGCGCCGGAGTTCACCCGCGGCGAGGCGCGCGGCGGCCGCAGCGAGCAGATCGAGTTGCCTGTCGAAGCGCAGCATCTCCACGACGTGGACTCGGAGCTGCTGGTCGAGCTGCGGGCGGTGGCCTGCGACGCGGTCGACCACGCGGCTTGCTACCCCGTGAAGAATTCGTTCCGGGTACCGCTGCGGCTCCTGCGCGACGCCGGCCAGCGCGAGGTGCGCGTGACGTTGCCGCTCGAAGTGCGCAGGTAGGAGGACGGCGTGGGCGAGCCAAACATCCTCTCCGCCGCAGCCGCGCTGCCGGAGAGCTACGCCGATCAAGAGACGCTGCTCGAGGCGTTCCGCGCGCACTGGGGCCGCAAGCACTTCAATCTCGATCGCCTCGAGCAGCTGCACCGCGCCGTCCGGGTCGGCGGCCGCCACCTGGCGCTGCCCCTCGAGCAGTACGCGAAACTGGATTCCTTCGCCAAGCGCAACGACGCCTGGATCGCGGCGGCCGTGGACATCGGCGAGAAGACGCTCACGCAGGCCCTGCTCCGCGCCGACTTGCGCCCCGGCGACCTGGACCACCTCTACTTCGTCACCGTGACCGGGCTCGCGACGCCCTCCATCGATGCGCGGCTGGTCGACCGGATGGGCCTGCGCGCCGACGTGAAGCGAGTCCCGATGTTCGGGCTCGGGTGCGTCGCGGGCGCGGCCGGGCTCGCTCGCGCATCGGACGCGGTGCGCGCCTGGCCCGGCCAGGTCGCCGCCCTCTTGTCGGTCGAGCTGTGCTCGTTGACTCTCCAGGCCGACGACCTGTCCGTCGCCAACATCATCGCCAGCGGGCTGTTCGGCGACGGCGCCGCGGCCGTGCTGATCGGCGGCGGCGATCGACCCGCGCGCGGTCCGCGCGTCGTGGCCACGCGATCAGTCTTCTACCCCGGCACCGAGCGGGTGATGGGCTGGGACGTCGTCGACTCGGGGTTCAAGGTCGTGCTCTCGCCGCAAGTCCCCCAGCTGGTGCGCGAGCGCCTGCGCGGCGACGTCGACGCCTTCCTCGCCGCGCACCGCCTCTCCCGGGCGGACGTGCGCCACTGGATCTGCCACACCGGCGGACCCCGGGTGCTGGAGGCATTCGAGGAGGCGCTGGAGCTGCCGCGCGCCGCCCTCCAGCGCACCTGGGACTCGCTGCAGGAGGTGGGGAATCTTTCCAGCGCCTCGGTGCTCTTCGTCTTGCGGGACCTCCTGGAGTCCGGCGAGGCGCGCTCGGGCGACGTCGGCCTCTTGATCGCCATGGGGCCGGGCTTCTGCTCCGAGCTGGTGCTGCTGCGATGGTGACATCCCGCGCGCTGTATCTCGCGTTCCTGCTGGCGATCGGCGCCGAGCGGCTGTTCGAAGTGGCTTTGTCGCGCCGCAACGCGGCCCGAGCGTTCGCGCGCGGAGGGCGCGAGTCCGGGCAGGCGCACTTTCCGGCGATGGTGGCGCTGCACACGGCTTTTCTCGCCTCGTGCGCCCTCGAGTCCGGCATCCGCACCTTCCCCGGCGCGCTCGGTTGGGCGGCGGTCGCCGCGGCGATGGGCGCGCAGGCGCTGCGCTACTGGGCGGTCGCCTCGCTGGGGGATCGATGGAACGTGCGCGTCATCGTCGTCCCCGGTGAGCCGCCGGTGCAGAGTGGGCCCTATCGCTTCATGCGCCATCCGAACTACACGGCCGTGGTGCTGGAGATGCTCGCGGTCCCGCTGATCCACGGCTGCTGGTTGACGGCCGCGGTCTTCTCGGCGCTGCACGCACTCGTGCTGCGCGTGCGCATCCGCGCCGAAGAGGCAGCCCTCGGGGCGGCGTGGCAGGATGCGTTCGCTGGACGCCCGCGCTTCCTCCCAGGAGGGGACGGCCGTGGCTGAACCGGCCGAGGTGATCGCGGTGATCGGCCGCGTGCTCCACGACGAGCTCGGCGTCGCGCGCGAGGTTCGGGCCGAAGACGATCTGCTCGCCGACCTGCAGCTCGATTCCGTCGGTGTGCTGACGCTGGTGGTCGGGCTCGAGGACCACTTCCGCATCGCGCTCGCCGAGCAGGACGCCGCCGAGGTGCGCACGGTCGGCGATCTCGCCGGCCTGGTGGCCGCGCGGGCGGAGGGACGCTGATGCTGCGCGGACCACCGCTGCCGCGGCTGAAGCACCGCACCATCGGCGAGGCGCTGGCGGCGGCGGCGACCGCGACGCCGACCTCGAACGGGACCGAGCCCGTGGGCTTGACCTTCCTGGACGCGCTCGAGCAGGAGCGCCACCTTTCCTTCGCGGAGCTGCGTCTCCGCGCCCGCCGTGCCGCCGCCGGCATGGCAGCGCTCGGCATCCGGCCCGGCGACCGCGTCGCCCTGGTGCTGCCCACCGGCGTGGACTTCATGGACGCCTTCTTCGGCGCCCTGCTCGCCGGCGCCGTGCCGGTGCCGCTCTATCCGCCGGTACGCCTCGGCCGGCTCGACGAGTTCCACGTACGCACCGCGCGTCTGCTCCGCGCCTGCGGTGCACGGCTGCTGCTCACCGACGCGCGAGTCGGACGCCTGCTGGGCCAGGCCGCGGCGCGCGCCCGTCCCGAGCTGGGCGTGCACGCGGTCTCCGCGCTGCCGCGCGCCGGCGAGCTGGAGCTTCCCGCGGCGCCCGGCGACCTGGCGCTGATCCAGTTCTCCTCCGGGACCACGGTGGAGCCGAAGCCGGTCGCGCTGACGCACGCCAACGTGCTCGCCAACGTGGCGGCCATCGACACGTACATTCCGGAGCAGGGCCCGCTGCGGCAGCGCGGTGTCTCGTGGCTGCCGCTGTACCACGACATGGGGCTCATCGGCTGCCTGCTGCTCGCGGTCTACCACCCCGGCCCGCTGGCGCTGCTCCCGCCGGAGGCCTTCCTCGCGCGCCCCGCGCTGTGGCTGCGGGCGATCGCTCGCACGCGCGCGACGCTCACCGTCGCGCCGAACTTCGCCTTCGGGCTGTGCGCGAAGCGCGTGCGCGACGAAGAGCTGCAAGGCGCCGACCTGTCCTGCCTCCGCCTGGTGTTGAACGGCGCGGAGCCGATCGCGCCCGCGGCGCTGCGGCGTTTCTGCGAACGGTTCGCCCGGTTCGGATTCGACCCGCGCGCCCTGATGCCCGTCTACGGACTCTCGGAAGCGTCGCTCGCGGTGACCTTCTCGCCGCCGCGCCGCGGGCCGCGCACTTTGCGCCGCGCCGGGAGGGAGCTCGCCTCGGTCGGGGCGCCGGTCGCCGGCGTCGAGGTGAGCATCCGGGGAGAGGACGGCCGCGAGCTGCCCGACGGCGCGATCGGCGCCATCCACGTGCGCGGTCCCTCGGTGATGCGAGGCTACTTCCAGGATGCGGACGCGACGGCCCAGGCGCTCCGCGACGGATGGCTCGACACCGGCGATCTGGGATTCGTCGAGGCGGGCGAGCTGATCGTCTCCGGGCGCGCCAAGGAGGTGGTCGTCCTGCGCGGCGCGAATCATGCTCCGCAGGAGTTCGAGGATGCCCTGGACGGGCTGGCGGGCGCGCGCCCCGGCTGCGCGGTGGCGGTCGGGCTGGTCCCGGACGGCGCCGACGGCGAGGAGCTGGCGCTCCTGGTGGAAGTGGAGCGCGACGGCGCCCTGACCGAGGACGCGGTGCGGGCGCGCGTCGTCGAGCGAACGGGCATCCGGCCGCACACCGTCAAGCTGCTGCAGCCCGGGACGATCCCCCGCACTTCCAGCGGAAAGCTGCGCCGCGCGGAGGCGCTGCGGCAGCTGCTGGGCGGCGAGCTGCGACCTCCGCGCAACGTGACGCTGCTCCGGATGGCGCGCGAGGCGGCGCTGTCGGCCGTCGCCCTGGCTCGCCTGCGCCTCTCGCGATGATCTGGGACGTCGCGATCTGCGGCGGCGGTCCCGCCGGGCTCGCGGCTGCGATCCACTGCGCACGCGCGGGGTTCTCGACCGTGGTGCTCGAACGCGCCCCGGGCGCTCCGGACAAGGCTTGCGGCGAGGGACTGATGCCCCGCGGCCTCGAAGCCCTGGAGCGGCTCTCGGTCCTCTCCGAGGTGCCGCCCGACCAATGCGCGCCCTTCCGCGGCATCCGCTACGTGCAGGAGGACGGAGGCGCCGTCGAGGGACGGTTCCCGCGGGGCAGCGGCCTGGGCGTGCGGCGGATCGCGCTGTGGCGGGCCGTGCAGCAGCGCGCGAGAGAGGCCGGCGCGGAGATGCGGAACGCGGGCGTGCGGGGCCTGGCGGCCGGCCGGCTGGACACCGACGCCGGACCGATCGAGGCGCGCCTGATCGTCGCCGCCGACGGGCTCAACTCGGCGCTCCGCCGCGCCGCCGGGCTCGAGGTGCCGGTGCGCGGCCCGCGCCGATTCGGAGTCCGGCGTCACTTTCGCCTTCCGCCCTGGAGCGATCTGGTGGAGGTGCACTGGTCGGCGGGCGCGGAGGCCTACGTCACTCCGGTCGGGCCACGTTGCGTGAACCTGGCGTTCCTCTGGCAGGAGGATGCGGTCCCCGAGAAGGCCTCGTTCGAGTCGCTGCTCGACCGCTTCCCGGCGCTCTCAGACCGGGTGCGCGGCGCGACCGTGGAGTCCGAATCGCGCGGCGCGGGACCGCTTTCACAGCGCGTGAAGGCGCGCACCGCGGTGGGGCTGGCCCTGATCGGCGACGCCGCCGGTTACGTGGATGCGATCACCGGGCAGGGGCTCTCGCTAGCCTTCACCTCGGCGGAGCTGCTGGTGCGCGCCCTCCCGCGCGACCTGCGCGAACCCGCGCTGTC
>VBKO01000496.1 GCA_005888115.1 Deltaproteobacteria bacterium
CTGCGGGCGTAGTCGCGCTCGCGCTTGACCTGCTGCAGGGCGGCGTCCGCCTCGACCAGGTCCACCGGCCGCGAGGTGCTGCGCAGCCTGACCCGCGCAGCCGCCTGGTCGATGATGTCGATCGCCTTGTCGGGCAGGTAGCGCCCGCGGATGTAGCGGTCGGAGAGCTCCGCCGCGGCGACGATCGCCTCCTCGAGGATGGTCACCTTGTGGTGCGCCTCGAGCACGTCGCGCAGCCCTTGCAGGATGATGATGGTCTGCTCGACGGTCGGCTCGCTGACCAGCACCGGCTGGAAGCGCCGCTCGAGCGCGGCATCCTTCTCGACGTGCTTCTGGTACTCGTTGAGCGTCGTCGCGCCGATGAGGTGCAGCTCGCCGCGCGCCAGCATCGGCTTGAACGCGTTGGCGATGTCGAGACCGCCTTCGCCGCCGGTCGCGCCGGCCCCGACGATGGTGTGCAGCTCGTCGATGAAGAGGATCAGGTTGTCCTGCTGGGCGGAGATCTCTTCGAGGAGCTGCTTCACCCGTTCCTCGAACTGGCCGCGGTACTGGGTGCCGGCGACCAGCGAGGTGACGATCAGCTCGACGACCCGCTTGCCGCGCAACGGCTCGGGGACCTCTCCCGCCAGCATGCGCTGGGCGAGGCCCTCGACGATGGCGGTCTTCCCCACGCCCGGTTCGCCGATCAACACCGGGTTGTTCTTCTTGCGGCGGGAGAGGATCTCGATGACCGTCTCGATCTCTTGCGCGCGCCCGATCACCGGATCGAGCTTGCCCTGTTTGGCGAGCGCGGTGAGGTCGCGACTGACCTTGTCGAGGTTGGGCGTCTCGCTCTTTCCCTCGACCCGGCCTTCCTCGGCGCCCTTGCCCACCACGCGCACCGTCTGCTGGCGGAGCGCCTCGGGCGTCAGGCCGTACCGGCGCAGCAGATCGCTGGCCAGCCCTTCTTCCGCGGCCAGACCGATGAGCAGGTGCTCGGGGCCGAGATAGCTGTGCCCCATGTCCCGCGAGGCATTGAAGGCGGCCAGCAGCGCCGCCTTGACCCGCGGTGAGACGCCGATGCCTCCCTCAGGTCGGGCGCCCTTCCGCTCGCGTTTCGGGCTGACCTCCTGCACCTGCCGCTTCAGCTCGTCGGGGGAGAGCTTGAACCGGCCGAGGATGGCCTGGACGACGTCGTTGTCGGCGAGCGCGAAGAGGAGATGCTCGGAGTCCACTTCTCGCGAGCCCCATTCCGCGGCCGTCCGCGCGGCCGCCTGGAGGATCTCCTCCGCCTGGTCGCTCATGTAGTCGGTCAGGTCCACCGATTCCCGCGCGGGCCCTGCACCGCGGCCCCTGCCGCCCGCCCGGCGGGGCGCAGAGGTCCCGCCGTCCCCGCGCGCGCGGCGCGCGCCGCCGACCGGGGCTTCGCCCATGCCGCCGGCATCGAGCGGGGCTTCGCCGGCGCCGCCCTCGTCGAAGAATCCGCCGAGGAGATCGTCCCTGAATCCGCCGCCGAACCCGCTGAACAGCGACTCGAAGGGCGACGCCTGCCGGGCGCGCAGCTCCGCGTAGTGCTCGCGGCACACGTTCAGCGTCCGCCGCTGCCCGTTCTCGATCACCGTTACGCGAACGACCGCCGGCCTGCGGTGGTCGATGTCACACAGCTTTCCCTGGACCTCGTCCCTGTCTGCCATCGGTCCGGACCGCCTTTCCTATGCCGGCCGCGGCACGGGGCCGGCCGGGACTTGGGTCTGCTGCTGGCGCGACGCCCAGGACCGCAGGCGCAGGGCGAGCCCCAAGAGGAGGGCGCCGAACACCACGGCGTATGCGCCGATCCAGATGGCGATTGCGATCGCTCCGATGAGCGGCGAGATGAACAGCAAGATTCCGAACGCGATCGAGAGGACCCCGGAGAGCGCGAGCAGCCATTCGCCCTCGATCATCGTCCGCAGCTTGATCGCGGCGACCACCTCGGCGACGCCCGTGATCAAGGACCAGGCGCCCACGAAAAGGACCAAGGCGAGCGCGGTGACCCCCGGGAAGAAGAGCGTGAGGAGGCCCACGAGGAGGCTGACGATTCCCTCGAACAGCAGCGCGCCCCACCGCTGCCCCGAACGGCCCGCGCGCACGGCGCCGACCAGGTTGAGGATCCCGTCGACGAGCGCGTATGCCCCGAACACCGCCACCAGCGCGGCGATGGCGGCGGGAGGCCAGAACAGCGCGATGATGCCGAAGATGATCGCGGCGGCGCCACGCAGCGCGAGCGCCCACCAGTTGCGGGCCAGCTCCATGGCCATGGTTTGCGTCCTCCTCGCGGTGGCTTTCAGTGAACGGGTGGGGTCTGGCCGGTCTGCCGCTGCCCGCCGGTCGAGGCGCCCTGACCCTGGATCTCGATGCGGCGCCCGCGCGAGGCCTGGTCGGTCATCGGAATGGAGATCTCCAGCACGCCGTTGTCGAAGCGCGCCTGCGCCTTGTCCGCGTCGACACCGTCGGGCAGCGTGAGGAAGCGCGAGAAGCGGCCGTAGACGCGTTCCGACCGGTAGACGCCGCCCTCTTCCTCGGCCTCCATCTCCTGCCGCCGCTCGCCCTCGATCAAGAGGCCGTCGTCGGTCACCTCGATGCGGACGTCTTCCGGCGAAAGGCCGGGCAGGTCGGCGCGAACGACGAGCTGCCGGTCGCGCTCGAACGCCTCGATCGCGGGCGTCCAGTCCACGGCCGGAAGGCCGCCCCGCGAGAGGTCGCCACGCGACCCTTCGGTCATCGCACCACCGCCGAAGGAACGAGGCGAGCCGAAGTCCTCGAAC
>VBKO01000249.1 GCA_005888115.1 Deltaproteobacteria bacterium
CCTCCGCCTGCGAGGACGCGCCCGGGTGGCCGCTCGTCTCGTGCTTTTCGGACGGCCCGCCTCCGTAGCTGCCGGGCCCGCCGGCGGGGCGACCCGCCGACTGCGGATCGGAATGCGGACTGCCTTCGGACCGCTTCCCGTCGCCGCCGCCGTGCGAGGGCCCGCCGTGGGTGCCCATCTGATCCATGCTGCGGTGGCCCGGCTCGGGCTTGTCGTCACCCGCGCCGCCGTTGCTCCCGCTCTTCTGCTCGTTCATTCCATCCTCCGCTCTCGTGACGCGGCCCAGGTGGCGCGTCAGCTTGTCCCGTTTCTCTTCCAGCTCCGCCGCGCGGGCGCGGTCCTTCTCGACCACTTCGGCCGGCGCGCGCGCGAGGAAGCCTGGATTGTCCAGGCGCTTCGCGATGCCGGCGAGCTCCGCTTCCAGCTTCTGCAACTCCTTCGCAACACGCGCCCTCTCGGCGCCGAAGTCGATCAGGCCGGCGAGCGGCAGGTGCACCTCCACCTCCGGCTCGACGTGCGCGGCAGCCTGCCGCGGACGTGGCGAGCCTGCCGGTAGCACCTGCACGTCGGACGCATTGGCCAGCCGTGTCAAGGCGTGGCGGTGCGTCTCGAAGAGCCGCTGCGCCGCTGCGTCGCGCGGCACCAGCACCAGCGGGACCGCTTGGTTCGGCGGCAGGTTCACCTCGCCGCGGACGCTGCGCGCGCCGTCGATGGCTCGCACCAGGGCATCCATCTCCGCTTCGGCCCGCGGATCGATGAGCGAGTCCGGCGCGGGATACCGCTCGATCATGATCGAAGGAGCGTGGCCCCTGCGCTTGGGCAGGCGCTGCCACACTTCTTCGGTGACGAACGGCATGAAGGGATGCAGGAGCCGGAGCGCGCCTTCGAGGGCCTGCAGAAGCGCCGACTGCGCTCCGGCGCGCTCGGCCGGAGTGCGGTCGCCATAGAGCGCCGGCTTGGACAGCTCGATGGCCCAGTCGCACAGCTCGCCCCAGACGAAGCGGTAGATGCCGTTGGCGGCATCGTTGAGGCGGAACTCCTCCAGCGCCTGCCGGGTCTCGTCGGCGCAGCGCTGGAAGCGGGAGAGGATCCAGCGATCGTAGACGCTCGCCGGCGGCGCCGGATGGTCCGGGTCGTACCCGTCCGCGCTGCGCAGCACGAAGCGCGCGGCGTTCCAGATCTTGTTGGCGAAGGCGCGGTATCCCTCGATGCGCTTCTCGTCGAGCTTGATGTCGCGGCCCTGTCCGGCCATCGATGCGAGCGTGAACCGCAGCGCGTCCGCGCCGTACTTGGCGGTGATGTCCAGCGGGTCGATCACGTTCCCGCGCGTCTTGGACATCTTCTCGCCGTGCTTGTCGCGCACCATGGCGTGCAGGAACACGACGCGGAACGGCACCTCGCCCATGAAGTGCAGGCCCAGCATGGCCATGCGGGCGACCCAGAAGAAGAGGATGTCGAACCCCGTCTCCATCACCGAGTTCGGATAAAAGGTGCGCAGGGCGGGCGTGTCGTCCGGCCATCCGAGCGTGGAGAACGGCCACAGGCCGGACGAGAACCAGGTGTCGAGCACGTCCGGGTCCTGCGTCAGCCGGCCCGAGTGACACGTCTCGCATTCGCGCGGCGTCTCGCGCGCCACCGTCACGTGGCCGTACTCGCAGTACCAGGCGGGGATCTGGTGTCCCCACCACAGCTGGCGCGAGACGCACCAGTCGTGGATGTTGCGCATCCAGCGGAAGAACTCGGCCTTCCACTGCTCCGGGACGAAGCGGATGCGGCCCGCCTCCACCGCCTCGATCACGGGAGCGGCCAGCGGCCTGGTCTTCACGAACCATTGCTTGCTGAGCAGCGGCTCGACCACGCTCTCGCAGCGCTGGCACCGCCCCAGCGCCATGTGGTGCATCTCGCTTCCGCGCTCGAGGCCCAGCTCCCTCAGCGCCGCTTTGATCGACGGCCGCACCGCGATGCGATCCTGTCCCTGGAACCGCCCCGCGTTCTCGTTCAGCGTACCGTCCAGGTTGAGGATGTTGATCAGCGGCAGCCCGTTGCGCTTGCCGGCCTCGAAGTCCTCGAAGCTATGCGCCGGCGTGACCTTCACCGCCCCTGTCCCGAACTTCGGGTCCACTAGCCCAGCGTCGGCGATGATCGGGAAGGTCCGGTCCAGCAGCGGGTGCTTGACCTGCTTTCCGACCATCCTCTTGTAGCGCTCGTCGTCCGGGTGCACCGCCACGGCCGTGTCGCCCAGCATCGTCTCCGGTCGGGTCGTCGCGACCACGATCTCGCCGGAGCCGTCCGCGAGCGGGTAGGCGAACTTGTACAGCTCGGCTTGCGCGTGCTCCTCGTGCTCGACCTCCAGGTCGGAAAGCGCCGTACGGTCCTTCACGCACCAGTGGATGAGCCGCTCCGACCGGTAGAGCAGCCCCTCCTGGTAGAGCCGGACGAATGCCTCGCGAACCGCGCGCGACGAGTGGTCGTCCATCGTGAAGCGCTCGCGCTCCCAGTCGAGCGAGGCGCCCAGCGCGCGGTGCTGCTCCGCGATGCGGTTGCCGTATTGCTCCTTCCACTGCCAGACCCGGCGGACGAACTCCGCCCGCCCCAGGTCGTGGCGCGACTTGCGCTCCGTGCGCAAGAGCTCGCGCTCGACCACCATCTGGGTGGCGATGCCTGCGTGGTCGATGCCGGGCTGCCAGAGGGCGTTCATTCCGCTCATGCGCTTCCAGCGGACGAGCGCGTCTTCGATGGTGGCGGTGAGCGCGTGCCCCAGGTGCAGGCTGCCGGTCACGTTCGGCGGCGGCAGGACGATGCAGTACGGCGGCTTGTCGGAGACGTCCTGGGCGTGGAAGTAGCCGCGCTCCTCCCATTCGCGCGCCCAGCGCGGCTCGACCTGGGACGGCTCGTAGGGCTTGTCCAACTCGGGCCCCACCGCGATCCCGGTCTGTGTTGCCGCCATCTGAAGAAGGCCCTCCGCGCGCGACGCCTCGCGCCGCGTGGAGATACCACATGCGGCAGTGGATGGAAGGGCTCGCCGCTTGCAACCAGCGCGGCTTTACGCGCCGCGCTCCTTCATCAGGCGCTCGAGCTCTTCGCGGATGATCGTTTCGGCCAGCTCGGGCACGACTTCCCAGGCGATCTTCTCGATCACCTCGCGGGACGCCTTGGACAGGGCTTCACGCAGCAGGGCCTCCCCGCCGTCCGCCGCGCC
Source organism: Deltaproteobacteria bacterium (assembly GCA_005888115.1). Classification (GTDB taxonomy): domain Bacteria; phylum Myxococcota; class Myxococcia; order Myxococcales; family 40CM-4-68-19; genus VBKO01. Next base: position 3,200 of record VBKO01000249.1, read on the forward strand.
GCCCCGGGCGCCGGGCACCACGGAGAGCGCCGGCTGCTTGGCCGGCGGCGGCGGAGGGACGGCTCGCAGAGGAGCAGGCGCCGCTGCGGGCGCCTCCTCGACGATGTCGTCGACCTCCATCGGGATCTCTTCGTCCGTCGCCGGCGTAGCCAAGCGGTCGGTGTACTCGCGAGGCGCGGGCGGCGCCGATTTCGCTTGCGGAGGCGCGGGCCTGGCGGCGCCGGCGCCGGCCGGCGGCCTGCCCGCCAGTGGGCGCGAGCCGGCGGGCGGAGGCGGCCGCGATCCTGCGGGAGCGGGCGGTCGCGCTCCCGCCGGAGCCGCGGGCCGCACCCCCGGCGGAACGGTTCCGGGAGGACGAGACGGTACGGGTGTGCCCGGCCTGGGCGGCCCGGCGGGCGCTCCGGGCGGCCGGCTGGGCGGCGCCGCGGGTTTCATGCCGGGCACCGTCGGTGGGCGGGCCATGGTCAGCGTACTGCCCTGTGCGCCCGCGGGCTGGGGAGGCCGCGAAGCGGGCGCCCCCGGGACCGGGGGACGCAACGGCGGAGCGGCGGGTTTGGCGGGCGGCGGCGCGGAAGGCTTCGGCGCTGCGGCGGGAACCGTCTTTGGATTCGCGAGGATCTGCTTCACCTGATCGATCAGCTTCTGCGAGTCGAACGGCTTGGGCATGTGCCCGTTCGCCCCGACGGCGATCGCCTTGGAGGGATCGATGGGCGTACCGCCGCCGAGCAGCAGGACGGGGATGTGCCGCATGCTCGCATCCGCGCGCACTCTCTCGCACAATTCGTAGCCGCCCAGGCCGGGCATGCTCACGTCCGCGAGGATCAGGTCCGGCTTTGCCTCCCTGGCGTGCGAGAGCGCCTCGTTCCCGTCCGAGACGACGGTCAGGGTCACGTCCTCGGCCTTGAACGTCATCTCCACGGCCTTCTGGATGGTGACCGAGTCGTCGGCGAGGAGCAGGGACTTGGGCACTTTCGTCGGCCTCCAGACGGATGCAGGAGAGGGAGCATCCCACCTGTACCCGTCCTTGCCAAGGCAGGCAAGCTTTCGGAATTGCAGCGGAGCGGCGGCGCCAGAGCCCTCCGCTTGGGGTCAGGCGACCTCGGGCAACCGCCTCAGATCGGGCTCGTCGAAAAGGGGCGGCGGGCTCCCTTCCGGCACCGGCAGGCGCTGGCGGTTCGCCCAGTACACGCGCATCCCGACCCGCGAAGCGCCGGGAACGTCGTGCGCCGAGCCAGCCACGAACAGGACGCGATGGGAAGGCAGCCGCAGCGCATCGAGCGCGGACTGGTAGGCGCGCGGATCGATCTTGTACGCGCCCGCGCGTTCCGCGCTCATCACCAGCTCGAACCGGCCTCCCGTCGCCGCCGCGGCGATGTCGGCGAGCCGCTGCGAGCAGTTGGTCACGATGGCCAGCCTTCGCCCCGCGAGCCGCTCGAGCACGCCACGCGCCTCGGGCCATGGCTCCAGCTCTCCCCAGCGCGCGACCAGCTCGTCACGCTTCGCAGCAGGCACTCCCGCGTCGGCGGCCGCCTCCGCGAGGATGTCCTCGTACGAACGGTAGGAGCCCTGCGCGGTCACCCGACGAAGCGAAGCGAGGCGCCAGGTCCGCCCCGGCGCCTCGCCACCCGCGACGCGGGCGTAGAGGGTCCACGAATCGACCAGCGCGGTGAGCAGATCGAACGCGACAGCTTCGAACTGCGCGGCCACTCAATAATCCAGGTCGTCCCCGCCGCCGTAGTCCATGCCGCCCATCCCCCCCATGCCGCCCATGCCACCCATCCCCGCGCCCGCGGCGGCGCCTCCAGCCTTCTTCCGCTTCGGCTTCTCGGCGACCAGCGCCTCGGTGGTGAGCAAGAGCCCCGCCACGCTCGCCGCGTTCTGCAGCGCGGTGCGGCTCACCTTGGTCGGGTCGATCACGCCGGCCTGCACGAGGTCCTCGTACTTGTCGGAGCGGGCGTTGTAGCCGAATCCGCCCTTCCCCTCCTGCACCTTCTGCAGCACGATGCTCGGCTCGAGACCGGCGTTCGCGACGATGCGGCGCAGCGGCTCCTCGATGGAGCGGCGGACGATCTGCACGCCGACCTTCTCGTCGCCGTCTCCCAGCTTGTCGAGCGCCTTCTGCGCGCGCACGAACGCGACGCCGCCACCCGGCACGATCCCCTCCTCGACCGCGGCGCGGGTCGCGTGCAGCGCGTCCTCGACGCGCGCCTTCTTCTCCTTCATTTCCGTCTCGGTGGCCGCGCCGACCTGGATGACCGCGACGCCGCCGGCCAGCTTGGCCAGGCGCTCCTGCAGCTTCTCGCGGTCGTAGTCGGAGGTGGTCTCCTCGACCTGCGCGCGGAGCTGCTTGATGCGCGCCTCGATGTCGCTCTTCTTGCCCGCGCCGTCGACGATGGTGGTGTTGTCCTTGTCGATGGTGACGCGCTTGGCGCGGCCGAGGTCGGCGAGCGTCGCCTGCTCCAGCTTGCGGCCCAGCTCGTCGGCGATCACCTTCCCGCCGGTCAGCACCGCGATGTCCTGCAGCATCTCCTTGCGGCGGTCGCCGAAGCCGGGCGCCTTCACGGCGGCCACCTTGAGCGTGCCGCGCAGCTTGTTCACCACCAGCGTGGCGAGCGCCTCGCCCTCCACTTCCTCGGCGACGATGACGATGGGCTTGCCCGTGCGCACCACCTGCTCGAGGAGCGGGATCAGGTCCGCCATGGCGGAGATCTTCTTCTCGGTGATGAGGATGTACGGGTCGTCCAGCTCGGCGACCATGCGGGCCGGATCGGTGACGAAGTACGGCGAGACGTACCCGCGGTCGAACTGCATGCCCTCGACCACCTTGAGCGTGGTCTCCAGGCCCTTCGCCTCCTCGACGGTGATGACGCCTTCCTTGCCCACCTTCTCCATCGCCTCGGCGATGATGTTCCCGATGGTCTCGTCGCCGTTGGCGCTGATGGTGCCGACCTGCGCGATCTCCGTCTTGCCCTGCGTCTTGGTGGAGAGCTTCTTCAGCTCGCCGACCACCTTCTCGACCGCCTGGTCGATGCCGCGCTTGAGCGCCATCGGGTTGTGCCCGGCGGCGACGAGGCGCTGGCCCTCGCCGTAGATGGCGGCGGCGAGCACGGTGGCGGTGGTGGTGCCGTCGCCGGCGACCTCGGACGTCTTGGTGGCCACCTCGCGCACCATCTGCGCGCCCATGTTCTGGAAGTGGTCGGCCAGGTCGATCTCCTTGGCGACGGTGACGCCGTCCTTGGTCACGGTGGGTGCGCCGAAAGACTTCTCCAGCACCACGTTGCGTCCCTTGGGACCCAACGTGACGGCGACCGCGTCGCTGAGGATCTGGACGCCGCGCAGGATCTGATCGCGCGCGGCCTGGTGGAAGCTGATCTCCTTCGCAGCCATGGAAATCTCCTGGGATGCAAGGCGGACCGATCCGCCGGGGAACGGGGGCGCGAATGTAGACAGGTAGCCGGGGCTGTCAAGCCGCTTGTCACCCGCCGTCCCATGGTCTACCTACAGCGCTCCCGGAAGGAGGAGCCCGCATGCACGCGCTCGCCGCCCTCGCCCTGCTCCTCGCCCAGGCCGGTGCGAGCGCCGCCAGCGCTCCTCCTCCTCCTGGCGCCACAGGGCCCGGCGCCGGAAAGGTGAGCGGGAAGGTGACGCTCTCCGGGCTGCCGCCCAAGCTTGCCACCCTGCCGGTGACGCGGGATATCAAGATCTGCGGCACCAACAAGGCGGACGAATCGCTCGAGGTGGGCCAGGGCGGTGGGGTGAAGAACGCGGTGCTCTGGATCGTCGACGGCCCCAAGCCCGTCAAGGCCGAGAAGATCAAGATGACGCTCGACCAGAAGCAGTGCGAGTTCTTGCCGCACGTCGTCGCGCTGCCCGCCGGCGCGACGCTGGATATCGTGAACGGCGACAAGGTCTTCCACAACGTACATGCACGGGAGGGCGACCGCACCGTCTTCAATTACGCGATGCCGGTGCCCAACCACGTGATCCCCAAGCCGCTCAAGCAACCAGGCCTGTTGCGCGTCACCTGCGACGTCCATCCCTGGATGCGCGCCTGGGTCGACGTGCTGCCCACCACCGCCTTCGCCGTGACCGACGAGGCGGGGAGCTACACCATCTCCAACGTCCCTCCCGGGAAGTACACGCTGCGGCTCTGGCACGAGCGGCTCGGCGAGACGGACCAGCAAGTGGAGGTGAAGGCGGGCGGCACGGCCAGCATGGATCTGCAGCTGACGCCCCGCTGATGGCCCGCATCGATCCAGCGTTCCTCGTCCCCTGGGTCCGCGCCGAGCTCGAGGCGCTCGGCGACGCCGCCGTGCTCGACGCGCACGCCGCCCGCGCGCAGGAGGACGGGCTGGATCCCGACGAGGCGGAGCTCGACGCCGCGTCGGACCTCGCCACGCGCCGCGGCCTCAGCGCCACGCTGGACGGCGCCGCGGCGCCGCTCTGGCTCGCCGAGGTGCGTGAGGCGCGCGGACTCTCGGAGCGGATCGAGCGGAGCGGGCCGAGCTGCGTGGCCTGGCTCCGTGCCACCCCGGGCGCGGCGCAGCGGCTGGCCCGCCTCGTCGCCGTGCTCGTCGCGGATCCGCGCGCGGCGGTGGCCGAGCTGGCGGGGCTGGGCGGAACGCCCGGCTGCGCCACGCGGTAGCGCGGGCGCATCGAAACGTCCGGGCGCTGATAGACTCCGCCTCCGTGGCCGATCCCCCCGGCACCTCCCTCACACTGAGCACCGAGCACCCGCCGGCGCGCGCCGGACACTACGGGCCGTTCGCGCGCTGGCTGCTCTCGCGGATGTTCCGCTCCATCTCCTTTCCCGACGAGGCGCGCGAGGCACTCCGCTCCGTTTCGCTCCGCGGGACGCCGGTCTACGTCCTGCGCTCCTCCTCCCTGCTGCACCTGCTCTTCTTCAACTGGAGCTTCTGGCGGCTGGGCGTGCCCATCGCGCGCGCCGCCACGGGCCTGGGCTACCGGATCTTCGCTCCCTTCGCCCGCTGGTACCTGGGCGGCGCGCAGGTACGGCCGCCGGCCGGGGCGCAGGACAAGTCGGCCGCCCAGGTGATCGAGGCGGTGCGGCAGGGCGAGGCGGCGCTCGTGTTCCTGCGCATGCCGAAGACGCTGCCCAGCGCGGTCGCCGAGCTTGCCGATCCCTTCCCGGGCCTCACCGAGCTGCAGCGCGAGCAGCGGGCGCGGCGCATCCAGCTGGTGCCGGTCACGCTGATCTGGCGCCGCCGCCCCAAGAAGCTGCGCGGCGGCGTGCGCGACTTCCTCTTCGGCGACCCGGACGAGCCGGGCGCGCTTCGCAGCTTTCTCGCCTTCGTCCTGCACCGCAAGCAGGCGATGCTCAAGGTGGGCGCGCCGATCGATCTCGGCGCCGTCGTGGCGGAGCAGCCGCAGGCGGACCCGGGCCACATCGCCCGGCAGGTGCGCGGCGCGCTCTACCAGCACCTCGCGCGCGAGGCGCGCGTGATCACCGGGCCGCCGCTCAAGTCGCCGCAGCGGGTCGTCGACCAGACGCTCAACGACTTGCAGCTCCGCCGCACGCTGGCCGAGCTGGCCCGCGAGCGCGGGCGCGCGGACGATTCGCTCGATCGCGAGGCGCGCAAGGACCTGCGCGAGATCGCCGCCCGGTACAACCCGTTGGCGGTGGACGTACTGAAGCGCATCGTCGGATGGATGTTCCGCCGCATCTACGACGGCGTGGACGTCGACGCGGCGGGGATGAAGCGGCTGGCGCAGGCGAGCGCGCGCGCGCCGCTGGTGCTGTGCCCGTCGCACAAGAGCCACTTCGATTACATGGTGCTCTCGGTGGTCTGCGACGACTACGGGCTCCAGCCCCCGCACATCGCCGCCGGGGACAACTTGAACTTCTGGCCGGTGGGCCGCTTCCTGCGGATGGGCGGGGCCTTCTTCATCCGGCGCAGCTTCAAGGGCGACCGCGTCTACGCGGCGGTGATGCAGGCATACGTGAAGCGCCTGCTGCGCGACGGCTTCACCCAGGAGTTCTTCGTCGAGGGCGGTCGCTCGCGCACCGGCAAGCTGCTCCCGCCCAAGCTCGGCATGCTGACGCTCGAGGTGGAGGCCTGGCTCACCGGCGTCCGCCCGGACGTCATGTTCGCGCCGGTATCCATCTCTTACGAGAAGATCGCCGAGGCGGGCAGCTACCAGCACGAGCTGCTCGGTGGCGAGAAGCAGAAGGAGGACGCGAAGGCGCTTCTCTCCGCCACCAAGGTGCTGCGCACCCGCCTGGGGCGCATCACCATCCGGGTCGGCGAGCCGATCTCGCTGGCGAAGCTGTTCGCCGAGCGCGGCGTGGACCCGAAGAACCACACCCAGGAGGAGCGCCGCGCGCTGGTCCGCGCGCTCGGGTTGCGGGTGGCGGCCGGGATCAACCGCGCCACGCCGCTGGCGCCGATCGGGCTCGTCTCCGCCGTCCTCCTCAGCCACGACCGGCGCGGCATGTCCGAGGACGAGGTCCTCTCGCGGGCGGAGTTCCTCCACCAGGCGGCGCTGGACGCCGGCGCGCGCACCCCCGCGTGGCAGCTGGGGAGTGGGAGTCCGGGCCTTCCCCCGGCCAGCCTGCGCGAGTCGGGCCTGGTGCAGCGCGCGCTGCTCAGGCTCGCCGCCGACGGGAACATCAAGGTGCAGGAAGCCGGCGGGCAGCGCTTCTACTCGGTCGTCGAGGAGCGGCGGATGGCGCTCGACTACCACAAGAACGCCATCCTGCATTTCCTCGTCGCCCCGGCGATCCTGGCGTTGGCGGTGCGCAGCTACGGCGGCCAGCGGGCGCCGCGGACGGCCGTCCTGGACCGCGCGCGGGAGTTGTCGCGCCTGCTCAAGCACGAGTTCATCTTCGAGCCCGGACGGTCGCTCGAGTCCACCGTCGAGGAGATGCTGCAGCTTCTGGTCCGCTGGGGAATCGTGGTGCGCGAGGGCGAGGACGTGGTCCCGGTGCCCGTGGGGGTACGGTTGGGCCAGCTTCTCGGCGACCTGCTGCGCCCCTATCTCGAGGGAGCCCTGGTGGCCGTGGACGCCCTCGGTCCGCTGCTCGCCGCGCCGATGCCCACGCGGGAGTGGACGCGGCAGGCGCTGGATCGGGGACGGGCCGCCTGGCTCGCCGGACGCGTGCGGCGGGTCGAGTCGCTTTCCAAGGCGACGCTGGAGAGCTCGCTGGTGATGCTGCGCGAGCGCGACGTGGTGCGCGGCGCCCGCCTCGAGCTGACCGCCGAGTTCCGCAGCCGGGAGAAGATCGCCGCGCTCGCCGACGAGGTGGACCAGTACCTGAGGTGATCCGATGGAGCTCGAGCGCGTCTTCTCCAAAGCCCGCTGGGAACCTGTCGTCGGCTACTGCCGGGCGGTGCGCGCCGGCCAGCACATCTACGTGACCGGCACGGCTCCGGTGGACGAATCGGGAGAGCGCGTGCACGCGCCCGGAGACGCCTACGCGCAGGCCCGCCGGTGCCTGGAATTGATCGAACGTGCGCTGGGCAAGCTCGGCGCCGATCGAACCCGCATCGTGCGCACGCGCATGTTCGTCACCGACATTTCCCGCTGGCAGGAGTTCGGCCGCGCCCACGGCGAGTTCTTCTCCGCGTGCCCTCCCGCCACCACCATGGTCGAGGTGAAGGCGCTGATCGACCCGGCCATGCTGATCGAGATCGAGGCGGACGCCGTCGCTGTTTCCTAACGGCACAGCACGCCTTGAGTTGAGCTGCGATCAAGTCACTGCGCCAGGTCCGGCACGAACGAGCGGTTGAAGCGCTGCTCGAGGGCGGCGGTGAACTCGGGGGGCAGCCCGACCATGCGCGCCAGCTCGCAGGCCCGCTCGAAGCTCGCGGCCGAGAACCGGTAGCTGGCGTAGAAGGCCGCGCCGGTCAGCGCCGCCAGGCCGAGCATCGGCGCGGCGGCCTGCCAGTCGTGCTGGATCCCCAGGCCCGTCACGAGCCCGATCACGGAGCCGATGCCGCAGGCGATCCAGAGCGGAGTGCGCAGCCAGGCGAGCAGGACGGAGTTCCAGCGGAGCTTCTTCAGCTCGATGCCCCGGTTGCCCGAGCCGCTCTTCTCTTCGAAGATGAGGTACGAGGCGAGAGGAACGAGCGGCACGAAATTGATGTGGAAGAACCTGGTGCGAACGCTGAACAAGCCGGCGACGCGATCGACCTGCCCGAAGAGCCTCGTCCCGAACACTCCCATTCGGTCCCCCTGACCCTCGAGTGTCGCGCGATCGTAGCGGAAGGCGCGGGGGGACTCCACGTGGACGGCGCGTGCACGGGCGACCACCTCGGACGACCGCGTCGCGACGGGCACTTGGGAAGCCTGCCCACCCGGCCGTACCTTCACGCCGCCCGAGCGCCGTCAGCCAGCCCGCTTCTCGACAGGGCAGGCGCGGATTCCTTGAACGATGCGGCTCGCGGCTGATAGCCTCGCGGCCTTCGAAACTCCCAGAGGCCGACATGGAATTCACTGCGCGCGTCCGCGAGATCCTGAGCTGGTACCCGTCCGACAACCCCGGCACCAAGACTTCGCGCCCAACCCCCCCGGGTACGACCCCGAGTACCACATCCAGCTCGCCATCGACGCCGGCTGCAACGCTTACGCGGCGCCGCTCGGGTTCCTCGAGGCGGTGGCCGGAAAATACGCCGGCCAGATCCCGCTCATCCTCAAGCTGAACAACAGCGACACGCTTTCCAAGGGCCACCCGCCCTGCTCCGCGGTCACCGGCAGCGTGAAGGACGCCGCACGGCTGGGCTGCACCGCGATCGGGTTCACCATCTATCCCGGATCTTCCGCCCGCAACACGATGTACGAGGAGCTCCGCGAGCTGACCGAGGAATCCAAGGCGCAAGGGCTGGCGGTGGTGGTCTGGAGCTATCCGCGCGGCGAGGGCATCACCGACAAGAAGGGGGAGACCGCGGTGGACGTGGCCGGGTACGCCGCGCACATCGCCTGCGAGCTGGGCGCCCACATCGTCAAGGTGAAGCCGCCCGGCGAGTTCATCTACCAGCCCGAGGCGCAGAAGGTCTTCGAGAAGTACAACATCCCCATCAAGACCCTCGCCGACCGGGTTCGGCACGTGGTGCAGAGCTCGTTCAACGGAAAGCGCATCGTCATCTTCTCGGGAGGCGAGGCGAAGGGCACCCAGGAGATCCTCGAGGAGGTGCGCGGCCTGCGCGATGGCGGCGCCTTCGGTTCGATCATGGGCCGCAACAGCTTCCAGCGCCCGCACGACGAAGGAATGAAGCTGCTCCGCGACGTGATGGACGTGTTCGGCGGCCGGAGCTGAGCGCCCGCGCTCCGCCGGGACCGACCGCGTCGGCTATGGCGCTACCTTGCCGAGCAGCACGGGCGCGCCGCCCGCGCCGGTGACGAGAAGCGTGCGTGGCCCGGGTGCGGACGCGCTGTCCGGCGACACGATCTCGCGGATCGGTCCCAAGGCCTGCGCCTGACCTGCCCCCTTCGCGTTCGTGCGGAAGGTCGCAAGCGGCAGCACGTTGCGGAAAGGCGCCGCTTCTCCCTGCGCCACCTCGAGCGTGAACTTCGCGTCGGCCGGGAGGCCGCGCGCCAGGAGGTCGAGCGCGTCGGTCACGCCGAGCTGGCGCACCGCCACGCTACCCGCAGCGGCTCCACCGGCGGGGCCATGGAGCGCGATGACGGATCCGCGCCACCACCTGGTGCGACTTCACGTCCACGGCGACCGCTTCCGGGGTGAAGCTCGAGACGACGAATCCGATCGCGCCGTCCCCTCGGAAGCGGACCATTCCCGGCCCGTCGGGCACGCCGATCCGGCCGCTTTCGCGCATCGTGCGCGCGTCGAGCACGGACACGTGATCTTCCCCGCGTACCGAAACCCAGATCTCCCTGCCGTCGGGCGTGTAGAAGGCCTCGTGCGGCGCGCGCCCCACGTACGTCGTTCCTTTCACCGCATTGGTCGCCGTGTCGACGAAGGTGACGGCGTTGGTGGCGATCGAAACCACGGCGAGCGTCTTGTGATCGGGCGAAAAGCCCAGCCCGTGCACGTTGGCCTGTCCGCGGTAGAGCGGCGAGAGGACGTCGGAGCGGGGAGCGCCCAGCTTCAAGAGGCCGAGCAACGAGCCGCTCGCGGGGTCGAAGACGGATACGGTGTTGGACGTCTGATCGGCCGTGTACACGCGATCGCGGGGACCGGGCGCAGCCGCCGCGGCCAGGATCAGGACTCCATGGGCGAGATTCATCGGTGCTCCTCCTGTTGCTCGCGGGGATGCTCTTCCAGCCAGCGCCGCATGTACGCGATCTCCGTCTGCTGGTCGGCGATGATCCCTTCGGCCAGGCGGCGAAGCGCGGGATCCTTGCCGTGCAGAAGCAACCCGCGCGCCATGTCCACCGCGCCCTGGTGGTGGGGAATCATGCTGGTCACGAAATCTCGATCCGGGTCGCCTATCCGCTCGGCGGATGCCATGCCGCGGTGCATGCGCGCCATCGCCTCGTCCAGCAACGCGGGAAAAGCCTTTCCTGCCGGCGCGCGCGCCGCCAGCCCGGCGGTGGCGACCGCGCAGCACAAGCACGCCAGGAAGATCCGCATCCGCAGCTCCTTGCCTCAGTCCGGCTCGGGCGGAGGCCGGGCAGCCTCCCACTGCGCGGGGTTCGGCGCGAGGACCACGTGCAGCTCCTCGCCGACCCCGCCGCGCAGCTCGGGAGTACACGGACCGGCATCGCAAGCGAGCTTCGCGATCGCGACCGGCCCGGGCTGGCCGGCCGGCAGCTCCGGACGAACCAGGCCGAGGCGGCAGGCGCGTCCATGCGGCAGGTACAGCGTCGCGCGGCCGTCGAGCAGTCCCGCGCGTGCCTCCCAGGTCGGAGGCGCGTCCTCGCCCGCGACCTGCCGGCAGAGCGCACGGATGGCGGGCGCGGCGCGCGGCTGCCCCCGGGGCCGAACCACCTGCACTACGGCCGTCGCAGGCCGTTCCAGACGGGCCATCCACATCGCCGGCTTGCGGGGGACCACGGTGGCGTAGCCGACCACGGTGCCCGTGTGGAACTTCGGCGGCGGCAAGGCCTCGCATCGCCAGGCGCCCTGCGCCAATCCGGGCCATTTCGCCTCGCCGAACACGTCGGTGAGCCCGCTGAAGCGCTTTCCGTCGGGACCCTCGCAGACCACCTTCGCGTTCATGACGCCCTGGTGCGTGTCGTCCTCGACGTGCACCACCAGCGGCCCCGGCAGCTTGACCAGGAGCCAGTAGAAGATCGCCAGCACCGCTGCGATCACGGCCGCCGCCAGCGCGCCCTCGATCTTGGCGGGCACGCCGCTGCGGAAGCGCGGCTCGAACGCGGCGGGCGCGCGCGCCTGGACGCCGTTGCGCATCAGGGGCAGTACTCCGCGCGGTTGTTGTCCGTCTCGAAGACCTCGACCTTGCAGATCCGCACCCGGCGATCGTCGAAGCGGCGCCCCAGCTCCTCCGCGAGGAAGCGGGCCAGCTCTTCCGCGGTGGGGTTGCGCCCGCCCTGGGTGAACGGCTCCACCTCGTTGATGTTCTGGTGGTCGAACCGTCCGGCGACCTGCACGGCGGCGGACTTGAGCGCGGCGAAATCGAGCACATAGCTGATCGGATCGAGCTCGCGCGCCTCGGCGTGCACCACCACGCGGTAGTTGTGGCCGTGCAGCGCCTCGCAGCGGGTCTCGGTGAGGCGGACCTGGTGCGCGGCGCAGAACCACAGCTGCTTGCTGATCCGGTACATCGGCACGGGCGCTTTATAGCAGGGCGCTGCCGCTCCGGCCGCTCACGCTACGTCCCCTCGTCGGCCTTCCGCAGGAACTCCCAGCGCACGAGGATCTGCTTTCCTTGCATCTCGAGCAGGCCGCGCCGGGTGAAGTCGTTCAGGGCCCGGGAGACGGTCTCGCGCGAGGTCCCGATCAAACCGGCGATCTCTTGCTGTGTCGGTCGCTCACGGATGAGCAAGCCCCCGTCCGCCGGCTCGCCTTCCTTGTGCGCCAGCTCGCGGATGGTCCGCGCCACCCGGGCGTAGACGTCGAGCAGCGCCAGGTTCCCGATCACCTCGTCGGCGTGGCGAAGGCGGCGGGACATCTCGGCGAGGACCGCGAGCGCCGTGGTGGGATGGGTGGCGAGATGCGTCCGGAAGGCCTCGTGGTCGAGCGAGAGCAGGTCGGCATCCTCCACCGCGACCACGTTCGCCGAGCGGGGCTGCCGGTCCAGCAGCGACATCTCCCCGAAGAAATCGCCGGCGTGGAGCAGGCTGAGGATGATCTCCCGCCCGGTCTCGCCGTAGAGCACCACCTTGACCTTGCCGCGCGCGATGACGAAGAGGGAGTCGCCCGGCTCCTCCGCGCTGACGATCACCGATCCCGCTTCCGCGGAGCGCGGGCGAACCCGCGTCGCGAGATCGGCGAGCACCTCCGCCGGCAGCTCGCGGAAGATCGACACCTGACGGAGCAGGCCGGCGGTATCCAAGCGGGTCCTCGCGTTGGTCGGAAACCCGGAGTGTTGCACCGCCCCTGCGCACAGACAAGGCATACACCGTTCCCATGTGCGCAACCGGCGCGCCTGCCTTGACCCGGGGAGGCGCCGCGCCTATTCAGCCCACATGCAGGCCACCGTGAACGGAGACCGCACCGAGTTGCCCGACGGCCTAACCGTGGCCGGCCTGCTCCGGCATCTCGGCGTGCGCGCCGAGCGCGTGGCGGTGGAGCGCAACGGGGCGGTGGTGAAGCGAGCGCGGCACGCGGAGGAGAAGCTCGCGCCCGGAGACGTGCTGGAGATCGTCACCTTCGTGGGCGGAGGATAGCGGGATGTCCGACGAGCTGTTGCTGGGCGAGCGCCGTTTCACTTCGCGGCTGGTGGTGGGGACCGGCAAGTACAAGGACTTCCCCACCATGCAGGAGGCCATCGCAGCGTCAGGCGCGCAGATGGTCACGGTGGCGGTGCGACGTCTGGACCTGCAGGCGCAAGGTGAGAAGTCGCTCTTGCACTGGATCCCCAAGGAATGCGTCCTGCTCCCCAACACCGCGGGGTGCTTCACCGCGGACGAGGCGGTCCGCACCCTGCGTCTGGCGCGCGAGCTGGAGATCGGCGGGCCAAAGCCGCTCGTCAAGCTCGAGGTGCTGAGCGATCCGAAGACGCTCCTCCCCGACGGCGAGGAGACGCTGCGCGCCGCCAGGACGCTCGTCGCCGAAGGATTCACCGTGCTGCCCTACTGCAGCGACGACCCGGTGCTCTGCCGCAAGCTGGAGGAGGCCGGCTGCGCCGCGGTGATGCCGCTGGGGGCGCCCATCGGCAGCGGTCTCGGACTGCGCAACCCCTACAGCCTGCAGATGATCCTCGAGCAGGCCAAGGTGCCGGTCATCGTCGACGCCGGCGTCGGCACCGCCAGCGACTGCGCCATCTGCATGGAGCTGGGAGTCGCTGGCCTCTTGGTCAACACGGCGATCAGCGGCGCCCGGGATCCGGTGGCGATGGCCACCGCGATGAAGCTCGCCACAGAGGCAGGACGTCTCGCGTACCGTGCTGGACGTATCCCCCGCAAGCTCTATGGCAGCGCCTCGAGTCCACTGACCGGCCTGATCTGATATTGCGAATCTGATTGGTCCGCATCTACCTGGTCACTGACCGCAGCGCGATCTCCGATCTGCCCGGCGCATTGGCGGCCGCGCTCTCCGTGCTTCCCATCGGGACGGCAGCGGTGCAGCTGCGCGAGAAGGACCTCTCGCCCGCCGAGCTCCTCGAGCTCGCGCGGACGCTGCTGCCGCTGTGCCGGTCCGCGAAGGCGCCGTTCCTGGTGAACACCCGCCTCGAAGTCGTGAAGGCGGCGCGCGCGGACGGCGTTCACCTGCCCGCGGACGGTCCGGCCATCGCCGAGGCCCGCCGCCAGCTCGGTCCCGGCGCGCTCATCGGACGGAGCTGCCATTCCCCCGCGGAGGTGGCGAGCGCGGCTCGCGACGGCGCGGATTTCGCGGTCTTCGGCCCCGTCTGGGAGACGCCCGGCAAGAAGCCGCAAGGGATGACCGCGCTCCACGAAGCGACCAAGGCGGCCTCGCTGCCCGTCTTCGCCATCGGCGGGGTCACCCCGCCTCGGGCGAAGCGCGCCGTGAACGCCGGCGCCCACGGCGTGGCCTGCATCCGCGGCATCCTCGGAGCCCCGAATCCCGCCACCGCCGCCCTCGACATGTGGAAAGCCATCTCCGGCTGACGCGATTACCGCCTCAAAGATTACCGCGGAGGCGCGGAGATCGCGGAGGTCGTTTCAAGAAACAACAAAATCTCCGCGCTCTCCGCGCCTCCGCGGTGATCGCTTGGTCTCATCTTTTGGCCAGGTTTGGCCGTTCGGAGAGGGAGCGGAGGAGCTTCATGACGGCTTCTTCGGGGGAAGAGGCGGCCACCACTTCGTGCTTGTAGAGCTTGCGGCCGCCGACCATCTCGGCGGCGCCGCCGGTGTGCGGGAGCGCGACGACCGGCTTGCCGTCGCGGAGCAGCAGGCCGATCTCGCTGAGCGTGCCGCCGCCGCCGCCCACCACGATCGCGCC
>VBKO01000250.1 GCA_005888115.1 Deltaproteobacteria bacterium
CGCCGGGCAGGATGCCGAGCACGATGCCTTCGCCGCTCCCCTCGCGGTAACCGCGCGCGGCCGCCGCCATGCAGCCGCCGAGGCCCCCGCAGACGAGGTGCGTTCCGGCGCGGGCGAGCGCCATGCCCACGGCGTGCGCTTGCTCCTCCCCGACGGGATCCTCCAGCCCACCGCCGATCACCGCGACCACCAGCTTCTGCCGGATCGCCGAGAGCGGCGGCGGCCGACCTCCGGCGAGCTTCGACCGCGCCTCCTCGAAGGTGTCCTCCAGCTCGCGGCGGAAGGCGACGGCATCCAGCAGGAGGTCCTCGGGGAGGGGCTCGTCCGCCGATTGGACGCGCATCTCCAGACCTCGCGCCTGCCTCCCCAGCTCGGCGAAGCCGTAGGTGCCCGCGCTCCCGGCCAGCTTGTGCAGGGCGCGCCGCAGCGCGTCCCCCGCGCCGGCTTCGCCGCTCCGCG
>VBKO01000497.1 GCA_005888115.1 Deltaproteobacteria bacterium
GTCGCTGGTCAGGTCGGTGCAGGCGCCGTGGCACGACGTTCGACCCGGAAGGCAGGTGGCAACGCAGACGCCGTTGCTGCAGGTCTGGCCGCCGGTGCATGCCTTGCCGCAGACGCCGCAGTTGGCGCCGTCGCTGTCGAGCTTCGTGCAGAGGTTGCCGCACGCCGTGTAGCCGTCGTCGCAGACGACGCTGCACGAGATCCGGCCGTGGTCCGGTGCCGTACAGGCACTGGAATCGGCGCCACCCGCCGCGGCCCCCGCCTCCCGAGCCACGCCCTGCCCACACGCCCAAAGATTCAATGCAATACAGAGACCCGCAGCGGACGCGAGCCCGCCGAGCCAGCTTCTACGCTCCATGCTCCTGTCCCCCACTCGGGCGCACGTCGCGCCCCCCAAACAGCAGATGGTGGCGCTCACGGCTCCCGGCAAGGCTGCCGCTCTGCGGCTAGGGACGCCTGGCTGGCCCGTCAAAGCTCGGGCGAGGGAGCGAGCCGCTTCCGGGATTGCGCAGGGCGTAGCGGACGATGGCTAACGCCAGTGGTCTAACCCGCATAGACCTCGCGGCAGTCCGCTCGCGCCGGTGACGCTCAAGTCGAGGCGCGGGCGGCGAGGAGAGCCGCTCCTTCGCGGAAGACGCGCGCCAGCTCATCGACCAATGCGCGCACGCGAGAAGTGCGTTGCACTTCGGCGTGGACGATGAGCCAGACGTCGAGCCAGTCGGGCTTGTCGCCGGGAAAGGCCCGCTCCAGCTCGGGAGTGGCGTCGCCCACGAAGCAAGGCAGATCGCCCGCGCCCCAGCCGAGGCGCACGGCCTCGAGCACGGTTGCGATGCTGTTGGTCCGAAGCGCCACGCGGCCGCTCGGGATGCGGTCCTCGACGTTGCGCAGCGGCAACCTGACGCCGTCGGTATAGCCCACCGCGGCGATTTGTTCCGGCCTCTTCCGCCGGCGACGGACGTAGGGCGCCACGGCCATGCGAGCGAGCTTCCGTGCCACCAAGGCAGGCTCGGTGGGCCGCACCGTACGGATGGCGACGTCGGCCTCTCGCCGGGTGACATCGAGCCGGGCGATGGTGCTGATCAGCTCGATCGCGATGCCCGGGTGACGGACATGGACGGCCTGCAACGCGGGCAGGACGAAGTATCTGCCGAGGATCTCCGGTGCGGTGACGCGCACGCGCCCGGAGAGCTGTCGGTCGGCGCCCAGGGCGCGGCGTTCGGCAGTCAGCGCGGCCACTTCCATCTCTTCCGCCGCGGCGCGTACGGCCTCGCCCGCGGCGGTGAGCGCAAGCCCGCCAGGCGCGCGCTCGAGGAGCGACGCGCCCATCTCCTTTTCAAGGCGCGCCAGGCGGCGCGCGACCGTGGTCTCGTCGATGCCGAGCTTGCGCGCTGCAGCGGCCAGCGTGCGGGCACGGCTGAGAGCGAGGAAGATCCGCAATCCGTCCCAGTCCGGCATTCTTGAAGTGTCCTCCATTTCCAGGCCGGCATCCATGCAGGCTCGAGCTGCGCGCATGCGGGTAGCGTCGCCGGCGGACGGCTGGTAGCTCTCCCGCATGACGACCCTCCTGGAAGAAGTGAAGGACGGCATCGCTGTCCTCACGCTCCACCGACCCGACAAGCTCAATGCGCTCGACTATGCGCTCGTCGATGCGCTCGAAGCGGCTCTCGATGAGTTGGAAGCGGATCCCGGCGTCCGCGCCGTGATCCTCACTGGCTCGGGAGATCGCGCCTTCAGCGCCGGCGCCGACATCGCCGAGTTTGCGGGCAGCGTCGAGGCCGGCGTGGAACGCGCGCTGCGAGACTTCGTGCGCCGCGGCCAGCGGCTGACCCGGCACATCGAGGGTTATGCGAAGCCGCTCATCGCCGCCGTCAACGGCATCGCCTTCGGGGCCGGCTGCGAGATCACGGAGGCGGCGCCGCTGGCGCTGGCAAGCGATCGGGCCCGCTTCGCAAAACCGGAGATCCGACTGGGGTTCCCGCCGCCGTTCGGTGGCACCCAGCGGCTTCCGCGGCTGATCGGCAGAAAGCGCGCGCTGCAGATGATCCTCACGGCCGAGCCGATCGACGCGAAGCAGGCGGTGGACATCGGCTTGATCAATCGAGTGGTCGAGCACACGGCACTCCTGTCCGAGGCCCGTCTCCTGGCCGATCGGATCGCGCGCCACTCGCCAGCCGCGGTTGCTGCATGCCTGCGGAGCGTCACCCGAGGGCTGAACGTATCGATCGACGAGGGGCTGGCCATCGAGGCCATGCAGTTCGCCTCGATGGTGCCGACGCCCGACATCCGGCAGGGTATCGAAGCTTTCTTGTCTCGGCGCAAGTCACCCGAGTCGCCGGAGGCGCGCATCTGTTCTTATGAATGCACCTTCTGTGCGCCTTGCGTGGACGGCGTTCTGGGCAACGTCTGCCCGAATTGTGGTGGCGGTTTCGCGCCAAGGCCAATCCGACCTTCGAAGAACTGGAGAGGCGAAAATTTCCTCGGCAAGCACCCGGCAAGTAGCAAGGTGAAGCACAGGCCCGTCGTAGCCGCAGCTCACGCAGCGTTTGCGGCAGCGATCAGGACGATTCCGCCGGAGAAACGGTAGAGCTCATGACGGTGGTTCCTTCCACACGCGTGGGCTTCATCGGCCTCGGAGCCATGGGCGAGCCGATGGCGTTGAATCTCGTGAAGGGCGGCGCGCCGCTCCTGGTCTGGAACCCTTCTTGACCGCGATCGTGACGGGCCTCGCCGAGGCGGCGCATTTCGCCGAACGCCACGGATTGGACCTCGCCCGGTGTCTCGGGAGGGAAGATATGGTTGCGGTGATCCGCGCCGTCGAGCAAAGAACGGCGAAGGGCGTATGATCGCCTTCGTCCTGCCAAGGAGGCAGCGTGAGCGAGCCGGTGACGCTGACCGTGTTCTCCGACTACGTCTGACCGTGGTGCTACCTCAGTACCGTGCGTATTGAGAAGCTCAAGGCGGAGCACCCCGTGAAGGTCGAGTGGGTGCACTTCCCGCTCCACCCGGACACGCCGGTGGAAGGTCGGTCGCTGGCCGACCTCTTCGCGGGTCGCAACCTGGACCTCAAGGCCATGCACGCGCAGATGAAGGCGCGGATGGACGCCGAAGGGCTTCCCTACGGCGAGCGCACCATGACGTACAACAGCCGCCTGGCCCAGGAGCTGGGGAAGTGGGCGGACACGCAGCCCGGCGGCGAGGCCATCCACGACGCGCTGTTCCGCGCTTACTTCGTGGAGGCGCGCGACATTTCCCAGCCCGCCGTGCTGCTGGACGTCGCGCGGCAGGTGGGCCTTTCCGTCGACGCCGCCCGCGAGGTGCTCGAGAAACGGACCTTCAAGGATGCCGTCGACGCGGACTGGAAGCTCTCGCGCCAGTACGGGATCACCGGCGTGCCGACGTTCGTCGCCGGCCGCCACGGCGTCGTCGGTGCGCAGCCCTACGAGGCGCTGGTGCAGCTCGTGCAGAAGGCCGCGCCGCAGGGAGACGCCGAAGGTTAGACCCCGGCGGTCGCGCCGTACGGATTTTGCGGAACAGCGAACGTCAGACGCTCAGGTACGATTCGCGTACGCGCGGATCGACCAGGAGTTCTGCTCCGGTGCCGCTCCCGACGGTCTTGCCGTCGGCGAGGATGAAGGCGCGGTCGGCCACCTCGAGCGCCTGCGCGACGTGTTGCTCGACGAGCACCACGGTCACGCCGGCTTTGCGGATCGCGGCGATGATCTCGAAGATCCCATCGACGACGATGGGCGCGAGCCCGAGCGACGGCTCGTCGAGCAGGAGAAGGGACGGCTCGCTCATCAGGCCGCGCCCCATCGCGCACATCTGCTGCTCGCCACCGGAGAGCGTGCCGGCCGTCTGCCGTTCGCGTTCCTTCAGCCTGGGAAAGAGGGAGAAGACCCGCTCCAGGTTCCGGCGGCGCCGCCGCCGCGGCCCCGGGGTGTAGGCGCCCAGCTCGAGGTTGTCGCGGATGCTCATGTGCGGGAAGAGCGCGCGCCCTTCCGGCACGTGCCCGATTCCCATCTCCACGATGCGGCTCGACGACGCGCCGCGGATGGATTCTCCTTTGAACTCGATCAGGCCGCTCGCGCGGATCAACCCGGAGATGGCCCGCAGCGTAGTCGTCTTGCCGGCACCGTTCGCGCCGACCATGACGACCAGTTCGCCCGGACAGGCCTCGAGGCCCACGTCCCAGAGCGCCTGCGCGTCTCCATAGCAGGCGGCAAGGTGGCTCACGCGCAAGAGCGAAGCAGCCATCGTCAGCTCCGCACGGCTGCATCGGCGTAGCGCGCGCCGAGATAGGCCTTCACCACCTCCGGCTGATGCATCACCTCGGCGGGAAGGCCCTCTGCCAGCTTCTCGCCGAAATTGAGCACGACGATCCAGTCCGAGATCTTTTGCACCGCCTGCATGACGTGCTCGATCCCGGCCACCGTCGCGACGCCCAGCGAGCGCAGCCTCCCGATCAGCTGGATCGTCTGGTCCACCTCGGCCGGATTGAGCCCTGCCATCACCTCATCCAGGAGGATCAAGCGCGGCCGGAGCGCGACCGCGCGCGCCACCTCGAGCCGCTTTCGCCGGGCGAGCGTCAGGTTCCGCGCCTCGACGTCGGCGAAGCGCGCGAGGCGCGTCAGCTCGAGGATCTCCTGGGCGCGCACCCGCGCGGCGCGCCGGGTCCGCTCCTTGGCGAGCGCCGCCACTGCGACGTTGTCGAGCGTCGTCAGCCCGGGGAACGGCCGGACGATCTGGAAGGTGCGGCCGATGCCGAGGCGAGCGGTCTGGTCCGGCCTCAGGCCAGAGATCGACGCTCCTTCGAAGCGCACGTCTCCACTGCTGGGCGCAAGCGCTCCGGTGATCACGTTGAAAAGCGTCGTCTTCCCAGCGCCGTTCGGGCCGATGATGCTGACCATCCTCCCGTGCGGCACCTCGAACGAGAGGTGAGACAGGGCACGGACCCCGCCGAACCACCTGGAGACGTCGCGCACCTCGAGGAGCGGGGTCGTCATGCGGCGTCCTTGCCGATGGCGGCCGCGGCCGCCCGGCGGCGGAGCAACGGGACGAAGCCATCCGGCATGTACCGGAGCACGACCACGATGAAGAGACCGAACAAGAGCAGATGCAACTCGGCGAATCGGGCCCAGAGCGCCTCGGCGACGGCGCTGAGCAAGATGCCGCCGAGGAGCGGACCCCAGACCGTTCCGGCGCCTCCGAAGATGGCCATGAGGATGACCTGGATCTCGTACGAGGCAGGAAACGCCGAAGAGGGATCGACGTAGCTGAGGCGGAACGCGTACAAGCCTCCCGCCATCGCCGGGAGCGTCGACGCGAGGACGAACGCCGCGATCTTCGAGCGCGTGGTGTGGACTCCCATCGCCTCGGCCGCAATCTCGTCCTCACCGATCGACCGGAGCCGCAGCCCGAAGGCGGACCGATCGATCGCCCATGTGACCGTGATTGCCGCCGCGACCATCAGGGCGGCGGCGAAGTAGAGCGGTTGCAAGTTGCCGGCCGGCGGCAGGTAGATCCCTTCGCCTCCGTTGGTCAGGCCGGACCACGAAGACGCGAGCATGTATAACACCTGCACGAAC
>VBKO01000498.1 GCA_005888115.1 Deltaproteobacteria bacterium
CGCGCCTGCGGAGCAGGGCCTGTTTCCGCGTGGTCGCTTCGTGCATTGGAAATGGCTGCGAGCGCGAGGGCTTCCGGCTCGTCCACTTCTCGGTGCAATCGAACCACCTGCATCTGATCGTCGAGGCGCAGGACGCGACGGCCCTGGCACGGGGAATTCAAGGCCTCTCAATCCGCATCGCGAAGGCCTTGAACCGCGTCCTCCAGCGCCGCGGGAAGGTTTTTGCGGACCGCTACCACTCGCATCAGCTCCGCTCGCCGACAGAGGTCGCGAACGCGATCGCCTACGTGCTCGGGAACACGATGATCCACGCTGCGCGCGCGGGTCGTCCCGTTGACGCCGATGCGGTGGACTTGCTCACCTCGTACGGGCACCGGCAGCTCGTCGCGAGGCCGCGCACCTGGTTGCTCCGAATCGGATGGACGCTGGGGCTCCCAGGCCCGTAGTCCGCCGACCAGCAATTGCTGCGTGTCCTGTGCCTGCCGGGCTTGAAGAAGGTGCCGGCCACCGCCGGGCGCGAGCCCCGCGCGCACCTGCGCCGCCTCGCGCCCGGGAGCGCTGAGGTGAAGGCGGGCGGCTGCGCCCTGACGCTACTTCGGCGCGGGGGCCGTCGCCGCCGTCTGTTTGACCATGGTGGCGAGGGGCTTCCCCTTCTCGACCACGTAGGTCGCGAGGACCTTGGCGGGACCGCTGCCCACGTTCTTGGCGGCGTGGATGGTCTCGGGCGGGACGAAGAAGGTATCGCCCGCCTTCAGCCTGGCGTTCGGCTTCCCCGCCACTTCCAGCTCGATCGCGCCTTCGAGGAGATACCCGAACTCCTCGCCGGGATGGGTATGCTTGCCGATCGCGGCGCCGGGCTCGAATTCAGCGCGGGCCTGCACCACCTCGCGCCCCGGAACACCGAGGTCGTGCTTCTGCAGCTCGACCCGCTTGAACCCGGGCTGCTGCGCCTTCAGCGATCCCGTTGCCCAGACGCCGGCCAGCGCCGCAACACCGCCTGCCACCACCATCGTGAGTCTTCGCCGAGTCATGATCCTTCCCCCTTGCAAAGGGCGAGCGGTACGATGCTACACCCGATGCATCGAGGTCGTCCTCTGCAGGGCGAGCAGCGGCAGAATGGCGACTTCCCTTTCCTCGGAGGACTCCGTGAAGCGCCTCGATTGCCGTCCCTCCCGCCGCACCCTGATGAAGGTCGCCGGCTCAGGACTCGCCGCCGGGGCGCTCGCGAAGCTCGCCCCCCGATCGGCCGCCGCTCAGCCGACCATCGGGAACCCGTGGACCGCGGAGTACTGGGCGAAGAAGGGCGACGTCTCGCTCTACCTGTTCCGCAAGCGCGCCGGCGCGCCGGTCAAAGGTGAGCCGCCCCGGCCGGTCCTCTTCCTCGTGCACGGCTCGTCGATCTCCTCGCGCCCCACCTTCGACCTCTCCGTTCCGGGCAAGGGCGAGTACTCGCTGATGAACGTCTTCGCCGGGTACGGCTTCGACGTCTGGACGATGGACCACGAGAGCTACGGCCGCTCGGCGCGCACCGAGGGCAACTCGGACATCCGCAGCGGCGCCGAAGATCTCATGGCCGGCAGCGCGCTGGTCGCGCGCGAGACGGGGCAGAAGAAGATGCACTTCATCGGCGAGTCGTCCGGCGCCCTGCGCGCGGCGGCGTTCGCGGTGGCGCACCCGGAGCGCGTGGATCGCCTCGTCCTGATGGCGTTCACCTATACGGGAGCTGGCTCGCCGACGCTGCAGAAGCGCGCCGAGCAGGTCGAGTACTTCCGCACCCACAACCGGCGCAAGCGCGACCGCGAGATGATCCGGAGCATCTTCACCCGCGACAAGCCGGGCAGCGCGGACCTGGCGGTGGCCGACGCGATGGCGGATGCCGAGCTGCCCTTCGGCGACACCATTCCCACCGGCACCTATCTGGACATGACCGCGAACCTGCCGGTCGTCGATCCCGCCAAGGTGCTCGCGCCCACGCTGGTCGTCCGCGGCGAGTACGACGGGATCGCCACCGAGCAGGACTTGCTCGACTTCTACCGCAAGCTGCCCAATCCGGACCGTCAGTTCAGCATCCTGCCCGGCCTGGCGCATTCGCTGGCCCTCGGCATCAACCGGAAGCTCTTCTGGCATTGCGCGCACGCCTTCCTCGAGATGCCCCAGCCGGCGCCGATCTGAGGCTCCCCGAGCGCGCGGGTCCGTTTGGTGCCATAAATGCGCCCCTCGCCGCGGCGGGCATACCCTGGCGCGGCGGTTGCGAAGGGGGTCTCATGTCGCTCCAATCGATGCTCAAGGCAACTTCATCCGTCGTGCTCGTCGCCACCGCGGCCGCGGCCCAGCAGCCCTCCCAGCCCGCGAAGCCGGCGGCGCCCAGCTCCTACGCCATCCCCATCGGAGCTTCGATCACGCTCGACGCCGCCAGGAAGGCCGCTGCCGGCGCCTCGGCGGAGGCGAAGAAGAACGGCTGGTTCATGGCCATCGCCGTGGTCGATCCGGCCGGGACCCTGGTCTACTTCGAAAAGGCCGACACCACGCAGCTCGGCAGCGCGCCGGTCGCTGTCGGCAAGGCGCGATCCGCGGCGCTGTACAAGCGGCCGACCAAGGCATTCCAGGACGGTCTGGAGAAGGGCGGCGCCAACCTGCGCATCCTCGCGCTCGAGGGAGCGGTGCCGGTCGACGGCGGGGTGCCTCTGCTCGTCGACGGAAAGCTCGTCGGCGCGCTCGGAGTGTCCGGCGATCTCGCCGAGCACGACGGGCAGTGCGCGAACGCCGGGGCGGCCGCGCTCGGTCCGGCCACCGCGGCGCGCTGAGCGAAACCCCGCTCCTGGATCAGTCGGCGCCGACCGGGCCCAGGGAAACCGGGCTCGGCGGCTGTGCCGTCTTCGGACAGGCCGGCTCGTCCGCGGGCAGCTTGGAACCCGTACCCCTGCGGACGGCGGGCTTGCGCGC
>VBKO01000465.1 GCA_005888115.1 Deltaproteobacteria bacterium
GTGGTGCATCCACAGGTTGTATCCGGCGATGTACGCCTCGGCGGCGGCCGCTGCGCGGGCGCGGGCCTGCTGCGCCTCCGCGCTGGGCCGCAGCGCGAAGCGGCGCGTGAGGCGCACCGCGGCCCATTCTTCACGCGACCACTTCGCGCCCTGCGCCAGCATCTCGTCCAGCGTGGGCAGCGGGAAATTGAGCAGCGCGACGAAGGCCAGCTTGGACTGGAAGAGATCCTCCGAGGAGTGCGCGGACAGATCGAGCGCCGCGAGCTGCTCGTCGATGGGCAGCTCGGGGCCCAGCTCCAGCTCGCTGTATCGGCGCAGCTCGCGACCGATGTCGAGGAAGTAGCCGTCGACCTGTTCCAACGTGTACTCGAACCGGCCCAGCAGCGCGGACAGCTTGCGCGGATCGGACTCGAACCACTGCTCGACGAAGGCGCGCCGCGCGCGGTCGTCGCCGTCCTGCCGGCGCCACATCGCCGCCACCTGCTTGAGGCCGCGCTCGATCCGGGCGCGCTGCGAGTCGCCGTGCTTCTTCAGCAAGAGGTTCGCGAGCTCGCGATCGTCGCCGCTCTGCGGCCAGCCGGGCAACGTGCGCGACCCGAGCTGGCGGTCGCTGGGCGTGACCGCGCCTTCGCGCGCGTCGGGAGGCTCGGTGGCGTTGGGCGGCTTCAACGAGGCACAGGCGGCCAGCAGGACGGCGGGCAGGGTTTTTCTCATCGGCGGCGGCTTCTAACACGGTTTCTGACTCGACCGGTCCGCACGGATGGTTACGCTAGTCGCCGCCGATAGGGCGGCGCTACGCTTTTCACACCGCGGACGTTATGTATTCGGTTCAGGCCCCCATGAAACGTCGCCTCGCCCTGCTCTGCGCCGCCGCGCTGTCCGCCTGCTCGCTCCTGCGCGGCGTGGCGGACTTTCGCGAGCCGTCCGTCTCCTTCAAGGACGCCTCCCTGTCGGACGTGTCGCTCGCCGGGGCCACCGTGAATCTCACCCTGACGGTGAACAACCCCAACTCGCAGGGAATCTCGCTCGCCGAGACCGACTACAAGCTCTCGGTGGCGGGCAAGCAACTGGTCGCCGGCAAGCCGGCCGCCGGGTTGCGGATCCCGGCCGGCGGCACCTCCGAGGTGGTCCTTCCCGCGCAGGTCCGCTTTGCCGACGTGGGCGACTCCATCGCGGCCGTGCTCCGGCAGGAACAACTTCCGTATCGCGCCGAAGGGCACATCGGAGTGAGCACGCCGATCGGCGTCCTGCCGCTCGGCTTCTCCAAGGAAGGGATGCTCCCTCTGCCGCGGATCCCCTCGCTCAAGCTCGAGCCGCCGCGCATTGCCGAGCTCTCCTTGACGCACGCCACGCTCGACGTGCCGCTCACGCTTCTCAACCCCAACTCGCAGGGAATCTCGCTCGCCGAGACCGACTACAAGCTCTCGGTGGCGGGCAAGCAACTGGTCGCCGGCAAGCCGGCCGTCGGGTTGCGGATCCCGGCCGGCGGCACCTCCGAGGTGGTCCTTCCCGCGCAGGTCCGCTTGGCCGACGTGGGCGACTCCATCGCGGCCGTGCCGTGCTTGGGACACCCACTCTTTCCATGGAGCTCCGTTCGATGCCCGATCCCGTTCCGCCTCGTTTCTTCGCCCGCCTGTGGCTCGCGACCGTGTGCTTCTTCCGCGTGATCTTCGATCCGCGATTCGCGGCCCGCGTGGCCGCGGTGCGGCAGGAGCTCGATGCTGCTCCGCAAAGGCCGGCGCTCCCCGGCGCACGCCCGGACGGCACCCTGCACCTCATCGGCCTCTTGCAACGCGAAGGCCGGCTCCTCGACTTCTGCGAGGAGGAGATCGCCAGCTACAGCGACGCCGAGGTGGGCGCCGCCGCGCGTACCGTGCACGCCGGCTGCCGCAAGGTCCTCCGCGACGCGCTCGCCCTGGAGCCTGTCCGCGCGGAGCCGGAAGGCGCGCAGGTGCAGGTGCCGCCCGGATTCGATCCCGGCGCGGTCCGGCTGACGGGCAACGTGGTCGGGAACCCGCCGTTCACCGGGACGCTGCGGCACCACGGCTGGAAGGCGCGCGACGTGCGGCTCCCGCCCGCGCCCGCCGGGCAGGACGCGAGGCTGCTCGCGCCCGCCGAGGTGGAGCTTCCGTGACGCCGCGCTATTCGGTCGGTATCGACCTCGGCACCACCAACAGCGCGATCGCGGAGGTGGACCTCGCCATCGAGCCGGCCGGTCCGGGCGAGCCACTACCGGGCGCTCTCGCGCTGGAGGTGCCGCAGACCGTCGCGCCGGGCGAGGTCGCGCCGCGCCCGCTGCTCCCGTCGTTTCTCTATCTCCCCTCGCGTGTCGAGGCGCCCGAGGGCGCCTTCGATCTCCCCTGGGGCGCGTCGCCGGATTCGGTCGTCGGGCAATACGCGCGAGACCGCGGCGGGCTGGTTCCGGGAAGGCTGGTCTCCTCGGCGAAGAGCTGGCTGTCGCATCCGGGCGTCGACCGGCGCGGACAGCTCCTCCCTCCCGGCGCCGATCCCGAAGTGCCGCGCGTTTCTCCCGTCGAGGCGAGCGCGCGCATCCTGCGGCACCTGCGCGCGGCCTGGGACGCCCTGCACGAGGCGGAGGGGCTGCGGCTCGCGGACCAGGCGGTGACGCTCACGGTGCCCGCCTCGTTCGACGCGGTCGCGCGCGAGCTGACCGTGCAGGCGGCGGCGGACGCGGGGCTGCCACGGCTCACGCTGCTCGAGGAGCCGCAGGCGGCGCTCTACGCATGGGTGCAGTCGGCGGGCGATGCCTGGCGCAAGTCCGTCCGCCCCGGCGAGGTGATCCTGGTCGTCGACGTGGGCGGCGGCACCAGCGACTTCAGCCTCATCGCGGTGGGCGAGGAGGACGGTCGCCTCGCGCTCTCGCGGCTCGCGGTGGGCGAGCACATCCTGCTCGGCGGCGACAACGTGGACCTGGCGCTCGCCCACCTCGTGCAGGAGCGGCTCCGAGGCGAAGGGCGCAAGCTGGATGCCTGGCAATTCACCGCGCTGACCTATGCGTGCCGCCAGGCGAAGGAACACCCGGAGCTGGAGAGCAAGGGCGTGGTGCCGCTCGCCATCCCTGGTCGCGGCAGCGGGCTGGTCGGTGGAACCATCCGCACCGAGCTGGGTTGGCGCGAGCTGCGCAACGTGGTGGAGGGGTTCTTCCCGGAGACGAAGGTGGACGCGACGGTGGCCGCGCAGCGGCGCGTCGGCCTCACCACCCTCGGGCTTCCCTACGCGCAGGACCCTGCCGTGACGCGCCACCTGGCCGCGTTCCTCCGGCGCGCCGGCGGCGCTCCCAAGCGGCCCGGTGCGAGCTTCATCCATCCCACGGCGATCCTGTTCAACGGCGGCGTCTTCAAGGACGCGGCGCTGCGGCAGCGGGTCGCCGCGCAGGTAGAGCAGTGGGTCACCGCCGAGGGCGGCCCGAGGCTCAAGCGGCTCGTTTCCGGGAGCCTGAATCTGGCCGTCGCCGAGGGAGCTGCGTACAGCGGACTGGCGAGGCGCGGCCGCGGCATCCGCATCCGCGGCGGGACAGCCCGGGCGTACTACGTCGGCGTCGAGTCGGCCGCTCCCGCGGTTCCCGGATACGCCCCGCCGCTCCGGGCAGTGTGCCTGGCGCCGTTCGGCATGGAGGAAGGCAGCGCGGTGGAGGTGCCGGCGCTGGAGGTCGGCGCGGTGGTGGGCGAGCGCACTTCGTTCCGCTTCTTCTCCTCGTCCTCGCGCCGCGACGATCAACCCGGGACGGTGGTCGACGACCTGGACGAGCTGGCCGAGCTGCCCGCCATCGAGGCGGAGCTGCCCGCCCGCGAGGGCAAGGCCGGCGAGGTGCTGCCCGTCGGCTTGCGCGCTGGAGCGACCGAAGTGGGCACGCTGGAGCTGGAGCTCGTCGCCCGCGACGAGGCCCACGCCGGCACCGCCTGGAAGCTGGAGTTCTCGGTCCGCGGGGAAGGCGAGCCGGACTCCGCCGCGAGTAGCTGATGGCGCTCCGATACTGCGTCGGCATCGACCTGGGCACCTCGAATTCCGCGCTCGCCTACGCCGACCTGAACGCGCGCGACCCGGACGCGGCGGTGAGCGTCTTCGAGGTCCCGCAGCTCGTCGGTCCGGGCGACCTGGCCCCGCGCCCCCTGTTGCCGTCGCACCTCTATCTCCCCGGGCCGCACGAGCTGCCGGAAGGCGCGCTCGGGCTTCCCTGGGATGGCGCGCATCGCGGCCCGGCGGTCGGCGGATTTGCGCGGGACCAAGGGGCGCGCGTGCCGGGGCGCCACGTCGCCTCGGCGAAGAGCTGGCTGTGCCACCCGGCGGTGGATCGGACGGCGGCCATCCTCCCCTGGGGCGCGCCTCCCGAGGTCGGGCGCATCTCGCCCGTCGAGGCGAGCGCGCGCATCCTCGAACACTTGCGACGGGCGTGGGACGCCGCGCATCCGCAAGCCCCGCTCGCGGAGCAGGACGTGGTGATCACCGTCCCCGCGTCATTCGACGAGGGTGCGCGGGCGCTCACGCTGCGGGCCGCCGCGGAAGCGGGGCTGCCGCGGCCGGCGCTGCTCGAGGAACCGCAGGCCGCCTTCTACGACTTCACGCGCGTCCACCGCGGCGCGCTCGCGCAAGAGCTGGCCGGCGTTCGGCTGGTGCTGGTCTGCGACATCGGCGGGGGCACGACGGACTTCACCTTGATCGCGGTCGAAGGCTCGGGCGAGGAGCCGGTCCTGCGGCGGCTCGCAGTCGGAGACCACCTTCTGCTCGGCGGCGACAA
>VBKO01000466.1 GCA_005888115.1 Deltaproteobacteria bacterium
CGCTCCGAGCGAAAAAACACCGCCTGGTAGCCGGGAGAAGCGCGCGAACGGACCATCGATGATACCGCCAGCGGCAACTTTGCCAGCCAGGGCGCAGGAAGAATTACCGAAGCAGATGCCCGCTCCGGTGCATGTTCCTTCCAACCAGTTGGCAAGGGACAGGTCCGGATGCCGGAGAAGACGATCGGCGGCTGCTCGTCCGCGCGCTGATGGTCACGGACCTCTCCCCCGCCCCCGAGTCGGACGAGCCGCTTATCTGTCCCTTGCCATTCGGGAGCGGGCGCTTTTTCGGTGTACGCTCGCGCACAGCGGCTCGCCCGAGGCATGCAGGGCAAGGACGTGATCGGTAGCGCGGCCACCGGCACGGGGAAGACGCTGGCGTTCGCGCTGCCGATCCTCGAGCGACTCGAGGGAAAGCAAGGGACCCGCGCGCTCATCCTCGCGCCGACGCGAGAGCTGGCGCTGCAGATCGGCGCGGAGCTCGAGCGGTTCGGCCATGGCCGCCACGTCCGCACGGCGGTCGTGATCGGAGGCGTGGGGATGCACCCGCAGATCCAGGCCTTCCAGCGAGGTGTCGAGGTGATCGTCGCGACGCCCGGGCGGCTCAACGACCACCTCGACCAGGGGACGGCGCGGCTCGACCACATCGAGATACTGGTGCTCGACGAAGCCGACCGCATGCTGGACATGGGCTTCCTGCCGCAGCTCCGCCGGATCCTCCACCACCTGCCGAAGCAGAGGCAGTCGCTGCTCTTCTCAGCCACCATGGCGGGAGAGGTGCAGGAGTTCGCGCGCGAGCACCTGCACCATCCGGTCCGCGTCGAGGTGGCCCGCATCGGGACCACCTCCGAGCGCGCGGCGCAGCAGGTGTTCCTCGTCGGCGAGGAGGAGAAGGTCGCGCTGCTGCTCGCGCTCCTCGAGCAGGACGAGCTGTCCACGCTCGTTTTCACCCGAACCAAGCGGCGCGCGGACCGGGTGGCCAAGGCGCTCGCGCGGGGCGGCCACCAGGTGGCGGTCATCCATGCCGACCGCTCGCAGGCGCAGCGGCGCCAGGCGCTCGAAGGGTTCCGCAGCGGCAAACATCGCGTCCTCGTCGCCACCGACATCGCGGCGCGTGGCATCGACGTCGCCGAGATCGGCCACGTGATCAACTTCGACATGCCCCATGTGCCCGAGGATTACGTGCATCGCATCGGCCGCACCGCGCGCGCGGAGGCCAGCGGACGCGCGTCGAGCTTCGCCTCGCCCGAAGAGCACGGCCTGCTGGCGGGGATCGAGAAATTCACGCGCCGCGCGGTGGAAAGGGCGCCGGTCCCGCGAGAGCATGAGGCATTTCGCACGGAAGTGATGCGGCGGGCCTCGGCGCCGCATGAGCGGGGAGCCGAGGCGCGGCGTCCCGCGCACCGCGCCAGCCGGCACCCGGGGCACGCTCCCGCGCGGCAGGGCGGACATGCTCCGCCGCGGCGCGGAGCGCACGGTCCTTCGCGACACGGCGGACATGCGCCGGCAGGCCAGGGCGGCTCGACAGACCAGAGCAGCGGCCACGCGCCCAAGCGGCTCGGCAGCTGGAAACCCCGGCGGCGCCGGTAGCGCGGTTCGGGCTAGCGCGGTTCGGGCTATCCTGTGCCCATGAGCGCGCCGGGAGCATGGTCGACGGCGGAGGGCGCGGCGAGCTGGCAGGCGTCAGTCGCACAGCGTCAGCAGTCGCTCGCCGCCGCGACCGAGCTGCTCTTCGCCTGGGCCGGCATCGGCCCGGGGATGCGCGTTTTGGAGGTCGGTTCCGGAACGGGCGATCTGGTGCTGCTGGCCGCCGGGCGCATCGGTCCGGCAGGAAGCGTGCTTGCGACCGACGCCTCAGCTCCGATGTTGGAAGTGACGACCCGGCTCGCGCGCGAGGCCGGGTTCACGAACGTGACCACGCGCGCGGTGCGGGTGGAGCACCTCGACCTGCCGCCGAGCTCCTTCGATGCCGCGATCTCGCGTAACTGCCTCATGTTCGTGACCGACCTCCCGAGCGCGCTCGGTGCCATCCGCGCCGCGCTGCGGCCCGGCGCACGGTTTGCCGCATCGGTGTGGGGCCCGCTCGAGCGGAACCCGTTCCACGGCGCGCCCATCGCCGCAGTCCGCCGGCGCCGCGCAATCCCGTCGCCCGCCCCGGAAGTCGTGCAGGCCTTTTCGCTGTCCGACGGCGATCGGGTCGTGGACGCGCTGCGCGGCGCGGGGTTCCAGCGCGTGGAGCTGCGGCCCGTACCGGCACCGCGAAGGTTTCCGTCGTTCGAGGAAGCCGTGAAGTCCGGGCGGGAGTTCCCCACTTTCGTGGCGCTGCTCGGCCTCCTGCCCGAGAGCGAGCGCGAGCAGGCATGGGGCGAGATTGCGCGCGAGTGGTCCCCCTTCGCGACGCCCACCGGCGTCGAGCTGCCGGGCGAGCAGCTCGTCATCGCCGGCGAAGCGTGAAGCTGTCCTCGCGTCAGATCACCGTGGCGGCGGCCACTCTGCGATCGTGCTTGGCAAAGCCCCGCAGTCAGAGCAGGATGTCCGGCCTCCGCGACCCCACTGACCGAGGAACATCAAATGCGCATCCAACTTGCGTGCTGCATCGCCGTGCTCTCGTCCGCGGCCGCGTTCGCCGATTCGGATACTCCCTGCGGGCGGGTCGTCGCCGCCTTGGGCGATCGACTCGCGGACTTGTCCTGCGTCCAGAGCGCTGACTTGACGACGAGGAACCCTGCGACTACGCCCCAGAACAACTCGATCGGGCGGCCAGCCTTCGCCTTCACGCCCCAGACGGATCGCGGCGTCATCTCGCCCAATCCCCCGGATCGCACGCCGATTGGCCCCAAGCTCGTTCCCGGGCTGCAGATCACGGCCCGCGTGACCGGCGATCTGACGCGCGAGGCGCGCTTCCTGCTGCGGCTGCCAGATGACTGGAACGGAAGGCTGGTCGTCGCGGGCGCTTCGGGGACGCGCAGCGAGTTCAACGGCGACTTCGCCTGGAGCGACTACGTGGTCCAGAAGGGCTACGCGTACGCGTCGCAGAACAAGGGAATCCTGAACTTCTTTGTCACCACGCCGGATCCGGCGCTCGCGCCGACGGGGATCACGCCGGATCCGCTCGCCTGCCGCGCCCAGCCGCCCGGCTTCCTGCTGGCCAACTTCTGGGTCCACTTCTACGACAACGATCCTGCCAAACCATTCACCGAGTGGCAGGAGCGCATCGTGCAGGCCGCGGTCCTGGCGCGCGACGGTGTCAAGGCGCGCTACCAGCACTACCCGCGCTACACCTACGCGGTCGGAACCTCAAACGGCGGCTACCAGGTCCGCCGGGCGATCGAGGAGGCGCCGGATCTCTTCGATGGCGGCGTCGACTGGGAAGGTACCTTCGTGGATCCGAGCGCGAACAACCTCCTCTCGACGCTGCCGCCCGA
>VBKO01000251.1 GCA_005888115.1 Deltaproteobacteria bacterium
CAGCCGCCGCTGTGTGACCGTGAAGACCGCGCGCGAGATCCGGGCGGCGCTACCGGACGACGCGCGGCTCGTCGGCGTCTTCCAGGACGTCGATCTGGCGGATGCGCTGCGGATCGCCGGCGAGGTGGGGCTCTCGGCGGTGCAGCTGCATGGGACGCTCCCCGCGCCGTCGGGCGCGCTGCCCCTCTACGCGGCCCTCCAGGTCGGAGGCGAGCCGGCGCTGGCGCGCCTCGCCACGCTGCGAGGCTTCCGGCGCGTCCTCCTGGACGGTCCGGCCGGTGGAGGCGGGGGCGTTTCGTTCGCCTGGTCTCTCGCGCGCAAGGCGCGGGATCTCTTCGAGGCGGAGGTCTTCATCGGCGGCGGGCTCGCGCCGGAGAACGTCGCGCAGGCCATCCGAGCGGCGCGGCCCGACGGAGTGGACGTGGCGTCCGGGATCGAGGGGCCGGACGGGTTCAAGGACAAAGACCGCGTGCGCGACTTCGTCGCGGCGGCGCGCGCGGCCGCACGGGAGATCGCATGAAGCGCGTACTGCCGCTCTTCACTTCCGAGCCCGGTGAGTTCCCCGATGCGCGCGGTCGCTTCGGCGCCTACGGCGGCCGGTTCGTGCCGGAGACCCTCATCCCGGCTCTCGACGACCTCGAATCCGCCTGGCGGGCGGCGCGCGCCGATGCGGCCTACCGCGAAGAGCTGTCGGCGCTGCTGCAAGACTACGCGGGGAGGCCCACTCCGCTTTCGGACGCCCCCCGGCTCGCGCAGGTGTTGGGCGTCCGTGCGCGCCTCTTGCTCAAGCGGGAGGACCTGCTCCACACGGGCGCGCACAAGCTGAACAACACGCTGGGCCAGGCGCTGCTCGCGCGCCGCATGGGCAAGAAGCGCGTGATCGCCGAGACCGGCGCCGGCCAGCACGGCGTCGCGACCGCGACCGTGTGCGCGCTGCTCGGCCTCGAGTGCGTCGTCTACATGGGCGTCGAGGACGTCGAGCGGCAGGCGCCCAACGTCTCCCGCATGGGCCTGCTCGGTGCCGAGGTGCGCCCGGTCGAGGCGGGATCGCGCACGCTGAAGGACGCGATGAACGAGGCGATCCGCGACTGGGTCACCAACGTGCGCACCACGTACTACTGCATCGGCAGCGCCGCTGGTCCGCATCCCTATCCGCTGCTCGTCCGCGAGCTGCAGTCGATCATCGGCGAGGAGATCGCCGCCCAATGCGCCGAAAGGCTCGGCCGCGCGCCCGACGCGGTGGTCGCATGCGTCGGTGGTGGTTCCAATGCGATCGGCGCCTTCCACCGGTTCGTGCCCGACCGCCGCGTGCGGCTCTTCGGGGTCGAGGCCGCCGGGCTCGGGCTCGATTCGGGCAAGCACGGAGCGTCGCTGTCGCGCGGTCGGCCCGGTGTGCTGCACGGCTCGCGCTCGTACCTCTTGCAGACCGAGGACGGCCAGGTGGTGGAGGCGCACTCCATCAGCGCCGGCCTCGACTATCCCGGCGTGGGGCCGGAACTGTCGCATCTGCGCGATGCGAGGCGCCTCGAGGTGCTCGCCGCCACCGACGCCGAAGCGCTGGAAGGGTTTCGTGCGCTGGCCCGCAGCGAGGGCATCCTCTGCGCGCTGGAGTCGGCGCACGCCATCGCTGCTCTTCCGAAGCTGCCCGCGGAGGTGCGCGATGCCGCGAACGCGGCGGTGGTCGTCAACCTGAGCGGCCGCGGGGACAAGGACCTGGCCACCATCCTCAAGGCGCTGGGAAGCGCGCGATGAGCCGCCTCTCCGACGCGTTCCCGCGTGGCCGCACCGGGCTGGTGTGCTACGCGATGGGCGGCGACCCGACGCTTGCGGCCACGGAGGAGCTGCTGCGGGCCATCGACGGCGAGGGCGCCGACGTGATCGAGATCGGGCTTCCCTTCTCGGACCCGATCGCCGACGGCCCGACGCTGCAGGCGGCAGCGACGCGCGCGCTGCGCGGCGGGGCTACGCTGGGCCGGTTGCTCGAGATCGTCGAACGGCTAAAACTTCGCGCGCCCGTGGTGGCGATGGGCTACATGAATCCGGTGGAGTGCATGGGCAACCAGGCGTTCGCGCGCGCGCTCGGGCAGGCAGGGGTCTCCGGCGCCATCATCCCCGACTTGCCGCTCGAGGAAGCCGCTCCACTTCGCGCGGACCTGGCCGGAGCGGGTATCGACCTGGTCCCGCTGATCGCACCGACCACCGGGCCGGAGCGCGCCGCCGCCATCGCGCGGCAGGCGCGCGGCTTCCTCTATTACGTCAGCGTGACCGGGGTGACCGGCGCGCGCATCGAGCTGCCGGCCGACCTGGCGGCGCGGCTGCGCGAGCTGCGAGCGCTCTCGCCAGTGCCGGTCGCAGTGGGGTTCGGCATCTCGCGCCCCGAGCAGGCGGCTGCGCTGCGCGGCCTCGCGGACGGGGTCGTCGTAGGCAGCGCGCTCGTCGCCGCGCACCACCAGGGCGGAGTGCCCGCCGCCGCCGAGCTGGTGCGCGGACTCCGCGCTGCCCTGAGGTGAGGTCCGGCGTCAGCGCGCGCTTCCGCGATAATGGATCCGATAGATCGCGTCCGCCGTGTCGTCGGAGACGAGGAGCGCGCCGTCCGGCATCACCAGCACGTCGACTGGTCGTCCCCAGGCCTGCAGCCTCTTTGCGCCCCTGGGAGCGGCGTCGGCCGACTCGTCGGCGCGCAGCGTGTGGCCCTTGTGCGGATCCTCCGGCTTCGGATCGGGCGGCAGCCAGCCGGCGGCGAACACCTCTTGCGAAACGACCTTGTCGCCGTCGAGCACGACTCGCACGATCCGGTACCCGCTGGGGATGGTGCGGTTCCACGAGCCGTGTTCCGCGATGAAGATGTTCTTCCGGTATTCCGGCGGAAACATCGAGCCCGTATAGAAGCGCATGCCGAGCGCCGCCACGTGCGGCCCCAGGTCGGCCGCGGGCGTGGTGAACTCGCTGCACGGCCTCTCGCGACCGAACTCCGGGTCCGCGATCCCGTTTCCGTGGCAATGGGGAAAGCCGAAGTGCAGACCGGGGCGCGGCGCGCGGTCCAGCTCGTCGGGCGGCGTATCGTCGCCCATCTCGTCGCGCCCGTTGTCCGTGAACCAGAGCACGCCGGTGTCCGGGTGCCAGTCGAAGCCGACCGTGTTGCGGACTCCCCGTGCGTAGATCTCGCGCTGCTTGCCGTCCGCCGACAGGCGGGTGATGGTCGCGAAGATCGCCTCCGACTTGCACACGTTGCAGGGCGCGCCCACGGGGACGTAGAGCCAGCCGTCCGGTCCGAAGGCGATGAACTTCCAGCCGTGGTGGGCCTCCTTCGGAAAATCGTCCCGAAGCACGACGGGCTTCGGTGGACTGTCGAGGTGACGTTCGATGTCGTCGTAGCGCAGCACCCTCGACCGCTCCGCGACGTAGAGCGCGCCGCCCCGGAACGCCACCCCGTTGGGGTTCTGCAGCCCCTTCGCCAGGGTGACGATGCGGTCGGCCTTGTTCGTCCGTTTCGCCTCGATCAAGGCATAGACGTTGCCTTCGCGGCGCGTGCTCACGAACACGACGCCGCTCGGGCCCAGCGCCATCTGGCGGGCGTTCTTCACGCCCTCTGCGTACACGTCGATCGCGAAGCCGGGCGGCAGCCGGATGCGGTCGAGGTGCAGCTCCGCGCCGCGCGCCAGCGCAGGCAAGGAGCACACGACGAGGGAGATCCAAAAGCGGAGCGACGTCATGGTCTCCTCTTCCGTCCTGCGCCAATGGTCAGCGGGGGTGCGCCACCAACCACTCCAGCGCCTCGAGATAGCCGGCGATCCCCTTCCCCATGATCCGGTGCGCCGCCACCTCGGCGATCACGCTGACTCGCCGCCAGGGCTCGCGCTGCGTCAGATCGGAGAGATGCACCTCGACGACGCTGAGCCGGGTGGCTACGATCGCGTCCCGCAGGGAGTACGAGTAGTGCGTGTACGCCCCCGGGTTGAAGATCACGCCGTCGGCCCACTTGCGCACCTCGTGCAGCCGGTCGACGAGGGCGCCTTCGTGGTTGGACTGGAACGCGCGCACCGCGACGCCCAGCTCTCTCGCGCGCTCGGCGACGAGCGACTCGAGCTGCGAGAGCGTGGTGGTCCCGTAGATCTCCGGCTCGCGCTCTCCCAGGAGGTTCAGGTTCGGGCCGTTGAGCAGGAGGACGTTCATGACAGGCTCGCTTCCAGCGCGCGCACGCACTCCTGCGGCTCCACCTCGGTGACCCGCGGCGCGCCGAGCCCGGCGAGCAAAACGAACCGGACCCGGCCGGCGCGAGCTTTCTTGTCGCGGGTGATCGCGGAGAGCGCGGCCTCGCGCTCCGCCGCGTCCAGCCGGCGGTCGGGGGCGATCTTCAGCCGCTCCACCAGGCGCCGCGCGCGCTGCAGCCCGGCGTCGTCGAGCAGGCCGCGCCCCCGGGACAGCCACAGCGCTCCACGCAGGCCTAGCGCCACCGCCTCGCCGTGCGCGAATCTCTCGTACCCCGTGGCGGCTTCGAGCGCGTGGCCGACGGTGTGCCCCAGGTTGAGGAAGGCCCGCGCACCGCCCTCTCGCTCGTCCGACGCCACGATGGACGCCTTGTAGCGGACGCACGCCTCGATCATGGGCGCGAGCGCATTCACGTCGCCCGCGGCGGCGCGCTCCAGATCGCGCTCGCACCGCTCGAGGAGCGGCGTCCCTCCCGCCTCCTGCGCGGGGGAGAGCAGGGCGCATTTCACCACCTCGGCGAGGCCGCTCCAGCGCTCGCGGGCAGGCAACGTGCCGAGGACCGCCGCGTCGCAGACGACGAGGCGCGGTTGGTGGAAGGCGCCGGCGAGGTTCTTTCCGCCGCGCAGGTTGGCTCCCGTCTTTCCGCCGAGCCCCGCGTCGACCTGCGCTAGCAAGGTAGTAGGCACCGAAACCCAGGGCACGCCGCGCAGGTACAGCGCGGCTGCCAATCCGCCGAGGTCCGTGAGCACGCCGCCCCCGACCGCCACGACGAATCCGTCCCGCTGCACGCCGCGCGAAGCGAGCGCCTCGCACATCTGCTCGACCTCGGCCAGTGTCTTGCGCGCCTCGCTCACGGGGCGCGCCAGCGGGGCGCCCAGGCGGGTGGCGCCGTAGGCGAGCAGCGCGTCGCGATGTGCGGTGGCGAGGAGGCGCGCGTCGCAGAGCAGGCCGGCGGTTCCGGTCAGGCCGACCTGCCCAGAGAGATCGTCCAACCCGCTCAGCCCGCCGGCGGCGAACACGCAGCGGGTGCGCGCGCCGGAGGGGAACTCGATGTCCAGCTCAGCGCCAGGCACGCTGCGCCTCCAGGGAGCGCACGGCCGCCGCGCACTGCTCGGCCACTTGCGCCGCCGTCAGTGCCGCGACCTCCACCACTGCGTCGGCGAGGCGCGCGTAGAGCGGATCGCGCGCTGCCGCGAGCTGCGCCATGCGCCCGGCCGGATCGGCGCCGAGCAGCGGTCGGCCGCTCGGAGCCCGCGAAGCGCACAGGCCGGCCGGCGCGCACAGCCAGACGAGGTGCCCGGTGCGGCGGACCCAGTGACGTACGCCGCGGGTGGTGACCGCGCCTCCTCCGAGCGCGATGACGGAACGGGGACCGTTCGCCGCCGCCCGGAGCGCCGCCGCCTCGCGCGCCCGGAACCCGGACTCCCCCTCCGCGGCAAAGATCTCCGGCACCGAGCGGCCGGCACCGCGTTCGATCTGCTGGTCGAGATCGAGGCACGGGATCCCCAGCTTCGCCGCGAGCAGCGGCGCCACCGTGCTCTTCCCGCTCCCCGGCAGCCCGCAGAGGAACACGTGCCCCGCGAGGAGCCGCGCCCGCTGCCACGCCCGGCGCAGCGCTGCGTGCAGCTCGTCGAGCGAGTCGCCACCCAGCTTGGACAGCAGCGCGTCCCCTACCGCCAGTGCCACCACCGCCTCGCCAACTACGGCAGCGGCCGGCACCGCGTTCGATCTGCTGGTCGAGATCGAGGCACGGGATCCTCAGCTTCGCCGCGAGCAGCGGCGCCACCGTGCTCTTCCCGCTCCCTGGCAGCCCGCAGAGGAATACGTGCCCCGCGAGGAGTCGCGCCCGTTGCCACGCCCGGCGCAGCGCCGCTTGCAGCTCGTCGAGCGAGTCGCCACCCAGCTTGGACAGCAGCGCGTCCCCTACCGCCAGTGCCACCACCGCCTCGCCGACCACGGCAGCGGCCGGCACGGCGCAAGTATCGCTGCGCTCGACGTGCGCGGCATCCGGAGCGCCCGTCGCCAGGTCGACGCTGCGCAGCGCCGCCGGTACCGTCGCGATCGGCTTCATCGCCGCGCGGGCGACCAGCGGTTCGCCGTTGCTCACGCCGCCCTCCAGGCCGCCTGCGTGGTTCGTCTCGCGAAGCACGCCGCCACCGCCGCGGTCCATCGGGTCGTGCACCTGCGACCCGAACAACTCCGCGTTGCGCCACCCGTCGCCCAGCTCGACGGCCTTGATGGCCGGGATGGAGGCCAGCGCGCGCGCGAGGAGAGCGTCGAGCCGCAGATCGTGTTGCGTGTAGCTTCCCAGGCCCGGCGGCAGCCCCGTGACGCGGACCTCGAAGGTTCCGCCCACCGTGTCGCGCCGCTTCTGCGCCTCTTCGATCTGCACCCGGAACGCCTCGTCCGCGGCGGCGTCCAGCGCGCGCACGCTGGACCCGTCGGCGCGCAACCCGAGCTCGTCCGCGTCCTCGGTCGCCAGCTCCCACAGCTCCGGCGGAACGCCCGCGGGGGCGTGCGCGGTGCCGATGGAAGTCACGAACGAGCCGACGCGCACGTCGAGCTCGTCGAGCAGGCGGCGCACGGCGGCGGCGAGCGCCACCCGCATCGCGGTCTCCCGCGCGCTGGCCCGCTCGAGTGAGTTGCGCAGGTCCCGGTGGCCGAACTTGATCGCGCCGGTCAGGTCCGCGTGTCCGGGCCGGGGCAGCGAAACCTCCCGGCCGGGGTCTGCCACCGGCTCGACGGCCATGCGGTCGGCCCAGGCCTTGGCGTGATCGGCGTTCTCGATCAGCACCGCGAGCGGGCTTCCCAGAGTCAGGCCGTGCCGGACCCCGGCCAGGATCCGCGGCAGTTCCGGCTCGATCTTCATGCGACCGCCGCGGCCGTATCCCAGCTTGCGCCTCTGCAGGTCGCGCTCGAGGTGCTCCGCGAGGAGCCGCACCCCGGCGGGCATCCCGTCGAGGATCCCGACCAGCGCCGGGCCGTGCGACTCACCGGCGGTGAGGAAGCGCAGACGGGTCATGCGAGCGCCGCCTCCCGGAGCGCCGGCGCCAGCTCGTCGAGCCGCGGCCGCGAAAGCCAGATCTCGAGGGACGCAATGGCCTGGTGCACCAGGACGTCGATCCCGTCGGCGGCGGCGAGCCCGCGCTGACGGATCGCCCGGATCAGCGCCGTCTCGCCGGTCGCGCCACGGTAGGCCAGGTCGGCGACGGCGGCCCCGGGCGCGAGCAGGGCGGGATCGAAGGGCAGCCGGTCGTCCTCAAGACCCACCGTCGTGCAGTGCACCACCAGGGTCGCCTCCTGGAGCGCGCGCCGCGCCTCGGGCGAGTCGAGCGCCGCCGACTGTGCCCGAGTGCCGGCTGCCTCGACCGACTGCGCGAGCGAGCGCGCGCGGTCCAGCGTGCGGTTCAGGATGGTGAGCCCTTGCGCATGCTCCGCGAGCGCGAAGGCGGCCGCGCGGGCCGACCCGCCCGCGCCGACCACCACCGCGCGTCCCGACGGGTCGATGCGCCGGGAGCGCAAGGCGCGCACGAGTCCGGGCGCGTCGGTGTTGTGGCCGACCAGCGCTTCGCCGTCGCGCGCGACGCAATTCACCGCGCCGATGCGCGTTGCACCGAGGTGGAGCCGGTCGACGAGCTGCGCGACGGCCGTCTTGTGAGGAACGGTCACGTTGAACCCATCGACGGCCAGCGCGCGCAGCCCGTCGACCGCGCGCTCCAGATCGTCGGCGGGCACGCGGCACGGCGCGTACGCGGCGTCCACGCCGAGCAGCGTGAAGGCGCGCGCATGGATGGCCGGAGAGCGCGAGTGCGCGACCGGGTCGCCGAGCAGGATGAAGAGCTTGCGCATCAGGCCACCAGCTCCACCTCTGCCCCGAGCGATCGGAGGAGGTCGAAGAACCCGGGGAACGACACGTCGGCCCACTCGGCACCGGAGATGACGCTGGGGGAGTCCGCCGCCAGCGCCGCGACGGTGAACGCGAGCGCGATGCGGTGGTCATGAGCGGAGTCGATCTCCGCGCCACGCAGGGGCCGTGCTCCGGAGGCCCCGGTGACGCGCAGGCCGTCCGGCAGCTCTTCCACCTGGGCGCCCATCGCGCGCAGCCCGCGCGCCATCTGCGCCAGCCGATCCGACTCCTTGACGCGCAGCTCGGCCGCGCCGCGGATCACGGTGGTTCCGCCCGCGACCGCACCGAGCACGGCCAGGATTGGCACCTCGTCGATCGCTCGCAGCACCAGATCGCCGTCCAGCTCGGTGCCTCGCAACCGCTGGGCCGATGCGGACAAGTCGCCGACCGGCTCGCCTCCAGGTGCCGATTGCGCCTCGCGCTTCAAATCGAGCTGGATGCGCGCGCCGAGCTGCGTCAGCGCGTCGAGGAACCCCGCCCTGGTCGGATTCACGCCCACGTGGGGCAACGCGATCGAGCTACCCTCGGGAGCGATCAGTGCGGCGGCAAGTAGAAATGCCGCCGAGGAGAGATCGCCGGGCACCTCCAGCGCGATCGGAGACAGGCGCGCGGGTCCGCGCACGGCTACCGTGGTCCCCCGCGTCGCCACCTTGACGCCCATCTGCCGCAGCAGTCGCTCGGTGTGATCGCGGCTCCGCGCCGGCTCGGTGAAGGTCGTCTCGCCTTCCGCGAACACGCCGGCGAGCAGCACCGCGCTCTTCACCTGCGCGCTGGCGACTTCGGAGGCGATGGCGCCGGCGCGGATGGCGCCGCCCGGCTCGACCACCACCGGCGGGCGCCCGGAAGGGCCGGTCCGCACGCGCGCGCCCAGCTGACGCAGGGGCGCCGCGACGCGCTCCATCGGGCGGCCCGAAAGGGAAGCGTCGCCGACCAGCGTCGCGGGGACCTGCGCGCCGGCGAGGATGCCGCAGAGCAGACGCAGCGTCGTTCCGGAGTTCCCGCAGTCCAGGTCCGCTACCGGGGCGCGCAGCCCGCGCATCCCCACGCCGCGCACCATGGCGTCGTCAGGCCCCATGTCCGGATCGTGTTCCGGCAGCGCCGAGGATCCCGCCGGCCGCTCTGGTGGGGCGAAGCGCTCGGTGGCCGAGCGCGGCGCGCTCCAGGGCGTTCCGTCGCCGCGCAACAGTGGCACCCCGAGCTGCGCCAGGCACCGCGCGGTGGACCGAACGTCACCGCCGGGCGCCAGGCCGGCGATGCGGCTCTCCCCGTCGGCCAGCGCGGAGAAGAGCAGCGCCCGGTGCGAGATGCTCTTGTCCCCGGGCACGCGCACCGCCTTGCCGCGCAGCGGCCGGCGCAGCGGGTGGACGCGCGCCTTCATGCGGGCATCCGGTATAGCGACCGTCCGATCGCGCGCGCCACCGCTTCCACCTCGCGCATGAGCTGCGCGAACAACGGAAGGTCGAGCGACTGCATCCCGTCGGAGAGGGCGCGATCCGGATCGGGATGCACCTCGATGATGAGGCCGTCCGCTCCGGCCGCCACCGCTGCGCGGGCCATGGGAAGGACCGCCGAGCGGATGCCGATGCCGTGCGAGGGATCGACCACCACGGGGAGGTGCGATTGCGCCTTGAGCATCGGCACGGCGTTCAGGTCGAGCGTGTTGCGCGTCATCGTCTCGAAGGTGCGGATGCCGCGCTCGCAGAGGATCACCTGCTTGTTCCCGCGCGAGACGATGTACTCGGCGGCCATGAGCAGTTCCTTGATCGTGCTGCT
Organism: Deltaproteobacteria bacterium; assembly: GCA_005888115.1. GTDB lineage: Bacteria > Myxococcota > Myxococcia > Myxococcales > 40CM-4-68-19 > VBKO01. The sequence continues at coordinate 9,890 of VBKO01000251.1, forward strand.
CATCCCGCGCTTGAGCAGCACCGGCTTGCGCAGGTCTCCGACCGCCTCGAGCAGCGAGAAGTTCTGCATGTTGCGCGCGCCGATCTGCAGCAGGTCCGCTGCCTCCGCCACGGCCGGGAGCGTCTCGGTGTCCTTCACCTCGGTGACGACCTTGAGGCCCGTCTCGGCCCTCGCCTTCGAGAGGAGCTCCAGGCCGCGCACCTTGAGCCCCTGGAAGTCGTACGGGCTGGTTCGAGGCTTGAAAGCGCCTCCGCGGAGCAGGCTGGCGCCGCTCTTCGCGACGCCGCGGGCCGCGCCGAGGATCTGCTGCTCGCTCTCCACCGCGCACGGGCCGGCCATCACCACCAGCGCGCGCCCGCCGATCGGCACGCCGGCGACGTCGACCACCGTATCGTCGTGCTTCACCTCGCGCGAAACGAGCTTGTACGGCGCGGTGACGGGGATGCATTCCGCCACGCCTTCCATCAGCCGGAAGTGGCCGGGATCGATGGGCCCTTTGTTGCCGGTGATGCCAATGGCTGTTCGGCCCGCGCCCTCGATGGGGTGGGGCGTGAAGCCCAGCTCGCGCACGCGCGCCTCGATGGCCGCCTGCTGCGCCGGGCTGACGTCGGTGTGGAGGACGATCAGCATGTAGGAGAGATACCGCAGATCCGGCGCCGTTTCCCGTGCGCGGGACCGCAGGTTCAGCCGCCCAGGCGTTCGCCCGGGCGCAGCGGGTGTCCGGCGAGGTACGCAGGGGTGGGCATGGGCCGCTTCCCTTCGGGCTGCACTTGCAGCAGGCGCCAGACGGTGCCCCCGCCGCAGGACACGTCGATCCCCTCAGGTCCCGCGGCGATCACCTCGCCGGGATCGCGGCCCCCCGTGGCGAGCGGCAGCGCGGAGTGGATCTTCAGCACCTTGCCGCCAACCGTGGTCCACGCGCCCGGCCAGGGAGTGAAGCCGCGGCGCCGCTGGTCGAGCTCGAGTGACGTGCGCGAGAAGTCCACCCGGCCATCCTCGCGGGTGAGCATCGGCGCCAGGGTCGCGCGCGAATGGTCCTGCGGGTAGCGCAAGAGCTCCCCGCGCTCGAGCCTGCGCAGCGCGACGCCGAGCAGCGTGGCGCCCAGAGGCGACAGCTTGCGCAAGAGCGACTCACCGGTCTCGTCTGCCGCGATCTTGCGAGGGCGCTGCAGGCGGATGTCGCCGGTGTCGAGGCCCTCGTCCATCTGCATGATCGTGACGCCGGTGCGCGCGTAGCCGCGCGCCACCGCCCATTGCGCGGGCGCGGCGCCGCGAAGCTCGGGCAGGAGCGAGGCGTGCACGTTCAGGCAGCCGTGCACCGGCACCGCCAGGGCATCCGCCGGAAGGATGCGGCCATAGGCCGCGACCACCGCGACGTCCGGCGTGTACCGCGACAGCGCCGCGGCGAGCCGGCCTTGCTTCACCTTTTCTGGCTGCTCTACCGGCAAACCCCGCTCGAGCGCCCACTGCTTGGCGGGCGGCGCCTGCGGGTTTCCCGATCTTCCCACCGGGCGATCGGGCTGGACGATCACGCCGACGAGCTGTCCCACACGCGCGCACGTTTCCAGGATGGGCAGCGCGAACTCCGGCGTGCCGAGGAAGACGATGCGCATCGCCGGGAGCGTATCACCCGCCGGCGGACCCGACGGAAGTCACAGCGGAAGGCGCCCCACCTTGGCGTAGGATGCAACCATGCGTCTTCGCGTCTGCGCCCTCGCCCTCCTCTTCGCCTGCCGCCCGTCCGATCCGAAAGACCCGAGCGCCTGGCTCAAGCGGCTGTCCGACTCCGATCCGCGCGCGCGGCAGCAGGCCGTGCAGGAGCTGCGCAAGCTCAAGGCGAGGCAGGCGGCCCCTCAGGTCGCCCAGCTGCTCAAGGACGTCATGGTCCGCGAGCAGGCGGCGGCAGC
>VBKO01000467.1 GCA_005888115.1 Deltaproteobacteria bacterium
TCCGTGGACAACCGGCTGCCGAGCAGCCTCCTAGCACTTGCCGTCAAGCGGTCCGGACGGCGAAGAAGCTCGAGGATCCGTCCATGGTGGGCGCAGGTACGGTGCCAGGCGTCGCACTCGCCGCGGCGCGCGGGCTTGCAATCACGACTGCCCAGCGCGTCGGCGCGGCCGCGGTCGAAGCCTGCGAGCTCATTCAGGACCTGGCGAGAAACACCACACATCGTCCCGTGGGCGAGATCACGCGCGAGGCGATGCGCAATCTCGACGCCGCGATCGACGACTCTCTCAAGAGTTTGAACGAAGGTACGTGATGGCCAGGGCACCCAGACACGTCGAGGCTTTGCTCGATCAGAGCGCTGCCGACCGCGCCTCAAGGGCCGCGAGGAACGCGCTCCTCACATCGCCCTTGCCTTCGGACAGTGCGGACGTGGCGAGCGCGAAGTCTTGTTCGCGGTTGCTCGCAGCTACACGGCGGTTGCGCGAGATGTCTACACGGACGAGCGTCGTGCAAGCGATGTCCTCGACGTCGCCGACGGGCAGGTCGTGCGCAGATTGCTCGGAAGGGCAGAGGACACACTCTGCGCTGCCGCGGAGGCTCTGCCACACTTCAGTCGCCACGCTGTTCGCCGCCTCGTGCGAGCTGCGCGCGCCTAAGCCGACGCCTGGGAACTCGGTCGCGCATGGGCCGTGCGTCGCCCGCAGTCCTGCTCGACGTCGACCTACGCATCTACCGGTATCGGCGTGTCGACCTCGAAGTCTCCAGCGAGGCAGCAGTCACCAGGTCACTCATGAGGAGTCCTTATGTCGTCGCTCAACGCCGTCGCTCTAGTCGGCCATCTCGGCCGTAAGCCAGAGCTGCGGTACACCGCAACGCAAGCCGCGTACGCGCTGCTCTCCCTCGCGACCAACGAAACGTCGTTCGCCAAGAGACAGAAGCAGGAGTGCACCGAATGGCATCGGATCGTGACCTGGGGCCGAACTGCGGCGGCCTGCGCCCAGCACCTGGACGTTGGACGTCAACTGCTCGTGCGCGGGCGGCTCCGCACTCGCTCCTGGACCGACCGCCATGGATTTCAGCGCTGGTCTACGGAGGTTCTGGCTGATCGTGTGTTCTTCCTCGGGGTCGCAGCGAAGCGCACGAGTGAGCCCACCGAGCAGGTCGAGCCCCCGCCGCCGGAGGACGCTCCCGCCGGTGCCGAAGACGACATCCCGTTCTAGCTCACCACTTGGTGGCGCATGACCGGGAAGTAGTGTGTCCCGCTGGCTGGGCGCCAGGGGCCACATTTTGTCCCGGCTTGCAATTTTCCCGGCCGCCCAGCTCCGTGCCTGCTAAGGCCGGCTGGTGTCGCTTTTCCATGACGCGGGACTCGTTCAGGCAGGAGTTAGCAACGTCGAGTCTCAGATAGCCGCAGAGGCGAATCCCGACGGACGCGGAGCTAGCGACCCGCAGTTGGATCGCTGAGCGTAGCTCGACTTTTTCTCTCCCCTATCTCTCCCCCGACAGGGCCAAGTCCAGTCGGAGCCCGTCAACGTCTGTCGAGTCGTTCTTGACGGTCCGCGCCCCCGGATTCCCTCGCGAATTCGGCTTTGGCGTGCGTCGTCGCGGGGTTGTGGTTAGTGGGCTCGGTACAGTTCGAATCTCTGTGGGGACGCCACCTTTCCCCTAGGAATTTTCCCGCCCTTCCGGCTCCGGCATCGTTCTCTCCCCTATTTCTCCCGTGGGACACCCGCGGCGGCGCTCTGGGATCCGCGCGCGAGGAAGGGGGAAGGGGCGGGATTGCACCGGTGGCTGCGCCTCCTTCCGCTCGATGCCCGGCCCGAAGCGATTCAAACCGTTCGGGATACGTTCCCCTGGATGCTTAAAGAGGAGATGCCGTCCGCCGCCGCCGGTGATCGCCTCGACGGTGGTAGGCAGGGGGCCGTACGCCGCGACGAGTTGCGCGAGGGACGACGCCTCGCCACCTTTCTCAGGGTCCACGTCGAGCACCCAGAAGCCCGATGCGCTACCCGTGACGATCGCGACGTTGCGTCTTCCTCCAGTGCTAGCCCTGCGGGCATGCACCATTTCCGTGCGCCGCGGGATATATCTCGCAAGATCGCCGGGTCCTTTGAGCGAGCTCAAGGAGACAACATGTCCCCGCGCTACAGCCCGAATCAGATCGCCTCGTTCGTCGACATGTTCCGACGCGACGGCTTTGTCGTGCTGCCCGGGCAATTCGAGCCAGAGCGGCTCCGCGCATGGGCCGACTCGTTCGTGCCTCTCTTCGCCGAGCACGTCGGCTTGCAAGGGCATCTGAAGAACCGCGGCGAAGGGCGTTACTACGTGACGCTGCCTTTCGAGCAGCCGTGGGCGGATTCGGAGATCTTCGAGAACGACGATGTGCTGGCGATCGTCTCGGAGCTGGTAGGCCCCGACTTCGTCATGTGCCAGCTCGCGACCGACACGCCGGTGCGCGGCTCCGAGTCCCAGGACATCCACCGGGACACGCCGGCACTGTTCCCCGAGTGGGGCCGTGAGACGCCGAGCTTCCAGCTCGCGGTGAACTTCCCGCTCTGCGACGTGACGCCGGAGAACGGACCCATCGAGATCGCGCGCGGCACGCACGCGATGACGCGCGCGGAGGCGATGGTGCGGCTCGAGTCGGGCGCCGTGAAGCTGGAGCCGTTCCCGATGCAGCTCGGCGACGTGATGATCCGCGACGTGCGCGGCCTCCACCGCGGAACCCCGAACCGCACCGACGTCCCGCGCCCGATGGTGGTGATCGGCTACAGCCGCAAGTGGTTGCGCCGGCCCGAGGTGTCGGTGCAGGTTCCCGACGCGACCTGGGAGCGCCTGTCGCCGCGCGCCCGGCGGATGCTACGTTTCGAGCCCCGCGTAAGCACGCTC
>VBKO01000468.1 GCA_005888115.1 Deltaproteobacteria bacterium
CCGAGAGCCTGCGCACCGCGTACCCGGACTGGGGACGCGAGCGATGGCAGCGCCGCCTGGAGCGAAAGCTCCGCCGGCGCGCCGAGCGCGAGGCGCGCATCGCCAATGCCAGCCTGTTCGAGGGATACCTGTGGCTGTTGGGCGCGATCGTGCTCTTCATCGTCGCCTTGAGCGCGCTGCCCTTCCTCTGGTGGCTCATCTTCCCCGCGGCCGGTCTCGGCAGCCGGGGAACGCGTGTGATCGCGCGGCACGCGGGGATCACCAAGGCGACGGTGACGGTCGACGCGACAGTCCCGATAGGCAGCCGCACCCCCCCGGGGCAGCAGTCCGTCGACGACCAGTCGCGCACCCGCGCGCAGCGATTCGGGTCCCTGGGGAACCGCTCCTCGTCGTTCGGCGGCCTCACCATGCGCACCCCCACGACAGCGCCCGCCGCCGGCGCGCCGCTGCCGTTGGATCCCCGCGATGCGCGAGTGGATGGGATCTGTGACAAGATCCTCGCCGAGCTGCGCGTCGCTCCCGAAGTGGTCAAGGAGATCTTCCGCAAGCCGGAGGAGACCATCGCCTCGCTCCGGACCACCTGCCGGGATCTCACGCGGCGCGAGCGCGACGTGCGGAAGTTCCTCTCGCCCGAGGAGGACCTGCGCCTCGCCCGCGAGCACGATGCCCTGCGGAAGCGGGTGGAGACCGAGTCCGACGAGGTCGCCAAGCTACGCCTCTCCTCGGCGCTCGCGGCGCTGGAGCAGCAGCGCGATCAGCGGCAGGATCTGGCCCGCAGCGCCGCGCGGTTCGACGCGGAGCACACCCGCATCTCGTACACGCTGGAGAGCCTCTACACGCAGATCGTCCGGATGCGCTCGGCGGACTCCGCCTCGGTGGACGTGGCCGGCGCCGGCCTGCGGCGCAGCCTCGACATGCTCAGCCAGGAGGTCAACGCGTTGGCCGACGCGCTCGAGAAGGTGAACCGCGGCGAGGCGGAGAAGATGAAGAAGGTCGCCGAAGGTTCCGCCGGCGACTCCTCGCCTCCGCCGCAGGCGGGCCAGCGCGAGAAGGCGTGATGATCCACAGCGTGAACGGACATGCTCCGCGGTTGGGTCGCGAGGTCTTCATCGCTCCGACCGCGACGGTCGCTGGCGACGTCGTGCTCGGCGACCGCGCCAGCATCTGGTACGGCTGCGTGGTTCGCAGCGAGGAGCAGCGGATCGAGATCGGCGAGGAGACGAACATCCAGGACCTGTCGGTCATCCACGTGACGAACAGGCGCCTCGGCACCCGGATCGGGGCGCGCGTCACTGTCGGTCACCGCGTGGTCCTGCACGCCTGCACCATCTCGGACCTGTGCCTGATCGGCATCGGCGCCATCGTTCTCGACCAGGCGGTGATCGGCAGTGAGACGATCGTCGCCGCGGGCAGCGTCGTGACACCGGGGACGCAGATCCCCTCTCGGGTGCTGGCCTTGGGCTCCCCCGCGCGCGTCAAGCGGCCGCTCACCGACCAGGAACTGGAGCACATCCGCTGGAATGCGGCAGACTACGTCAAGCTGGCCGGGATGCATGGCCGGGGGGCTTGATGGATCGCTTCACCGCTCTGCGCGGATCGCTGCTCTTGCGTGAGTTCAGCGACGTCGGCGTGCGCATCCTCGCCGAAGCGTGCGAGGAGCGTTCCGTCGGGCGCGGCACCTACGCCTTCCGCGCCGGCGAGCCGTCGACCGCGCTGTGCTTCATCGGCCGCGGCACGCTGCAGATGCAGGTCCGCGAAGGCGGGCAACCGCTGGGCGACCTCAAGTCCGGCGATACGCTGGGGAACTTCGCACTGCTCGCCGAGGGCGAGCACCTCCTGTCCGCCTGGGCGGCGACCGACGTCGAGCTGGCGGTGCTGGAACGGGACGCGTTCGAGACCCTGCGCAAGCAGAAGCCGCAAGCCAGCCTCAAGCTGATGCTGGCCCTGGCCCAGGATTTCGGGGAGCGACTGCGAGACGCGGGCGGCCCCCTGCGCGAGTTCCTCGCCTGGCAGGTGAGCAAGCGCCAGTCCGACGGCCGCTGAAAGCGCCCGCACGGCCCGGAGAGCGCTTACGTTGCCGTCCGGGAAGGGCGCGGGTACGCTCGGACGTTCGTCGATAGCGGGGCCGCCGACTGCACAAGGCAATCTACCACTTCCTGCTGCAGTTCCACGGCGCGGCCGGGTACGTCGGCGTCTTCACGTTGCTGGTGGCGTGCGGCCTCGGCTTGCCTCTCCCCGAGGACGTGGCGCTCATCACCGGCGGCTACCTGGCCGGCAAGGGTCCTCCCATTGGAGTCGGCTCGCTCCCGCTGATGATCCTCGTCGGATTGGCCGGGATCCTCATCGGCGACACGATCATCTTCAAGGCGGGCGCCACCTACGGCGAGGCGCTGCTGCAGACGCGCATCGGCCGGCACATCCCGGGCGAGAAGATCGAGCGCATCATCGGGCTGTTCGAGCGCCACGGCCCGAAGTTCATCATGATGGCGCGCTTCCTTCCGGGCGTTCGCGCGGTGACCTACTTCGTCGCGGGCAGCACCGGCGTCCCGTACTGGAAGTTCCTGCTCTTCGACGGGATCGCGGCCTGCGCCTCGGCACCGGGCTGGGTGCTCCTCGGCTACTGGGCGGGCAAGCACCGCATGCTGCGCAAGGCGTGGCAGTACGCCAAGGAAGTCCAGATCGGCGTCATCGGCATCATCCTCGCCATCATCATTTTCTGGATCGCCTTCGCGCTGATCCGCCGCCGCATGCGCCGCAACCAGGCCCCGAATCTCTCCGCGCTCCCCGGCGGCCGCGCCGACCAGCCCGCGCCGCCCCGCCGCGCCGCCGGCGATCGCACCGAAGCCTGAGCCGCTCCGGGCTGACGATTCCCGCGCCTACTACGAACCGGCGCCGGGCGTCCGGGGGGAGGGGCGCGCCTCAT
>VBKO01000469.1 GCA_005888115.1 Deltaproteobacteria bacterium
TCGCGCGTGCAGATGCGAGTCGCACTCACGGGCGCACTCTAACTCGATTCGGGCGCGCCGCTACCGGCACCTGCCGTCTAGCCATGCGAACGTGATTCCTAATCGAGCAGCCCATTGCCGCCGCCATCGGTGCCGGCCTGCCCATCACCGAGCCCTCCGGCAACATGATCGTGGACATCGGCGGCGGCACGTCCGACGTCGCGGTGATCAGCCTCGCTGGCATCGTCTGCGCAAAAAGCGTGCGCGTCGGCGGCGACAAAATGGACGAGGCGATCACCCAGCACATCAAGCGCGAATACAACCTGCTCATCGGCGAGCGCACGGCCGAGTTGCTCAAGATGACCATCGGCAGCGCCTACCCGAGCGACGAAGCGCTAACGATGGACATCAAGGGGCGCGATCTGGTCGCCGGCGTCGAGGCGGTGAAAGGCACGCTCGAGCGTACGCCCCCCGAGCTCGCCGGCGACGTCGCCGACCGCGGCATCGTGCTCGCGGGTGGCGGCGCGCTCTTGGAGGGCTTCGATGCGCTGCTCCGCGAGGAGACGGGCCTGCCGGTGTTCCTCGCCGAGGACCCGCTCAGCTCGGTCGTGATCGGCGCGGGCAAGGCACTCGGGGAGCTGGACATCCTCCGCAATGTCTGCTCGCCCGCGTGATGCCCGCATTGCAACTACGCCATGGCGCGGGCCGACTGTTCGCTGTCCCCGCTCTCGGCGGGCAGCCGCTCAATGGCGGTGGGCGACGTAGATTCTCGTCGCCCAGCACCAGCGGCTGCCGCGCTGCGGACGCAATAAATGAACCATAAGCGACCAATGCCGCTTCGCGACTACGACCGCATCGACCTGCGCCTCGCTCCCGACGGAAAGCTCTACGTGATCGACGCCAACCCCAATCCCTGGCTCGTCGTCGAGGCGGAGTTCGCCCTCGCCGCGCGTGAGGCGGGCCGCTCGTACACCGAGTTGGTCGGCGAGATCGTCGAGGTAGCCCTGGCCCGCTATTCCTGAGCGAGCACCTTCCAGGATGCGCGGGCGCGCGGCGATTCCAACTGAGTGAAGCTACATCGATTACTCGTTGGCTTTCTGCTTGGCCTCGCCCTTGATCTCCTTGGCCTTGCCCTCGGCGGCCATCTGCTCGTTGTCAATGACTTGACCGATGCGGTTCTTCACCGCGCCGGCCACTTCCTCGATCTTGCCCTCGGCGCGCCCGGCAGCCTTGGCGGCCTCCTGCTTGGCCTCGCCCGCAGCCTCCTTGGCACGTCCCTCGGCCTCCATCTGCTCGTTGCCGAGCACTTTGCCAGCCACCTTCTTGATCGTGCCGCCCAGTTCCTCAGCGGCGCCCTCGCCTCGCTTGTTCTCGATTGACATGACTTGAACATAGGGAGCGATCTTTCGGCTGGGTACCGGAATGAACGCTTGCTTGCTACCCCTCCGCGGGGGCGTGGCCCAGGCAGCACGCCAACCGCAGCAAAACGATCAGAGCGCCATTTCGAGCTCGCGGGAGAGATGATTCGGCTGATGTGGCGTTTGCCACGCCGCCGGTCGCGGGAACGCGGGGCATCGCTCGATGTGACCCAGGTTTCGGAGCTCCTTGGCTGCTCGACAACGCACGTCTACGACCTCTGTGAGCGTGGTGAGTTGCCGCACTACAGGGACATCTAGACCCGGCAAGCCCAGCGGCATACCCAGAGCTACGCGGTCCCCAACCAGTGGTGATCATTCAGAGCAACCAGCGGCACCGGACGCGCCGGTTCACCAACCGTCCACGGCCGTTCACAGCGGTTTTGTTCCACAGGTGTTCCAAGATGACGCGAGGCCACTAGACGTGGCCCAGGTCGCGGTCCTTCTGGGTTGGACGAAGGACGTCGTCCGCGCCTCCTGTGAGCGAGGAGATCTCGCGCACACCAGGGACCATCTGAACGCCTACCGCATCCCTTGCTCCGCCTAGCCGCTGCGGGTTGGGTGATGAACGAACAGCCTCATCGCCCTCGCGGCAGCGCCCAGTCCGGGACGTGGCCGACCCAACGCCGCAATTCGGCCCCAAGAAGCCGTAACAGCGGCCACCCGTTGTTACATGTCCGCGCACGGGAAGCGTGGCGGAAGTGGGACTCTGCCTATGGCTGATGGTGAAGGGCGTCAACGTGGCGAGGTGGGAAGAAGGGGCACGGGCCGAGCTGTCCCTACCGTTCGCGACTTGGACTCCGTCGGAAAGACTCTCTCCGCCGCGCTCCGATTCCTGCCCGTTCTCGTCTGGGCTCCGATTCCTCGGACCAAGCCCCCCGCGCTCCCGCGTCGGCTCCCGCGTCCGATGTCCCGAAGCTAGTGCTAGTTCCCCTTGCCCGTTCTCGTCTGGTATCGCCGGCATCGTGGGACACGACCGCCAGCTGCTGGGCGTTGGGATCGACTCAGGGGTGCCCCATGAGAAGCCCCTTGTGGCATGCTCTGCTCGTCGGTCGCGAACCGGCGCAGACGAGGGCCATGACTGCGAAAGTGAACGACGACGGGAAGCAATACATCTGGACCTGCGTGGAAGGCACCAAGTCGTACGGTGGTTGGCACCTCAATGCCGATCGCATCGCGTGCGCGCGCCTCTCAGACGTGCTTCGGCGCGCGGCGCGGCAGAGACCGCTCCGGACTGGACCTCGGTCTGGCCATCAGCCGCAAGGCCGTGAAGGCCATCGGCGGCGACATCCATACCCGCAACTCCCCGGCAAGGGCTGCATCTTCGCCATCGAGCTTCCGATCGCGACGCTCTAGTCAGGGGCGCCCGTGACGTCTTCTGCCGCTCGTCGATTGACGCTCCCCGACGAGCCGATCGGCGGCGACCGACGCCCCCGGGTCTTCAAGGCTGGACGTGATCGATTGCGCGTAGCGGCCCTCCTCCTCTACGCGTTCGTCGCTCTCCCGGCTCTCGCCGCCGACCAGCACCCGGAGCGCACCTCCGAGCCCCCTCCCGACGCTCCCACCATCAGCGCCGACGTGGCTCCTGGCTGGCACTTCGTCGGCCTGCCGCTCGTCTCTTACGGGAGCGACATCGGCCTCACCTTGGGCGGCGCGCTCTTCTTCTACCGCGACATCGCCCACCACCCTGGCTTGCAGCAATCGTCCACCCTCTCCCTCTCGTGGGCGTCCCGAGGGCCACGCAACCTCGACCTGGGCTGGGGGACCCCGCGCCTCCTCGGGCCTATCGAGGGGCGCATCCACCTGCACCTCTCGGACGACCCGCGGATGCCATACTGGGGTGAGGGCGCGCAGCTCGGCGGCCTCTCGGTGCCCGCCGGCTACGGGACGCCGCCCCCAGAGTACCG
>VBKO01000470.1 GCA_005888115.1 Deltaproteobacteria bacterium
TCCAGCAGCGACTTGCGCTCCTGCAGCGCGGCCGGGCCGGGCCCGCGGACCAGCACCCCGAGGGCCGTCTCCAGGGTGCCCAGCCGCGCTTCGACGGCCGCGAGACGGGCCTGGGTCTGCTTGCCGTGCACCTCGGCCTCCAGCTCCAGCTCGCGGTGGCGCAACTTGAAGTGCTTCACGGTGAAGACGATGACCGCCGGCATGCCGAGGACGATCAGCGCAACGAGGACTGGAGCGAGCCCCTTCATGAGGACGGCGAGCGCGGCGGTCGAGGCAGGATCCATGCCGACCTACCTATCCGGCGGAGGGGGCGGCGAGCAAGCCGGCCGCTACCAGACCACGCATTTCTTCTCCGGGTTCATCGGCGAGCCCGCCTTGCACGAGAACGTCTTCGCGAAATCCGCGTTGTCCGATGCCGGCCCATTGACCCGCCACTGCGCCGTCGAGTGCGGGTTGATCTGCGCCTGCAGCCGGGCGGCCTCGGGGCGGTAGTTGGTGCACCACGACTGCGCGAACCCGATGAAGAAGTCGCGGTCGATGCGCGGATCGCTCCGGCCCTGTTTCTGGTGCAGCGCGGACAGCGCCATCTTCATTCCGCCAATGTCGGCGATGTTCTCGCCCAAGGTCAGCTTCCCGTTCAGGTGGACGTCCTCGACCGCCACGTACCGGTCGTACTTGTCCGCCACGCATGCGGCGCGCTCCTCGAACGCCTTGCTTACCGCGCCCGACCACCATTCGTGCAGGTTGCCGTCGCCGTCGAACTGGCGGCCCTGGTCGTCGAACCCGTGGGTCAGCTCGTGGCCCATGACCATGCCCAGGCCGCCGTGGTTCGTGACCACCGGCGAGTCCGTCTTGAAGAACGGCGCCTGCATGATGCCCGCCGGGAACACCATCTCGTTCATCGAGGGGTTGTAGTAGGCGTTCACGGTGGGCGGCGTCATTTGCCACTCGTTGCGGTCGACTGGCTTGCCGATCTTGGCCAGGTCGCGCCGTGTCTCGAAGAGCGCCGCTTCGGCAAGGTTGGCAAGCAGCGACGCGCGGCCGATCTTCACCGTCGAGTAGTCGCGCCACTTTTCCGGGTAGCCGATCTTATTGTCGATCTTCCTCAGCTTCTCGCGGGAAGCCGCCCGCGCCGCTTCGTCCATCCAGCCGACGGCTGCGAGGTTGCGCTCGAACGCGCCCTCGATTCCCTCGATCATCTCCTTGGCGACCTTCTTTCCCTCCTCGCCGATGGTGGTGACCACGAAGGAGCGTCCCAGCGCCTCGCCCAGCGCGCGATCGGTCATCTGCACGCACCGCTTCCAGCGCGGCAGGATGGCCTTGGTGCCGGTGAGCGCCTTCGTCAGCCGGAAGCGCTCCTCGACGAAAGCCTGTCCGAGCGCCGGCGCCGCGTCCTCCACCGCGGTCCAGCGAAGGTACGTCTTGACGTCGTTGAGCTTCCCCTTCGCCGCCAGCAGCTTGTCCATGCCGGCGAAGAAGTCAGGCGCGAATACGTTGATGGCCTGCACGGAGGGGGCGCCCAGCTCGTCGAAGTACGCGTCCCAGAGGAAGTGCGGCGCAACTTTCTTCAGGCCGGCCCGCTCGAGGCGGTGGTAGATTTTATTGGGATCGCGCCGCTCCACCTTGTCCATCGACGCCTTCGCGAGCGCCGTCTCGATCTCCATCACGGTCCTGGCCTGTTTCTTCGCCTCCGCCTCGGTGGCGCCCGCGAGCGCCAGCATCTTCTCGATGTGGTCGTGATAGAGCGCGCGCAGCTCGCGCATGCGCTCGTCGTCCTTCAGGTAGTAATCGCGGTCCGGCAGGCCCAACCCACCCTGGTCGGCGCCGCCGATGACCAGCCTGGCGTCCTTGAAATCCTGCTGCGATCCGAATCCGAACAACGTGCGCCCCCCGATGGCTTGCAGGCGCGCGACCGCCCTGGCCAGCGACCGGGCGTCCCCGACGGCATCGATCCTGCCGAGCTCGTCCTGCAACGCCGCGAACGAGGCAGTCTCCGCCTTGTGCTCGTCCATGCAGGTTGCATAGAAATCGCCGACCTTTTTCGCGAACGGGTCGGCGGGGTCGGGCTCCCCCTTCGCGTTCTTCTCCAGGATCTGGCGCAGCAGGGCCTCGTTGCGCTGCAGGATCTCCGAAAAGCCGCGGCTCCAGGTGGCGCGGTCCTCCGGGATCGGCGTCTTCTTCAGCCAGCCTCCGCAGGCGTACTGGTAGAAGTCGGTGCACGCGTCGACGGACTTGTCCATCGCGGACTCGTCGATCGGCGGCGGCTCGGCCTTGGCCTGCGCCGAACCGCTCTCGCCCGGGGGCGGCGCGGTGGGCAGCGCCGGCGCCGCGGGTTGGCCGGCGGCGGGTGGCGCGGGCGAAGGCGTTCCGGCAGTAGCGGCACCGGGTGGATTCGACGGCGACGGTGGGGTCTGCGCGACTGGGCTGGTCTCCGGCGTGCGTGGCCTGGTCTGCGGAGTGGAGCTGCAGGCGGCGGCGAGAAGGGCGGAAACGAGCAGTCGCTTCATGGGGTCTCCCGGCGGGCGCGAGGGCCGGCACCATAGCGCGTCAGCGGAAGTCGCGCGCGTGGAAAGCCTGCGTCGGGGATGCCCTGAGGTCAGTCGTCGTCCTCGCCATCGGCCATGCGCAGCTCGGCGAAGACACCGGCGTGGTCGCTCGGCCACAGCCCGTCCAGGCGCGCGACCGCCCTGGCGCCGAGGACCCGCGCCTTGCGCGGCTCGAACGGCCCGCGAGTGAGCACGTAATCGATCCGTTCGGTCAAGGCGGCGCCCTGCGTCTTCGTCAGGTCCTCGAGGAAGCAGCAGGTGAGCCCGTCGCCGTCGTGGAGTGCCGACC
>VBKO01000252.1 GCA_005888115.1 Deltaproteobacteria bacterium
ATCAATCAGACCGTCGGGAAGATCCTCGACCAGTTCCACATCGAGCACGCGCTCTTCCGGAGATGGCGAACGCCGCAAGCTCCGTAGCGCCGCCTCGATCACGCAGCGAGCGGTTCGTCGGCGACATCGTTGACGAGGACCCCGATTCCGGCGACCTCGACCTCGACGATGTCGCCCGGAGCGAGGAACCGGGGCGGATCGAATCGCGCTCCGGCGCCGGTCGGTGTGCCGGTGGCGATCACGTCCCCGGGCTTCAGGGTCGTGAAGGTCGAGATGTAAGCGATGAGATCGGAGATCGGGAAGAGCATGTTGGCGGTGGTGTCGTCCTGCCGGGTTTCGCCGTTGACGCGGGTGGTGACCCGGATGGCGTCGAATCCGTCGAACTCGTCGGCCGTCACCATCCAGGGGCCCATCGAGCCGGATTTGTCGAAATTCTTGCCTGGCGTGACGTTGAACTTCGCGTGGCGCAACCAGTCGCGGACCGTGCCTTCGTTCATGCAGGTAAGTCCGGCGACGTGCGCCAGCGTCTCCGAGGGCGGAATGCGGCGTCCGCGCTTCCCGATGACCACCGCGATCTCGCCCTCGTAGTCGAGTTGCGCAGACTCGGGCGGCCTGAGCAGGGTTGCGCGATGGCCGACGAGCGACCCCGGAGCCCGCATGAAGATGCTGGGGTGCTTGGGCGGCTCGGATCCGTCGCGGTATTCCTGGTTCCGGTCGCGATAGTTGATCCCGACGCAGACGATCTTCTCCGGCTCCGGAATGGGCGGCAGGAAGACGATCTCGTCCAGGGCATGATCGGGCGGGCTGCTCGCCGCCATCTTCGCGGCGAGCGGCAGGGCGCCGCGCTCGAGCGCCTCGCGCAAACCGCTGAGCTCGGGACCGAGCCTGCAGCGGAGATCCACCACGCCTCCCCCCGCCAGCGCGCCCCAGCTCGGCGTGCCGCCGTATGCGAACGAGAGGAGCTTCACGCCTCCGTCTCCGTCGCCGCGCCTTCCCGGCGGCGGACGTGATCGTGGAGGTTGTTCTTCTTCCAGCTCACCTCGGGATCGATCTCCTGGATCTCGAGCGAGACACCCAGAGGCGAGCGCTCGAAGATCCCTTCCAGGTACTTGCAGAGCGCGCCGAAGACCTCCTCGCCCACGCGACGTCGCGTGGCGAGGTCGCGGCCATGCGCGATGCGCAGGACGACGTGGACGAACGCGTTGTCCGGGTGCCCGTCCGCGATGCGGTAGCAGGCTCGCTCCGCGGCGCGAGTCCGCGTGCCGCCGACGGGAAACACTCCGGTCCGCAGCGCCGCCTGATGGACGCGTTCGATCAGATCCTCCGGTACGATCCGTCCGCGCAGATTGGCGGAGTACTCGACGACGATGTGCGGCATGCCCTCAGCCTCCGTTCGCGCCTCGCAGCGCGCGCTCGATTTCCCGGGCCGCGATCTGGGTCACCCGGACGACCGCGGTCAGCCGACCGTCCCCGAAGCGGGACGAGAGCGTCGCCACGCTCACCGCGGCCACCGGTTGCCCTCGCGGGTCCCTGATGGTGACGCCGACTCCCGAGACTTCCTTGACCACGTGGCCTTCGGCGAAGGCGTACTCCCTCGCTCGCGTCTGCTGCACCTCGCGCCGGATGCGCGCCGCGCGCATCGCCTTGAACCGGGCAAGCTCCTGCGCGTTCGCCTTGAGGATCTGGTCGACCTCGACATCCGGCAGCGCGGCGAGAAGGGCGAGGCCGCCCGAGCCGACGCCGAGGGGGCGCCGGCTCCCGACCTCCATCGTGAACACCTTGACGGGGTAGCTCCCGCTCACGCGGTCCGCGCAGACGGCTTCGGTGCCGCTTCGGACGATGAGGAAGGCCGTGTCGCCCGTAGCCTCGGCGACCTTCTCCAGCACGGGCCGGGCGACGCGGGCGAGGAGGAACTTCTGGGCGGCCGACCAACCAAGGAAGGTAAGCTCGGGACCGAGGTGGAACTTCTTCGTCTCGCGCGACTCCTCCACCAGCCCCTGATCGCACAGCGCCGCCAGGATGCGCGAAGTGGTGGCCTTGCTCAGCTGCACGGCGCGCGCGACGTCGGAGAGGCGCAGCTCGGTCCTGCCCGCCGCGGCGAGCGCCCTGAGGATCCCGATGCTGCGTTCCAGGCTCTGCATGTCCTTCAGCCGACCTCATCACCCCGCTGGCCGCCGGTGCGCGATCACCTGCGGGTTGAGCGCGCGCGCTGGTACCTTCCCTTGCAGATACGTGTCAATCGCCTCGACGGCCTGCCTGAAGAAGAGGTGATACGCCTCCCGAGTGACGAAACCCATGTGGGGCGACAAGACTACGTTCTCGCACGAACGAAATGGATGCCCGGTTGGGAGCGGCTCGACCTCGTAGACGTCCAGGGCCGCCCCGGCGATGCGATTCTCCCGCAGCGCGGCGAGCAGCGCCTCCTCGTCCACCAACGCGCCCCTTGCGCTGTTGACGAAGTAGGCACTGCGCTTCATCGACGAGAGCTGATCCGCCCCGATGATGCCGCGGGTCCGCTCGGAGAGGCGCAAGTGGACGCTCACCACGTCGCTCTCGCGGAACAGCTCGTCCAGCGGGACGCGGCGGGCGCCAGCCGCCGCGGCGCGTTCTTCGTCGAGGGTCGGTCCCCAGGCGAGCACGCGCATGCCAAGAAATTTCCCGAACGCCGCCACACGGCTGCCGATCCGGCCCAGGCCCACGATGCCGAGCGTCTTGCCCGAGAGCTCGACGGCGAGGCCGGTCTGCCATCCACCCTGCCGCATCGCCCGATCCTCCTGCGGAATGCGCCGCACCAGGGCGAGGAGCAGGGCGATGGAGTGCTCGATTGCCGAAGCGCTGGATCCTTCGGTTTCGGTCACCAACACCCCGCGGGCGCTCGCGGCGTCCACATCGACGTGGCCTGAATTGCGGCCGGTCAAGGCGAGGAGCTCGAGGGACGGGAGCTTCTGGAGAAGGGAAGCGGGAAAACGGGTCCGCTCGCGGATGGGGACGACGATCTCGTATTGCTGCAGCCGGCGGACCAAGGCTTCCTCGTCCACCAGCGTGTCGCGGTAGGCGTCGAAGCTGGCGCGGCCGGCTAGCGACGCCCAATACGGCAGCGAAAGGGCGACCTCCTGATAGTCGTCGAGGACCGCAATCCGCTTCATGATCCATTTGCGCCCGCCGTGGCGGCGCCGCGCACCTGCTTCTCGATCGTCCGGCGGAGCGCCGCGCGATCGATCTTGTCGCCGCGCAACGGCAGCTCCGCGATCACCTCCAAGCGTTCGGGAATCTTGAAGGTCGCGATGCGCTGGGCGCGAAGATACCCGCTCACCTCGTCCAAGGTGACGGTCTCGCCGTTCCTGGGGACGACGAACGCACAGGCGCGCTCGCCGAGCAGAGGGTCGGGAAAGCCGACCACGGCCGCTTTGTCGATCTTGGGATGGCCGCTGAGGAGCGCCTCGATCTCCCCCGGCTCGATGCTCATCCCGCCCCGGCGAATGCGGTCCTTCTTCCGGCCGACGATGATCAGATTACCAGCAGCGTCGTAACGGGCCAGGTCTCCGGTGCGGAACCAGCCGTCGGCAGTCCACGCTTCGCGGGTAGCGGCGTCGTCGCGAAAATATCCCATGGCGCAACACGGGCCACGTCCCCAGATCTCACCGGTCTCTCCGGCCGCGACCTCGCTTCCCGCGTCGTCGACCAGGCGAATCTCCGTGTTCCCGCGCGGCCTGCCCACCGTGTGCCGGCGGACCTCCGGTGGGTCCGTAGGAGAAGGCACCGTCCACCCTCCGAAGTCCATCCCTCCATAGCCGGTGAGCACGATCCCCGGGGTGCGCCGCTCGAGATGCGCGGCTGCGGCCGGCGGAAACGCTGCGCCCGTCGTGTACCAGATCCTGAGCCGGTCCAGGCCTGCGTTGGACCAATTCGGATGGTCCAGCAAGGTCATGATCTGCGGAGGCACGCCGCACACGATGGTCGGACGGACGCGGGCCAGGGTCTCGATGACCAGGCCGGGCTCGAACTCATCGATCAGGCACGCAGCCGCGCCCACGATCGGAGCTGCGAACAGCGGGATGATGCTCGGACCGATTCCCTGACTGAGCGCGACGACGAGCTCGTCTTCACCCAGGTCCAGGAGCTCCGCCTGCGCCCGGGCCCGCAGGAGCCAGGTCGACACGCGAAATTGGGCGAACTTGGGGATTCCCGTGCTGCCGGAGGTCGGAAGGATCACCAGCGCGTCGTCGGGCGGGTGCTCGGGAATCGACGGAGCCGAAGGCCGACTCCCGACCCGAGCAACGTCCTCCAGGGACATTCCCGGGGCGGCGAGCGCGCCAACGGCGACGACGAGGCGCGGCGGCTCCCGAAGGTCCGGGACCAGCGTCTGCGCCTCCGCCACGTAATCCCGGTCGTGAAACCGATCGGGGACGATCAGGGCCGCGGGCTCGGAACGTTCCAGGATCTTCTGCAGTTCCCATTCACGCAGCCTGGCCGCGATCGGAAGCCAGATGAGACCAGCGCGTTCGCACGCGATGCGAACCACGTACGATTCCACCCAGTTCGGCAACCAGCAGGCAACCACCGCACCCGGCTCGACGCCCAGCGCCAGCAGGCCACGCGCGATCGCCCGGCTCGACTCGGACGCCTCGCGCCAGCTCAGCGACCGCCGGCGATCGGCGAGTGCCGTCCGTTCGCCGCGCTCCCGCGCGTGGCGGTCCCAATACTCCGCGAACGAGGTCGGTAGGCTAGCCATTGGCCGCGACGCGAAGGGCTTCGAAGGCGTCACGGTAGCCGACACCGGGCAGCTCGGAGGGCAGCTCACGAACGATGCGCATCGCATAGGGCGTGGAGAGCTTGACGCCCACCGGGGTCCTCACCCACAGAACGTCCGCGCCCGGCAAGGCGTCCTGCCGCCGATCGATCACGACCACCGCGTGCCTCAGGGAATACTTGCGAGGTCCGGGCGTGAGATCGACGAGGACGAGGGGAATCGGAACGCCCTCCTCGAGCTGGGCCGGGCTGCGGACGAACGTCTCCCAATCGCGCTTTGTCTCCTGCATTGCGTCTCCATCCGACGTCGTTGCGAGCTCCGAATCCGTGGTCCGCCCGGCGCTACTCCCGGCTGTAGTTGAGGCAGGCGTCCGAATCGTCGACGATCCTCTCCATGTCCTCCACCGAGACGCGCTTCGCGATCGGGTGGATCTCGTCGTCGGCCAGACCGAACGCGTGGACGGCGTTCTCGTTGACGAGCACCTTCGCTCCTGCCTTCGCCAGCAGCTGGATGTAGTCGAGCTGATTGCGCGGGGCAGCCGATTGCGGAACTCCCAGACGCCTCGCCGCGGCGCGCCGCTGCGCATCGGTGAACGGCGCATCTTGGAGGGGCGTCTTCTGCGCGTTCATGCGCAGCGCGCCGACGCTCTGGGCGTCGAAGAGGATCTTCACCTCGTCGCCTGCCTTGAGCGCGGCCGCGGCCTCGTCCAGGATCTCGTTCAGCTTCGTGTCGTTCGGCGCCACGGCGGTCATGAGATGCACCGATTTGCGCGCTTGCCTTTTGCGCGCGGGTGCCGGACCGGACGCCATCCGGGCTCCGAGCAGCGATCTTGCCAGCGCGCGCGCCGCGTCGCTGGTCCAGTCCCCGTCGCCGCCGCCGGCGCGCCCCACCATCCGCCCCTTCCGGTCGATGATCACCGTCGCGGGGCAGCCGCGGACGCCGAACGCCTTCCTCATGCGATCGTCGTTCTCGACCGCTACGGGGAACGAGGTGCCGTACTTGTCCCGGAACGCCTCGAGGGCGGCGCGATCGTCGTCCAGGTCTATGGCGATCAGGACCAGCCCCTGGTCGTTGAACTCATGCTGGAGCGCTGCGACAGCGGGAACCTCCCGCTGGCAGGGCAGTCAACCGGGCAAGAAGAACTCGAGCAGCACGGCCTTTCCCCGGAAGGCCGACAACGGAAGGGGACGTCCGTCGGTTTCGTGCAGCACGAGATTGCCGACCGGAACAGGCGGGGAGATCCGCCGCACGCGCATCGCGGAGAATGCGTCGGCGTTTGCGGCTGCTCTGCCGTCACTTGCCGGGATCATCGAGAGGGCGCATGCACAGCCCCACGTCGCGGCGAACGAGCGAAGTCGACGAAGGTCCATCCGCAACCCCTTGCTTCTCGATCTACCCGGAACGCGCACACCGGGCGCAGTCAGCGGTTCCGCCCGCCATCCTGGTCGAAGCCGTACGCCTTCCAGTTGCGTAGCACTCGCTGGCGCACCGCTTCCGGGAAGATGCAGTTGAAGGTCGCCCTCACCGGCACGTCCCACTCGCGCGACCAGTCCGGCGGCCAGGTGCAATCGAACCCCACCGTCGCTCCCCGTTTCGCGAGGCGCTCCTCCTGGCTGTAGCAGGGCGTCAAGGTGTTTGCGCGGCCCTCGTACTGGACCACGTGGATGCCCCTGGCCGGATGGCACTGCGTCGCGAACGCGTGCATGACCGCCTCCATGTCGAAGGGGTCGACGTCCGTTTCGACGACGAAGATCTTCGAGAGAAGGGCCCGGCGCGAGGTGAGGATCTCGACGATCTTGCGGCAGACGTCCGGACCGCCGCGGGGGACGGACACCACCGCAGCGTGAACGGCCGTTTCCGCCGGCACGTAGACGTCGGCGGCCTCGATGCCGTGCTTCGCGAGGCGCCGCTTGATGCTGATCGCACCGGTCATCGAGGTGATGGTCGTGCTGTCGTCCTTGAACCCTGTCGCATCGACGGTGAGGATGGGCCGCCGGCGGTGCGTGATGGCGTTGACGCGGCAGAGGATCCCGTTGCCCATCTCGCCGGTGCGGTAGCCGGGGTACTCTCCGTAAGGACCTTCCAGCGAGACGCGATCGGGCAGGACTTCCGCTTCCAGCACGATCTCGGCGGTGGCGGGCACCAGCAGGTCGCTGGTTTCGCAGCGCACGAGCTCCACCGGAGCACCGCGCATGCCTCCAGCCAGAGCGGCCTCGTCCGTCCCCAGGGCGACCGTGGCGGAGGCCGCCAGATGGCTGAACGGGTCCGCCCCGATCACGATCGCGATCGGCATCGGCTTGCCTTTGGGGACGAAGCGCTCCTGGAAGATCTTTCCGAGATGGCTGGTGGGACGCGGAAAGCCCGTCAGCGTCCTGCGGCCGTGCAGCATGAAGCGGTAGATGCCCCAGTTCGTCCAGTTCGTGTCGGGGTCGCGCGAGACCACCAGATCCCAGGTGCCGATGTAGCGGCCGCCGTCGCCGTCATGGAGCATGGGTGCCGGCAGGCGGAACACATCGACGTCGTCGCCTCGGACGACGACTTCCTTGCAGGGCCCCGTGCTGACCTGCACCGGCGGGATCAGCGACTGGTCGCGCCGCTCGTACTCGCGGTAGATCTCCTTGACGCTCGCGTCCGGCTTCAGGCCGAGCAGGATCGCGACCCGGCGCCAGGTGGCTAGCGGGTTGGCGAACACGCTGTGCTCTTCCGGGTAGTCGGCGATGCGCTTGAACCAGACTGCCGGCGCATCTCGCTCGCAGGCGAGCCGGCTGATCGCTCCGAGCTCCAGGTCCCAGCTCACCTTCTCGCCGACGGTCACCAGGTCGCCCGAGGCGCGCAGGGCCTCCATGAACTCGCGGTTGTCCTGCCAGATCATCGGCCAGCTCCTGCGCGGTCTTGGCGTCCCGCGACGTGACAGCGGCTGCATGATGCGAGCCGGACTGTTACAGACGACGCAACGCGCGTGTCAATACGCCGCCGCAGCGTGTTTCACGCAGTGGAACTCGCCAGCGGATCGATCAGGCGCGAAGCGCCTTCAGCACCGCCGCCCAGGCCGCGAGCGCCTCCGGGACAGGTCTGCCGGGTTCGAACTCGATACCGCGGGTGATGCGCGCGCCCGGCTCCAGGTCGTCGCGCGCCTGGTCCACCAGCACCTGCTCCACGGTCGCCTCGAATCGCGCCAGCTCGGGAAGCTCCGCGTCCGCCCCCTGCTCCACCGCCTGCGCTTTCAGGTAGTAAGCGAGGCCCGCCTCGATCAGGCACAACGTCAGGCGACCGGAGCGGCGCAGGTTGGCCGAAGTGCGGCTGCTCCGGTACGTCGCGACTCGCAGCCTGCGCGCATCGAGCGCGACCACCTCTCCGTAGGAGAGAAGCGCCGGGTGCGCCCAGCCGTTCGTGTCGACCGTCGCGATGAGGATGGCCTTCGCCATCCTGCCAGGCAGATCGCGCCCGTCCAGAAGCGAGAGCAGCGCTCCGGGCAGCTCGTTCCCCAGCTCGCGCGACATCGAACCGCTAACCGGACGGCTTCGGGCCGGTGGGAAAATCGCGCGGGAACACCATGATCGAGTGGCTGTTGGTGTCGCCGGCGCCATATTCGCCGTTCTTCGGGTCGACGTAGACCGAGCGCGGGCTGGTGAGCTGGCTCTTCGGACCGCGGATGAGCTTTTTCGGCGCCACATTCCCGCTGTCGGTCCGGTTCCACACGGCGAGGAACCCGGGCGTGTCGTACCGGAACTCCTGGACGAGCCCGCGATCGGCGATCACCACCTCGTCGCGCTCGGTGTCGAGCTGGATCTGCCGCGGCCGCAGCATGCCCGTATCGGAGCCGCTGATCACGCGCAGCGGAGCCACGTCGCCGTTGTCCGTGCGCCGGAAGACCCGCAGCGCCGGCGGCATCTTGGTCCCTTTGCCGCCTTCGTCGGACAGGATGATCTCGTCGTGCACCGGGTCGACCACGATTCCTTGCGGGTTCGTGATGCCGGTCTTGGGGCCGATGATCTCGCGCACGGGCGCGACGTTTCCGTTCGCGGCGCGCTCAAACACGAGAATGCTCTGCCGCGTATCGTTGGAGACGACGAGCTCATCGTGCTTGTTGTCGACCGCGACGCCCTGCGGCGAGTGCAGGTGCGTCCGGGAACCCTGGATCATCCGCCGTGGCGGGGTATTTCCGCTCTGCGTGCGGCCGAAGACCAGGATGGCGCCCGCCACGTTGCTGGGAATGACCACCTCGTCGTTCGGGATGTCGACGTAGATTCCGTGCAGGCTGCGGCTGATGCCCGTCTTCTGCCCTTCGAGAACGCGCAGCGGTGCCACCTGCCCGTTTGCTTGCCTGGCAAACACGGCCAGGCGGGGGTGACTCACTCAATTGGGGACGCCTATTTCGTCTCGATCCGGATCGACGTAGATCGCGCCGGGGTTGCCGATCCCGACCGAAACCCGGCTCCTGGTGGGGGAGATCACGCGGATCGGCTTGACGTTGCCGCCGGTGCCGCGGGGATAGACCGTGATCGTGTGGTTGCTCCAGTTGGCGACCAGCACTTCGTTGTGCTTGGCGTCCACGAACACGCCCGTCGGATTGCTCAGCCCGGTATCGCTTCCCTGGATGACCCGGACCGGCGCCGCGTTCCCGTTCGCCTTCTGATCGAAGAACAGCAGCGCATCGGTCGGGCTGCCGTCGGCCACCACGATCTCGTGGCGCTCGGCGTCGACGAAGATCGGCTTGACGTTGTCGAGCTGCGTATTCGAGCCCTGGATGGTGCGCAGCGGGGCTGCGTCGCCGCGCGCCGTCCGCGCGTAGACGGTGATGGACGGCGGGGCGGTCGATCCGACGGGCAGGCCCGTCGCCTTGTCCTCCACCACCTTGCGGCCGAGGTTCACGACGTAGATTTCGTTCGCCTTGCTGTCGACGAAGATGCCGTGCGGCTCGGCGATGCCCGTCGCGGGACCCTCGATGGTGCGCTTCGCCGTCGCCTTCGGATCCTTGTCGGTGTTCATCGTGCGGGAGAAGACGCTGATCTGGTTGCGCTTCTGGTGCGTCGCGAACAGCTCGTCGTTGGCGGTGTCGAGCGCGATGCCCCAAGAGCGGTTGAACTTGAGCTGCGACTTCTTTCCGTCGATCCGCCGGATCGGCGCCACGTTTCCGACCGCCGTACGGGGGTAGACGGTGATGAGGTCGGCGATGTCGTTGCCCACCGACCAGATCTCGTTGTGGGCTGGATCGACGATCACCTGTCCGGGATAGGTGATGAACGTCGCCTCGCCTTTGATCTCGCGCAAGGGCGCGACCACTCCGTTGGCCGACCGGCTGTAGACCTGGAGCGTCTCCTGGGCGTCGTTCCCCACCAGGATCTCGTTGTTCACCAGGTCGACCCACAGCGTATCGAAGTTCGGATCCTGATCCTTGATGACGCGCAGTGGAACGACGTCCGTTGCGCGCGCGGGAGAGAGGTCCGCGGTGGCGATCGCGGACGCGGCGAGCGCCAGCACGCGCAGTTTCGCGAATCCAATCCCCCCGGTCGACTTTCTCATGGAGCGAGCCTCCTGCCCGTCGGTCGCGGGTCGTGCCGCGGAATGTCCCTTTGCGGGCGCAAATTCGAGCGACATGGCGCAAGAGAAGTCAAGCTTCGCAGGAGGCGGGCGTCAGGCCTGTCTCAACCAGTGAAACTCCGCCGATCGAGCCGTCGCTTCAGGCCGCGGACAAAAGCCGCGCGCGGCGGAGCACGCCATCGAGCCGCTCGGCCAGCTCGGCGGTCGCGGCCACCATCGGCAGCCGGTGCTCCTCGCTGGGCAAGAGCCCCAGCCGCTTCATCATGTACTTGATGGGGATGGGGTTCGTGTCGAAGAAGACCGCTTGGTTCAGCTCGAACAGATCCTCATGCAACCGTCGGGCGGTGACCGCATCACCGCGCGCCGCGGCGCTGTAGAGGTCCGCCACGCGGCGGGGCGCGATGTTGCCCACCGCGTTCATCAACCCGCTCGCGCCGATGGCGAGCATGGGGAAGCTCAGCTCTTCGAGACCGGCGAAAATGCGGAAGGCCGGGCCGAGCCTGTGCAGCACCGCCGTGACGAAGCCGAGATCGTTCGCCGCGTGCTTCAGGCCGACGAGGTTCGGCAGCCGGTCCGCGATCTGCGCGACGGTATCCGGCTTCATCTCCAGCGCGGTGCGGCCGGGGATGTGATAGATGAGCACGGGAAGTCGGCTCCGTCGTCCCACCTCGAGGTAGTACTCCACCAGCCCGCGCGGCGGCGGTTTGACGAAGTACGGCGTCATCACCAGCGCCGCCTGCGCGCCAGCCTCCTCGGCCGCCGCCGTCAATTCGAGCGTCTCCGCCAGCGATTGCGAGCCGGTCGCGGCTACCACCGGGATGCGGTGTGCCGCAGCCTTCACCGCCGTGGCCACCAGGCGCGTGCGCTCGCGCAGCGTCAGCGTGGTGGGCTCGCCGGTGGTTCCGTTGACCACGACGCCGTGCGATCCCTCGCGGACCTGCATCTCGACGAGCTGCGCGTAGGCTTCGTAGTCGACCTCGCCGTCGCGCAGCGGCGTCACCAGCGGAGGGTAGGAACCTCGCAGCGCGTCAGGGGCAAGCTCGATCATCTCGGCGTCGCTCGTTCATCCATCCCGACCGCCTCGCCTCTTAACGGATGACTGTGCGGGTCGTCAACGAGCTGGCGCGCTCGGTGCGCGGCAATGCGTGCGTGTGGATGACGGCGCGAGCACGATTGCTGCGGGTCCGTCACCTCTCGCACAACCCCACGTCGAGGCGCTCGTTTGCAGAACCGACTCGTCCGCGGTTCCGACCAAGCGGACCGCGGGCGAGCTGCTCACTGGAGATGAACCAGGCCGAAAACCGGGTCGAAGGACATCGCTGACACTGCTGTTCCAGGACACCTAAAGACGCGCACGCCGTCCGTCACCTGACCGATGCCCATCCTGCCGCACTTCTGGAACTGTGCCGTTTCAAGATGAGCGCTGCACGTCAG